>NZ_BAABAC010000004.1:51281-79697 GCF_039537225.1 Nocardioides ginsengisoli
TCAGGCCTCGGTGCCGGGCAGGGTGGCCTGCGCGACCGGGGCGGCCGGGGCGGCCGGGGCCACCTTCTTGGCGGCCGGAGCCTTCTTGGCGGGAGCCTTCTTCGCGGGCGCCTTCTTGGCCGGGGCCTTCTTCGCGGCCGGGGCCTTCTTGGCGGCCGGAGCCTTCTTGGCGGGGGCCTTCTTCACCGGAGCGGCCGGGGCCTCACCGGAGCGGAGCTTGACGACGACGCTCTCGCCGCGCTTGGCGAGGTCGGCGTAGAGGGCGGTCGCGACGGCGACGTTCTCGTCGTAGGCGCCCTTGACCGAGCTCTGGACCTTGGCCGGGAGGGCCTTGGCGTCGGCCTGGAACTCGACGAGGGTGCTGACGGCCTTGCCCTGCAGCGACTTCGGCTCGGGGAGCTCGAAGCCCTTGACGGTGCTCTGGACGGTGCTCTGGACGCCGGCGACGCGGGCGGTGACGTCTTTCTGGACGTCGCTGACGTAGGCCGTGACCTTGGCCTGGACGTCGGCGACGTAGGTGCGGACCTTCTCGACCGCCAGGTCGGTCACGCCGACACCGGCGTAGAGCGGCTTGGTGGCGGACGCCGGGATCTCGGGCAGCTCGACCTTCGTGAGGTCGATGCTGGGGATCTCGATCTTGGGGAGCTCAAGCTTCGGCATTGTTGGTTTTCACCCTTCGTCAGTGACGGCGTCGGAGTCCGTCTCGGTAGTGGTCGGCGCGTTGTTCGGCGCCTCCGCGGCCTGGGGCGTGGCCTCCGTGTCGACCGCGTTGAGCGCGAGGAACGATGCGTAGACATCGAGGAGCGACTGCTTCTGCCGCTCGGTGAGACCGGTGTCGCCCAGAATCGCGAGCTCGACCGATCCCCCCACGCCGTCATCGGGGCTGAGGATCCCGGCCCTGATGTAGAGCTGCTCCGCGGAGATCCGAAGGGCCTTGGCGATCTGCTGAAGCACCTCGGCCGACGGCTTGCGAAGCCCACGCTCGATCTGGCTCAGGTAGGGGTTCGAGACGCCCGCCTGGTCGGCGAGCTGCCGCAGGGAGAGACGAGCGGAGGTCCGCTGCTCCTTGAGGTAGTCACCGAGCGACCCGACGGTCTTCCCGACCTTGCCCTTAGCCATGGGCACCATGGTGCTAGCAATAGTTAGCATGTTGCAAGCGGGAGGTGCGTGAAGTCGTTCACACGGCCTATCTCCCGGGCTGCGCGACAGGGTCCACCATCCACTGTTGAAAGCGGATCAACTCACTCGACTCTGTACGATCACCCCTGTGTCCCGCCCGCCCCTCCCTCAGCACTGCCCGACGCCGCGGGAGCTCGACGACCTCGAGCTGCTCGTCTCCGGCGCGGCGGCGCCGATCCTCGGCTTCAACGAGCCGGGCAGCCCGATCACGCTCTCGCTCCCGGGCGAGCTGCGCACGCACCTGAGCCAGGGCGAGGAGATCGAGCTGGTCGATCCCGAGGGGCTCCCCCTCGCGCGGGTCGCGAGCACGCTGCGCGGGCTGGCCGTCACGCCGCTGACGCACGCGCAGCACGGCCCGTTCCGCCGGCTGTACGTCGCGCCGGCCGAGGTCCGCCGTCAGTACGCCGGGCGCACCTTCGTGCCCGTCACCGACCTGGTCACCGACGTCCAGCTCGAGCAGCTGCGCCGCCTCGGCCCGGTGGTGCTCGTCGCGCTGGTCGGCGCCGGCATGCCCGGGGTCAGCCCGGTCGCCCTGCTGCGCGCCACGCTGCGGGTGGCCGACCTGATCGGCGCCGACGTGGTCGCCTGCCCGCTCGCCGACCACGGCTCGCTGGCCGACCCGGCGCTGCGGATCTCGGTGCTGAGGTCCTACGCCGACGGCGATCCCGTCGTCGAGCTGACCTACGGCGGCCACGTGCTCCCCGAGCTCGCCGACATCGCCCGCGCCGAGCGCCCGCGCCCCGGCGAGCAGGGCCTCGTCCTCTTCTTCACCGGCCTGTCCGGCAGCGGCAAGTCGACCTTGGCGCAGGCGCTGATGGACCGGCTCCTCGAGCAGGGCGGCCGCACCGTGACCAGCCTCGACGGCGACGTCGTGCGCCGCAACCTGTCGGCCGGGCTGACGTTCTCCAAGGAGGACCGCGAGACCAACATCCGCCGCATCGGCTGGGTGGCGGCCGAGATCGCCCGCCACGGCGGCGTCGCGGTGTGCAGCCCGATCGCACCCTTCGACGCGACCCGCCAGCAGGTGCGGGCGATGGTCGAGCAGGCCGGCGGCGCCTTCTTCCTGGTCCACGTCGCGACCCCGCTCGAGGAGTGCGAGCGGCGCGACCGCAAGGGCCTCTACGCCAAGGCGCGCCGCGGCGAGATCCCCGAGTTCACCGGCATCTCCTCCCCCTATGAGGAGCCCTTCGACGCCAACGTCCGGGTCGACACCACCGGCCGCACCATCGACGACGCGCTCGGCGACGTCGTCGACGCACTGCGGACGGCGGGCTACCTCGACCTCAGCGCCGGCCCGGCCACGGCGCCGGCCGCGCGCGTGACCGAGCCGATCGTCGTCGCGGAGCCGCCGCTGCCCGAGCCGACGCCGCCGGCCGAGCCGGCCGGCCGGATCGAGGCGACCCCGCTGCGGGTGCTCTTCGTGTGCACCGCCAACATCTGCCGCTCGCCGTACATGGAGCTGCGCTCGCGCCAGCTCGCCGGGCCCGACGCCGGCATCGAGTTCGCCAGCGCCGGCACCCACGGCTTCAACGCCCACCCCGTCGACAAGGTGATGGCGGGCGTGCTCGCCGAGCGCGGCGTGAGCGCCGACCTGATCGCCGGCTTCGCCAGCCGGCCGCTGACCGACGACCTGGTCGACGCGGCCGACCTGGTGCTCACCGCCGAGGCGGCGCACCGGGCGTTCGTCCTCGAGGAGGCGCCCAACGCCTTCCGCAAGGCGTTCACGCTCGGCCAGTTCGCCGAGTCCATCGACCGGGTCGACCCGTCACTGCACGGCGCCGAGCTGGTCACCGCGGCCGGCCACCGCCGCGCGGGCACCGCCGAGCACCACGACATCCGCGACCCCTACCGCCGCGGCAAGGCCGCGGCCGAGGTGTCCGCGAACCAGATCGACGACCTTCTCCAGTCCGTGCTCCGCCGGCTGGCCCTGCCACAGACAGGCGAGTAGATGAACGACATCCTCACCCTGACCGCGCTCTCCATCGCGGCCGCCGGCTTCCTCGTCGGCATCGTGGTCGGCCTCACCGGCATGGGCGGCGGCGCACTGATGACGCCGGCGCTGATCTTCCTCGGCGTCGGCCACACCTCGGCGATCGTGACCGCCGACCTGACCGCGGCCGCGGTCTACAAGACCGGCGGCGCGCTCACCCACGCCAAGGAGGGCTCGCCCCACCTGCGTCTGGCCGGCTGGCTGATCCTCGGCTCGGTGCCGATGGCGTTCATCGGGCCGTGGCTGGTCAAGGCGCTCACCAACGACCCGACCGAGCTCGAGAAGACCCTCAAGCTCTGCATCGGCATCGCGCTGCTGTTCGCCGCGTCGACGTACGCGCTGCGGCTCTACATCAACCTGCGCCGGGTACGTCGTGGCGGTGCGCTGCCCGACCACAACCCGCGGATCCGCCCCGTCCCGACGCTGCTCGTCGGCATGCTCGGCGGCCTGCTGGTCGGCGTCACCAGCGTCGGCTCCGGCTCGGTCATCATGATCGCGCTGCTCATGCTCTACCCCGGCCTGCCGCCGGTGCGGCTCGTCGGCACCGACCTGGTCCAGGCCGTTCCGCTCGTGCTCAGCGCGGCGCTGGCCAATATCGCCATCCACGGCCTGGAGTGGGACCTCGTCATCCCGCTCATCATCGGCTCGGTGCCCGGCACCCTGCTCGGCTCGCGGCTGGCGCCGAGCGTGCCGCAGTCCTACATCCGCCGCGGCATCGTCATCGTGCTGACCATGTCCGGCGTCGCCCTGCTGTTCAAGGCGGGCCTGCACCCCTTCGGCGAGGGTCACGAGACCGCGGAGGCGGTCCTGGTCGCGGCGATCGGCGTCGCGATGCTGGTGCTGCTGCCGTTCGTGTGGGGCCTGATCCGCCGGCGCAACGACCTGCCCATGTTCGGCGCGCCGACGGTGGCCGAGATCGAGTCCTTCGGCACCGCCCGCCCCGGTCGCGACCTCACGCCGACGACGTCCGACACGCCTGCCGACGACTGAGGAGCGGGCCCTTCGTCCCGGCCGGATAGTCCGACCAGGCCATGGCGACGTCGACCATTCAGATGACGTGTCCGCCACCAGCGGCTGGGTACCGTGGTGGCACGTCCAAGGAGGTCGTCATGGAACTGCTGGTGAGCGTCGGAACCATCTGGGTGGCCGCTGCCGCGCTGTTCACGTTCGGGGTCGCGCGTGCGGCCGCCGACGACACGCCCTTCCGCATCGAGCGCGAGCGGCTCACGCCCACCACCCGCCGCTGACCTCGGGTCGCGTCAGTCGCGACCGTAGATGTCGCGCGTGTAGACCTTCTCCGCCACGTCGTCGAGCACGTCGGTACGACGGTTGGCGATGATCACGTCGGCCTTGGCCTTGAACTCGTCGAGGTCCCGGATCACCTTCGAGTTGAAGAACCGCTTCTGCTCGAGCTCCGGCTCGAAGACGATCACCTTCACCCCGCGCGCCTTGATCCGCTTCATCACACCCTGCACGGCCGACTCGCGGAAGTTGTCGGAGCCGGCCTTCATGGTGAGCCGGTAGATCCCGACCACCTTCGGCTCGCGCCGCAGGACGTCGTCGGCGATGAACTCCTTGCGGGTGGTGTTCGCCTCGACGATCGCGCTGATCAGGTTCTGCGGGACGGCGTCGTAGTTGACCTGCAGCTGGCGGGTGTCCTTGGGCAGGCAGTAGCCGCCGTACCCGAAGGACGGGTTGTTGTAGTGCGTGCCGATCCGCGGGTCGAGCCCGACGCCGTCGATCACCTGCCGGGCGTCGAGCCCGTGGTGGGCGGCGTAGGTGTCGAGCTCGTTGAAGTAGGCCACGCGCAGCGCGAGGTAGGTGTTGGCGAAGAGCTTGATCGCCTCGGCCTCGGTGGACCCGGTGAAGAGCACCGGGACGTCCTCCTCCTCGGCCGCCTCGCTGAGCAGCTTGGCGAAGAGGTGGCCCTCGCTCGTGTCGGAGCCGACGACGATCCGCGACGGGTGCAGGTTGTCGTGGAGCGCCTGGCCCTCGCGCAGGAACTCGGGGCTGAACAGGATCGACGCGCCGGGGTGCCGCTCGCGCAGCGTGGCCGTGTAGCCGACGGGCACGGTCGACTTGATCACGATCGTCGCGGCCGGGTTGACGTCCAGCGCCTGCGCGGTGACCCGCTCGACAGAGGAGGTGTCGAAGCGGTTGGTGTCGGGGTCGTAGTTGGTCGGCGTCGCGACCACGACGTACGTCGCGTCGGCGTACGCCGCGCGGCGGTCGCGGGTCGCGGTGAGCGAGAGGCCGCCGCGGGCGAGGTGGTCCTCGAGCTCGCGGTCGATGATCGGCGAGCGCCCCGCGTTGACGGCGTCCACCCGGTCGGCGTCGACGTCGATGACGGTGACGTCGTGCTGACGGGCCAGCAGGACGGCGTTGGACAGGCCCACGTAGCCGGCGCCCACCACGGCGATCTTCATGGCGCGAGGCTAGGGCGCGCGGCTGAACCTGTCAGGACAACGACATGACCGGCGGGTGACCGCTCAGCGGCGCGGCTGTCCCTGGTCCCAGTCCCACAGGGCCGAGATCGGCAGGCCCCACAGCCGTGGGCCGTACTGATGACCGGTCGCCGCGGTGTTGAGGACGACGCCGCCGCGGAACCGGCTCCCGGCCCGCCGCTCCAGCGCCTGCAGGCCCGCGAACTGGTGCGGCCGCAGGCTGGCTGCGGTGCGGACCTCGAGGCCGTAGCAGGTGTCGTCGCGCAGCTCGACGACGAGATCGACGGCCAGCCCGTTGCGCTCGCGCAGGTAGCTGAGCCGGTAGTCGACGGCGCTGGTCGCCCGCTGGCGCAGCAGCTCGGCGGCGACCAGGCCGACCAGCAGCGGGGTCAGCCGACGGCGGCCGCCGAACTCGGCGAGCTGCTCGGCCGGGACGCCGTACAGGTGGCGGGCGAGGGACGGGTCGGCGTACACGGCGCGGGGGCGGCCGATCGCGCGCTTCGCGGCCGACGAGCGGCAGCCCGGGAGCAGCTGGACGACGCCGAGCTCGACGAGCACGTCGACGTACGGGCCGACGGTGGTGGGCGGGATGCCCGCGGCCGCGCCGAGCCGGGCCTTGTTGAGCTCGCCGACCGGCGGGTCGGCGAGCGCGGCCAGGATCGCGGTCAGCCGGTCGGGGTCGGTACGGCGAACCGCCCGGGCGCGCCGCACGATCCGCTCGACCTCGTCGTCGGTGACCGGACGGGCCAGCGCGCCGACGTACGCGGGGAGGTCCCAGGTCGAGTGCACCTCGCCGGGGACCGATCCGCGCGAGCCCAGACGGGCGACGAAGTCGGCTGCCACGCCCGCAGCGTAGGCCCTCGGAGGGCCGAACTCGTCGATTTGTCTATCGCGACCGTCAGAATGTCGGGGTGCAAGGTTCCGCATGGCACGATGGGCGAGCCCGAGGTTCGATGAGAACGTGTTCTAGAAGGGATGGGCCGTCCGCGTGACAGTGCACAGCGACTACCGCCTCAGCCAGCTCGACCAGCTCGAGGCCGAGTCGATCCACATCTTCCGCGAGGTCGCGGCCGAGTTCGAGAAGCCGGTGCTGATGTTCTCCGGCGGCAAGGACTCGATCGTCATGATGCGCCTGGCGGAGAAGGCGTTCTACCCGGCGAAGATCCCGTTCCCGGTGCTGCAGGTCGACACCGGATACGACTTCCCCGAGGTCCTCGCGACCCGCGACAACTGGGTCGACCGCCTCGGCGTCAAGCTGATCGTCGCCAGCGTCGAGCAGGCGATCGCCGACGGCGTCGTCGTCGACGACGGCAAGACCTCGCGCAACCGCCTCCAGATCGGCACCCTGCTCAACGCCATCGAGGAGAACGGCTTCACCGCCGCCTTCGGTGGCGGCCGCCGCGACGAGGAGAAGGCCCGCGCCAAGGAGCGCGTCTACTCCCACCGCGACGAGTTCGGCCAGTGGGACCCGAAGAACCAGCGCCCCGAGCTCTGGAGCCTCTACAACGGCCGCCTCCACGAGGGCGAGCACATGCGGATCTTCCCGATCTCCAACTGGACCGAGCTGGACATCTGGGACTACATCGGCCGCGAGGGCATCGAGATCCCCAGCATCTACTTCTCGCACCAGCGCCGGGTCTTCCAGCGCGACGGCATGCTGCTGTCCGAGAGCGAGCACAACCCGCTGCGCGACGGCGAGGTCGTCGAGGAGCGCACCGTCCGGTTCCGCACCGTCGGCGACCTGACGCTCACCGGCTGCGTCGAGAGCACCGCCAGCACCATCCCCGAGATCATCGACGAGGTCGCGGTCGCCCGGGTCACCGAGCGCGGCGCCACCCGTGGCGACGACCGGTTCTCCGAGGCCGCCATGGAGGACCGCAAGAAGGAGGGCTACTTCTGATGAGCACCGAGACCGAGAAGCGCCCGATGGACCTGCTGCGGTTCGCGACGGCCGGCTCCGTCGACGACGGCAAGTCGACCCTGATCGGCCGCCTGCTGCTCGACTCGAAGTCGATCTTCGAGGACCAGCTCGAGGCGGTCGAGGCCACCAGCGAGGCGAAGGGCTACGACTACACCGACCTCGCGCTGCTGACCGACGGCCTGCGCTCCGAGCGCGAGCAGGGCATCACCATCGACGTGGCCTACCGCTACTTCGCGACGCCCAACCGCAAGTTCATCATCGCCGACACCCCCGGCCACGTGCAGTACACGCGCAACATGGTCACCGGCGCCTCCACCGCCGACCTCGGCCTGGTCCTCGTCGACGCCCGCCAGGGCCTCACCGAGCAGTCCCGCCGGCACGCCGTCATCCTCTCGCTGCTCCGCGTCCCGCACCTGGTGCTGGCCGTGAACAAGATGGACCTCGTCGACTTCGACCAGGCCGTCTACGAGAAGATCTACGCCGAGTTCACCCAGTTCGCGACCAAGCTGAACGTCCCGGACCTCGAGGTCATCCCGATCTCGGCGCTCCAGGGCGACAACGTGGTGACCCGCTCCGAGAACATGCCGTGGTACTCCGGTCCCACGCTCATGCACCACCTCGAGCACGTCCACGTCGCCTCCGACCGCGACCTGATCGACGCCCGCTTCCCCGTGCAGTACGTCATCCGGCCCAAGTCCGACGAGTTCCACGACTACCGCGGCTACGCGGGCCAGGTCGCGGGCGGCGTCCTCAAGCCGGGCGACGAGGTCGTCGTCCTGCCGTCGGGCATGACGTCGAAGATCGCCAAGATCGACCTGTTCGACAAGGAGATCCCCGAGGCCTTCCCGCCGATGAGCGTGACGGTCCACCTCGAGGACGACGTCGACGTCTCGCGCGGCGACATGATCGCCCGCGTGAAGAACGCCCCGACCCCGAGCCAGGACATCGACGCGATGATCTGCTGGATGACCAACGCTCCGCTGCAGCCGCGGCAGAAGCTGGCCATCAAGCACACCACGCGCACCGGCCGGGCCCTGGTCAAGGACATCCAGTACCGCCTGGACGTCAATACGCTGCACCGCGACCAGGAGACCAAGGAGCTGGGCGTCAACGAGATCGGCCGCGTCACGCTGCGCACCACGGTGCCGCTGCTGTGCGACCCGTACTCGAAGAACCGCACCACCGGCTCGTTCGTCCTGATCGACGAGGCGACCGGCGTGACCGTCGGCGCCGGAATGATCAACGGCTGACGCAGCCCGCGACGCCGGATCGGCGTGGATCGGATGAACCAGGTTCATCGGATCCACGCCGATCGTCGTTTTCGCGCGGCCGGCGGCGCGGCGAGATCGGAGTCGTGTGCCTGAGAACCCGCCCACAGGGGTTCTCGGGCACACGACTCAACGCGAAGCGGGCGGCCGCCCGAACAGCCCCGTGACCCGGCAGAAGTTTCTGCCGGGTCAGCGCATTTGGCGGGCCAGTTTCTGCCGGGTCAGTGCATTTTGCGAGCCAGTTTGTGCCGGGTCGGCGTTCACCGCTGCGGACGGAAGTGCAGCCCTACCTCGGGATCGACCACGACCTCCTGCGCGGCCGGCAGCCCGTCGACCACCAGCGCCGCGGACACGTCGGTGTTCCGCTTCAGCAGCGCCAGCGCGATCGGCCCCAGCTCGTGGTGCCGCGCCGACGACCCCACGAAGCCCACGGCCCGTCCGCCGCCGTCCGGCAGCACCTCGGTGCCGACGGCGGGCAGCCGGTTCTCCGACCCGTCCAGGTGCAGCAGCGTGAGGCGGCGCGGCGGCCGACCGAGGTTGTGCACGCGGGCGACGGTCTCCTGGCCGCGGTAGCAGCCCTTGTCGAGGTGGACGGCGCCCCAGGGCTGCTCGGCGATCCAGCCGACCTCGTTGGGGATGGTCCGCTCGTCGGTGTCGACGCCGAAGCGCGGCTCGCCGCGGGCGATGCGCAGCGCCTCGAAGGCCCACAGGCCGGCGGCGGGCCCGGCGGCCTCGGCGTACGCCGTGAGCTGGTCGCGCGGGACCAGGTCGTAGCGCCCCGGGCGCCAGGCGACGGCGAGCTCGGACGTCAGGTCGGTGATCTCGACGCGCATCATGAACTTCATCCGCTCGAGGAAGTCGATGAGCGCGGCGGCGCGGCCCGGCTCGGCGTGGGCGGTGAACGCCTCGCCGTCGTCGACGCCGGTGAAGGCGTGCTCGACGTGGCCCTGCGGGGACAGGATGAGGGCGCTGATCCAGCGGCCGGGCTCGAGCCCCTCGAAGTACTGGGTGGTGATCGAGTGCAGCCAGGTCAGCCGGTCGGGGCCGGCGACGCGCAGGACGTCGCGGTGGGAGAGGTCGACGAAGCCCTCGCCGGAGTCGAGGGCGCGCTGCTCGCCGTACAGGCTGCCGTAGTGGGCGGCGACGGGCGCGTCGACGCCCTCGCCGGCGACGGCGCCCGGAAGGTTCAGGAGGGGGGAGGTCATGTCAGGTCCCGGTAGTGCTCGAGGAGTCGGGTCAGGGTGCCGAGGGCTGCCTGCATCTCCTCGATGTGGCCGGGGTCGAGCGTGCGGAGCATCTCCTTGATCTCCGTGCTGGACACACCGGAGGTGCGCGGCAGGTACCTCACCTCGCAAACGTCGGACAGGTCGTCGAACTTCCCCGTCCAGTCGTCGCCCATCACGAACAGGTCGACGCCGTGCTCGACGATGTCGGCGCGCTTCTGGTCCCACGAGCGCTCGGGGATGACCAGGTCAACGCCCTTGACGGCGCCCACGATGGCCGCGCGGTCGTCGTAGGAGACGACGGACTTCTTGCCCTTGCCGGCGTTGAACTCGTCGGTCGAGACGCCGACGACGAGTCGGTCGCCGAGTCCGGCGAGGCGCTCGATCAGCCGCAGGTGGCCGATGTGGAAGAGGTCGAAGGTGCCGTAGGTGAGGACGGTGGTCATGATGCTTCTCCTTCGCACTGTGCGCACCGGCCGAAGACGGTGAGGTGGCCGAGGTCGGGGGCGAAGCCCTTCTCCCGGAGGACGGCGACGAACGACGCGGCCTCGGCGGCGTCGACCGAGATCACCTCGCGACAGCCGCGGCAGACCAGGTGGAAGTGCTCGTGCCCACGCGTCGAGTGGTACGTCGGCGCCCGGTCGGACAGGTGCGCGTGGCGGATCAGGCCGAGCTCCTCGAGGACCTCGAGCGTCCGGTACACGGTGGAGGCGTTGATGGTGCTCGCGGTCTGCTGGACGTGGGCCAGCACCTCGTCGGGCGTCGCGTGGCCGAGCGCGTCGACCGCGGCCAGGATCAGCTCGCGCTGAGGCGTGAGCCGGTAGCCCTTCTCGCGAAGGGCGGCCCGCCAGTCCTGGTCATCAGGCACGCTTGAGCCTCGCCCAGAGGTGGGGCTGGAGCGCCTGGCCCATCGCGGCCATGTCGAAGGCGTAGAGCAGGTCGCCGTCGACGTTGCCGTAGAGGCGCTTGCCGGCGGCGTAGTCCTTGGCGGTCTCGGTGCGCGCGACGGCGTCCGTCGTCCACTCGAACTTGCCGTTGTCGGCCTCGCCGTGCCAGATCTCCGCGATGCCCGTGTTGTGGGTCAGCAGGATCTCGAACTTCCCGTCGCCGATGCCCCGGATGAAGCCGGTCTCGATCGCCGCGTCGCGGACCTTCTCGCCCTGCTCGTCGACGATCCAGGCGCGCGCCATGTAGTGGAAGAACGGCCGGCCGTCGTGGGTGAAGATCAGCTCCTGGCCGAACTGGAACTTCTCGATCGTGGGGTAGTCGCCGTGACCGTTGCCGCGCCAGGTGCCGAGCATCCAGGCGATGGGACCGCAGTTGGGGTGCAGGTTGTCGGGGAGTTCGAAGGCCACGAGGGTCGAGTCTAGGGCGTGTCTGCCTGTTGGTCGCCGCGCAGCAGGCGAGCAACAGGCAGACCCGCCCTCGTAGCGGGGGTCGCGCTGCGTAGGCTCGGCGCATGTCCCGCACCCTTGTCGTCAAGGTCACCTGCGGCGCCGACGAGCCCGAGCGCTGCAACCAGGGCTTCACCGTGGCCGGCGCCGCGGCGGTCTCCGGGGTGCCGGTCTCGCTGTGGCTGACCGGCGAGGCGGCCTGGCTCGCGGTCCCCGGCCGGGCGGCCGAGCTCGAGCTCCCGCTCGCCACTCCCCTGCCCGACCTGATCGACGCCGTCCTCGCCTCGGGGCGGGTGACGGTCTGCGCGCAGTGCGCCGCCCGCCGCTCGCTGACCGAGGCCGACCTGCTGCCCGGCGTACGGATCGCGGGGGCGCCGGTGTTCGTCGAGGAGGCCCTCGGCGACGGCGTCCAGGCCCTGGTCTACTGACGTGCGCGCGGTCCTGCAGCGGGTGTCGTCGGCATCCGTCGAGGTCGACGGCGCGGTCGTGGGCGCGATCGACGGCCCCGGCCTGCTCGTCTACCTCGGCGTCACGCACACCGACGGCGCGGCCGAGGTGGCGTGGATGGCGCGCAAGATCCGCGACGTCCGGATCCTCGACGGCGAGGAGTCGGTCGGCTCGACGGGCGACTCGGTGCTGATGGTCTCGCAGTTCACGCTGTACGGCGACGCGCGCAAGGGCCGCCGTCCCACCTGGATCGCGGCGGCCCCCGGCCCCGTCAGCGAGCCGTTGTACGACGCCGTGTGCGCGGCGCTCGAGGCGGCCGGCACGCATGTCGAGCGCGGGGTGTTCGGCGCGGACATGAAGGTCGCGTCGGTCAACGACGGGCCCTTCACGGTGCTGCTGGAGACGCCCGCCTGACTCAGGCGGCCGCGCGCCGGCTGAGCCGCAGCCCCAGCAGGTACATCTCGCAGCCCAGGCAGAACGCGAACACCGCGTTGAGGAAGGCCGCGACGAACGCCAGCGCCGCCGCCACCTGACCGAGCAGCACCACGCCGGTCGCGAACCCGATCGTCGCGACGACCGCGAACACCAGGCCGACGGCCTGCGCGAACCGCGGCGGGGCCGGGTCCTCGAGCTCGGTGGGCGGGCTGAGGCGCGGGCGGATGAAGGTGCGGAAGAGCGCGCCGGTCGGCGTCCGCTGCACGCCGAGCCCGGCGCCGATCGCGAAGAGCACCGCCTGGACGCCGGTGATCACGGCCGCCACCCCGGGCGCCGCGTCGGACAGCAGCAGCGCCGCCGCGAAGACGACGAGGGTGATCGCCGCGGTGAAGCGCGGGCCGCGCGGGTCGATGCCGCCGGAGCTGCTGGTCATCGGGTCTCCTGGAGCGAGGGAAGGGCCGCGAGCACCTGCTCGCGGCGCGGCGCCCCGGCGGCGCGGGTCAGCTCGTGACCGGCACCGTCGAGGATCAGCGTCGTCGGCGTGCGCCGTACGTCGAGCGCGCGCACCAGCTCGAGATGCTGCTCGGCGTCGATCTCGACGTGCGCCACGCCGTCGACCTTGCCGGCGACGTCGGCGAGCACCACGCGCGTCGTACGGCAGGGGGCGCAGAAGGCGCTGGAGAACTGCACCAGCGTGGCCCGCTCGCCCAGCGCCACGTCGGGGACGGCGTCGGCGACGGTGGTCCACGCGGTGGCGGGGACCTCGGCGGCGTGGGTGGCGTGAGCGACGTCGGCCGGGTGAGCGACGTCGGTGAAGCGGCCGTCGACCCGGCGGCGGTACAGGCCGAAGCCGGCCGCCGCGAGGACGGCCAGCACGAGCAGTACGAGTCCGGTCACGACTCCTCCAACGACGGTGGCGGCGTCCCCATTCCGGGCACACCCTCTCGGTTCTCCATTGCACGGTGCGCGGGTTCGGTCCGACCACGGTGTCCGAGGCGTGGACGGGTTTCCCAGGCGGGGGCATCCGTCAACTGACGGATGCCCAGCGACGGCGGGGGCCGGAGGTCGGGCACCTGACCCGATACCGGGCGTGATCCAGCGCACATAGTTTCGGGGCATCTCGGTCAGACCGAACCCTGGAGGACCCCATGACAAGCGCCATCCGAGCGATGTCGTCACGGACCAAGATGACGATCTTCTGGCTGCTGTTCGGCAGCAGCATCCTGCTCGCGGTGTTCCCGCCGCTCTACCTGGCCGGCAGCGGCAACAGCACGACGATCCTCGGCGTGCCGTTCAGCGTCGCCTACTGGATCCTCGACGCCCTCCTCGCCGTCGGCGCGGTGTGGCTGCTCTGGATCTTCGAGAACATCCGCGGAGAGGTGGGCGAGGAGCCCGAGGAGGTGGCCGCCTGATGGCCAGCATGACCGGATCCATGGCCGTCACCCTCGGGATGCTGACGGCGTTCTTCGCGCTCATCGTGTTCGTGCTCTACGCGACCAACCGCAGCGCCAAGTCGTTCTCCGACTACGCGGTCGGCGGCCGCTCCTTCAGCAGCTGGTACATCGCGATGTCCTACACCAACTCCTGGTGGCCCGGCGCGACGTACACCGCCTTCTTCGGGCTCAGCGTCGGCGCCGGCGTGCTCGGCTTCTACGCCCTCGCCTACTCGCTGCTCGGCGTCACCGCGATGTACCTGATGGCGGAGCGGGCCTGGCTGTGGGGCAAGCGGTACGACCTCAAGACCCAGCCCGACATGCTCGGCCTGCGCTTCCAGTCCCAGGCGGTCCGCGTGATCGCGAGCGCCATCGGCGTCGTGTGCCTGTTCCCGTGGATCGTGCTCGGCATGCAGGCGATGGGACTCATCTTCCGCTTCGCCAGCTTCGGCCAGTGGTCGGTGACGACCTGCCTGATCGTCGGTGTCGGCGTGATCGCGGTCCGCCAGATCTGGACCGTCCAGATGGGCATGCGCGGCCTGGTCATCACCGACCTGGTGCAGGGCATCGTGGCCTACGGCCTGGCCGCGCTGGTCTGCCTCGGCATCTTGTTCGGGCCCGCCGACTCGGCCGGCTTCGGCTCCATCGCGCACCTGCCCGACGCGCTGCTCCACGTGCCCGGCGACGGCGGCACCTACGGCCCCTGGTACCTCTTCTCCCTCATCGTCACCGGCGTCATCGGCTCGCTGTGCTGGCCGACCAGCTATCAGCGCATCTACACCGCCAAGGGCGTCCGCAGCGTCAAGAAGGGCACCCTGCAGACGATGCTCGTCGCGGGCGGCTTCTACCTGATGCTCACCCTGGTCGCGCTCGCCGCCGCCTCGATGACCGACGTCGTCGCCGCCCCGCAGGACGGCTGGTTCACCCTGCTCTACGACCGCGGCGGCCAGTGGCTGCTCGGCATGGCGCTGGTGATCGTCCTCGCGGCGAGCATGGGCTGGATCGACGGCTGCGTGCAGGTCTGCGGCGCGCAGATCGCCAACGACATCGTCCACGTCATCTCCCCGCGCACCGACTTCCAGCTGAAGGTCGTCGCCAAGGGCTCGATGGTCGTCTACATGCTGTCGTCGGCGGTCGTCGCCTACATCGCCTTCGACTATCCGCGGCTCCAGCTGCTGGCGCAGATGTCCTACCAGGGCATCGTGCAGCTGTCGGTGCCGATGTTCCTCGGCATGTTCTGGAAGCGGGGCACCAAGATCGCGGCGCTCGCCTCGATGTGCACCGGCTTCCTCGTCGCCGCCGTCCTGACCTGGGAGTTCCCCGACGACATGCCCGGCCTCGGCAGCCTCACCAGCGGCGTCCTGGCGCTCGGCATCAACCTGGTCGTGTACGTCGTCCTGGCCTACGCGATCCCGCAGTCGGACGACGAGCGCCGTCGCGTCGACGAGCTCTTCGAGGCCGGCAGGTCCCGGACCGAGCCGTCGCTCGCCCCCACCGCCTGAATCCCCCATCGAACGGAGCTGAACCATGACATCGCAGGAGACCCACGACCGCGTGCTGGCGGCGGTGGACGCCCTCAAGGACGACCTCGTCTCCACGCTCTCGGAGGTCATCTCGATCCCGAGCGTCAACCCCAAGTACCCCGGCCAGGTGTACGACGAGGTGGTCGGCCTCGAGGGCCGCGTCTCCCGCCTCGTCGGCGAGATCTACGAGGACGCCGGCGCGGACGTGGAGTACTGGGCCGTCGAGAAGGGTCGCGACAACGCAGTCGGCACGATCAAGGGCACCGGCGGCGGCCGCTCGCTCATCTTCAACGGCCACGTCGACGTCGTCCCGCCGGGCAACCCGGACCGCTGGGACTCGGGCGACCCGTTCTCCGGCAAGGTCGACGGCGACCGGGTCTGGGGGCGCGGCGCCAGCGACATGAAGGCGGGCCTGGTCGCCCAGGCGTTCGCGGTCAAGGCGCTGCAGCGGGCGGGGGTCTCGCTCCAGGGCGACCTGATCGTCGAGGCCGTCGTCGGCGAGGAGGTGATGGACCACGAGTGCGGCGTCACCTCGACCGTCGAGCACGGCTATCGCGCGGACGCCGCGGTCGTGGCCGAGCCGAGCGGCCCGACCAACCTCGGCGTCATCCCGGTGACGCCCGGCCTGCTCTGGTTCTCGGTGACGGTGCAGGGCAAGGCGACGCACTCCTCGATGCGCGGGCAGACGATCCGCGCCGGTGGCGGCGGCAGCGCCGTCGGCGTCAACGCCATCGACAAGGGGATCCTGGTCTTCCAGGCGATGCAGCGACTGGAGGAGGAGTGGGCGTTCACGAAGACCCACCCGCTCTTCGCGCCGGGCCACTTCACCATCCACCCGGGCGTCGTCCAGGGCGGCCCGCACGGCGTGCTCGTGCCGTTCATCCTGTCGGAGTACATGACCATCGAGTACTGCATCTGGTACCCGCCGCAGGACGACCCGGCGACGGTCAAGGCCGAGGTCGAGGCGCAGATCCACGCGATCGCGCAGACCGACGGCTGGCTGCGCGAGCACCCGCCGGTCGTCGAGTGGAAGCTCAACTGGCCGGCCAACGACCCCGGCGAGGCCGGGCTCGCGATCACCGGCGCCGTCGCGGCCGCGCACGAGCGGGTGTCGGGCCAGACGGCGTACCAGGGGCCGCCACCGGTCGCCGGCTTCTGCGCGGTCGAGGACTGCTCCTTCCTCACCGCGGCCGGCATCCCGGCGATCAGCTACGGCCCCGGCGACCTGCGGGTCGCGCACGCGGACGACGAGTACTGCCTCATCGACGAGGTGCATCTCGCCGCCCGGACCTACGCCTCGCTCGCCCTCGACTGGTGCGGCGCCAACTGACCCCAAGGAAGGACCCGAAAATGATCGACCTCAGCGGCAAGAAGGCCGTCGTCACCGGCGGCTCCTCCGGCATCGGCCGGGCCATCGCCACCACGCTCGCCCAGGTCGGCGCGCACGTCGTCGTCGCCGACCTGACCGAGGAGGCGCGCGAGGGCGGCGAGACCACCACCGCCGTCGTGACCGCCGCGGGCGGCTCGGCGGAGTTCGTGAAGCTCGACGTCACGGCCAGCGCGCACGTGGCATCGGTCTTCGCCGAGCTCGACGAGCGGCTCGGCGGCCTGGACATCCTGGTCAACAACGCGGGCGTGCTGCGCGAGGGCAGCGTGCACGAGACGGAGGACGAGACCTGGCGGACCCAGTTCCTCGTCAACGTCGACGGCACCTTCCACTGCACCCGCGAGATGGTGCGCGGCCTGCTCGCCCGCGAGCGCCCCGGCAAGATCGTCAACATCAGCTCGATCAGCGGCTTCCGCGGCAACCCGGGCTTCGCGGCGTACTGCGCGACCAAGGGCGCCATCGTCAACTTCACCCGCCAGGTCGCGCTCGACTACGCCGGTCGCGGCATCAACGTCAACGCGGTCGCGCCGGGCTTCGTGACGACCCACATGACGGCGCTCTACGACCAGGCGACCCACGACGCGCTCGCGGCGCAGACGCCGCGGGGACGGTGGGCGAGCCCGCAGGACGTGGCCAACGCCGTCCTCTTCCTCGCCAGCCCGCTCGCCGACCACGTCGTCGGCGACAACCTGCTGGTCGACGGCGGCTGGACGATCGGCACGCCGGTCGAGCTGGGCGCCTGAGACCGCCGCGAGACCGAAGGAGCCTCAGGTGCGCACGAGCAGGGTGGGGGTGGCGGGCGGCCCGGACACCGGGACGATCTCCTCCGCCACTGCCTTGCTCGCCGCGGCGACCCTCGTCGCACAGCCGAGCTTGGCGAGGATGTGCTCGACGTGGGTCGCCACCGTCCGCGGGCTGAGCGACAAGGCCAGCCCGATGTCGGGATTGCCGAGGCCGGCCGCGACGAGGGTGAGCACCTGCACCTCCCGCGGCGACAGCCGGTACGGCGCAGCCGCCTCGCGCAGCGTGACCAGGACCCCCGCGGCGAGGCGGGTGCGCCGTACCTCATGGCAGCGACCGGTCGGCGAGACCCACGCGAAGCGGTGGGTCGCGCCGTCGGCGCGTGCCACCAGCTCGGCGGCCAGCGGCGAGTCGTCGGCCAGCCACCTGTCGCGGCGCAGCCCGGGCAATGTCACCAGCCGTCGGTCGGAGGTCAGCAGCGCGGCCTCGTCGGCTTCCTCGAGGAGGTCGGTCCAGGTGTGCCCCTCCGGCGGCCGCATCGCGTCCATCACCGGCGCGATCACCCGCTGCAGGGCGATGAGCGTCTCGATCGCGGAGTCGCTGATCGGCAACGGAGAGTCGGAGCTCAGGTGCAGCGCCCCGGTGTAGCGCCCGTCGCGGGTGAAGAGACAGGTCGTGGAGCCCTCGGCGAAGCCGCCGGGGATGAACACCTCGTGCGCGCTGAACATCTGCCGGTAGTTGGGGATGTCGCACCAGCGCAGCGGCCGTGGGTTGCGGAAGCGCATGGTGAGGAAGGCCGGATCCTCGTTGACGAAGCCGTCGTTGAGGTAGCTGAGCACCGGGTCGCTGTAGCCGATCTCGGCGACCGTGAAGTGCCGCCCCTCGACCGGGTCGAAGGTCGACAGCGCGGCGGCCTCGAGCGGGATCGCCTCGCCGATCCGCTGCAGGACGGCGGAGGCCCGGTCGGCGGCGGGCGTGGGCTCGACGCAGATGGCGGCCACGTCGGCCACCAGTTCGAGCGGCGACGGACGGCTCATCGGGACCCCCAGCTGGCGATCCCTGAAGCGTACGCCCTGCGCCCCTCCCCCGGCACGGGGTCGACGGAGCTGACGTCATTCGTTCCGTGGGCTCTGACCCACAGAACGAATGACGTTGCGCCGGCCTCAGTCGTCCGCACGTTCCTGGGTGTCCTCGAGGACGATACGGCCGATCGTGTCGTAGCGCTCCGGCGCGAAGCGCTTGGCCCACAGCGCGAAGCCCAGGCCCGCGAGGCCGACCACCGCGACGATCCACGGCGACAGCTTGAAGACGACGTCGCTGGCCGCGGCGCCCGCGGCGAATCCGGCGTTCTGGACGAGCAGCCAGATCACGTAGATCATGCCGACACCGCCGACCAGGGGGGCCGTGAAGGTGCGGAACCAGTGTGCGGTCTCGGGGTGCTTGCCCTGGACGTGGAAGTAGGCGATGCACGAGAAGGCCGCCAGCGCCTGCACGATCAGGATCGCGGTGGTGCCGAGGATCGCCATCAGCGCGTAGAGCTGGGCGTACGGGTCGCGGTCGGTGACGTAGAAGGCCAGCACGATCAGCGTGGCGACGGTGGTCTGCGCGAACCCGGCGAGGTACGGCGAGCCGTGGCGCGGGTGCGCGGCCCCGAGCGTCCGGCCGAAGCCGGGGATCAGGTCCTCGCGGCCGATCGCGTAGATGTAGCGCGACGCGCAGTTGTGGAAGGCCATGCCGCACGCGTACGAGCCGCTCATCAGCAGGAACTCGAAGAGCACGACGGCCCAGTGGCCCAGGTGCTGCTCGACCGGGCCGAAGAAGATCTGGCCGGCCGTGGAGCCGTCCTGGGCGAGCGCGACCGCGTTGTCGGGGCCGGTGCCGACGATGGCCGACCACGACACGATCACGTAGAAGCCGCCGATGCCGAGCACGGAGAGCATGGTCGCGAGCGGGATGATCTTCTTCGGGTTGCGCGACTCCTCGCCGTACATCGCGGTCGACTCGAAGCCGACCCACGACCAGAACGCGAAGAACAGGCCGATGCCCGCGGTGCCGGCGACGGCCAGCGTGGCGCCGGTGTCCGGGTGGGTGACCGTGCCGCTGAGACCGTGGAAGGCGTTGAGCGGGTTGAGCGAGCCGAGCGACCAGCCCTGCGGGCCGCCGCCGGACGCCAGGATCGAGACGGTCATCGCGCCGAGCATGACGATCTCGGTGACCAGGAAGACGCCGAGGACGACGGCGGTCAGGTTGATGTCGAAGTAGGTCAGCACCGCGTTGACGGCGAGCATCGCGAGGGCGTACCAGATCCACGAGATGTCGAGCGCCGTGTGCGTGGCGAAGAAGCTCGATGCGAAGAACGCGAAGATGCCGACGAGCGCGGCCTCGAAGACGACGTACGCGAGCGTGGTCAGCGCGCCGGCGCCCATGCCGACGACGCGGCCGAGGCCGTGCGAGATGAAGCCGTAGAAGGCGCCGGTCGACGTGATGTGCTTGGCCATCGCCGAGTAGCCGAGCGCGAAGAGCCCGAGCACGATCGTGGCGACGAGATAGCCGGCGGGCGCGTTGGCGCCGCTGCCGAAGCCGATCGCGATCGGGACGTTGCCGACCATCGCGGTGATCGGCGCGGCCGTGGCCACGGCCATGAACATGACCCCGAGCAGGCCGACGGCGTTCGGCTTGAGCCGCTGGACGCCCGTCTCGGCCTCGGACGCGATGCGCGTCTCCTCTGCAGACATGCGGAACCTCTCTCCCGTGCCGGACGGCACGTCCGGTTGTGTCCTGGCTCACACCAGCCTCGGCATGGTGGCACTACCGAACAGACCAAATCAAGGTTTTGGGTCAGACAATATTTCTCAATGCCAGACCATTGACTTTTTCGGTCTGACCAAACAGGATCCTCAGCACACGGCTTCCGGTGACCACGGACGTGGCCACCGACACCAAGGGATGGCGATGCACGACTACGACGCGTTCAGCTTCGACTCGAAGGCAGAGATGCTCGAGAAGTCGGCGCACTACTGGAACCCGGACAAGACGAGGTTCTGGTCCGACAGCGGGATCGACCTGGTGATCGACCGCCGCGAGGGCTACCTGCTCTGGGACATGGACGGCCGCCGGCTGATCGACGTCCACCTCAACGGCGGCACCTACAACCTGGGCCACCGCAACCCCGAGGTGGTCGGCGCGGTGAAGCGGGCGATGGACCGCTTCGACGTCGGCAACCACCACTTCCCCTCGCTCGGCCGCACCGCGCTCGCCGAGGCGCTCGTCGAGTCCGCGCCGGCGGGGCTGACCAAGGTCGCCTACGCGTCCGGCGGCGGCGAGGCCATCGACATCGCGCTGAAGAGCGCGCGCCACGCCATGCAGAAGCGCAAGATCGTCTCGATCGTGAAGGCCTACCACGGACACACCGGCCTCGCCGTCGCCACCGGCGACGACCGCTTCTCCAAGCTCTTCCTCGCCGACCGGCCCGAGGAGTTCCCGCAGGTGCCGTTCAACGATCTCGACGCGATGGAGCAGGCGCTCAAGGGCCGCGACGTCGCAGCCGTGATCATGGAGACGATCCCCGCCACCTACGGCTTCCCGCTGCCGAACCCCGGCTACCTCGAGGCGGTCAAGGCGCTCTGCGAGAAGTACGACGCGCTCTACATCGCCGACGAGGTGCAGACCGGCCTGATGCGCACCGGCGAGCTCTGGGGCATCACCAAGCACGGCATCCAGCCGGACATCCTGGTCAGCGGCAAGGGCCTGTCCGGCGGCATCTACCCGATCGCAGCCGTCCTGCTCAGCGAGCGGGCGGGCGCCTGGCTGCGGGAGGACGGCTTCGGCCACATCTCCACCTTCGGCGGCGCCGAGCTCGGCTGCGTCGCGGCCTTGAAGACGCTCGAGATCAGCCGCCGTCCCGAGGTGCGCTCGATGGTGCACTACATCGCCGACCTGGTCGGCTCGGGTCTCCGGCAGGTCCAGGCCCAGTACCCCGACTGGTTCGTCGGGATCCGCCAGAACGGCGTCGTGCTCGGCCTCGAGTTCGCCCACCCCGAGGGCGCGAAGTACGTCATGCGGCAGCTCTACGAGCTCGGCGTCTGGGCGATCTTCTCCACGCTCGACCCCCGCGTCCTGCAGTACAAGCCGGGGATCCTGATGACCCCGGACCTCGTCGAGGAGCTCCTCGACCGCACCGCGCTGGCGATCGGTCGCGCGGCCGCCGACCCCGCTCTGTCGCGCCGGAGGGCAAGCTGATGGCTGACCAGCCGAACCGTCCCGTCACCGCACCGGCGCAGGCCGGACACATGCTCGAGCGAGCCCGGTGGGCCGCGCGCGCGTTCGCGTCGTACTCACAGAGCGACGTCGAGCGGATCGTCCGCGCGGTCGCCGACGTCGCCCACGCCCACGCCGAGAAGTACGCCGAGTGGGCCGTGCGCGAGACCGGCTTCGGCGTCGTCGAGCACAAGGTGCGCAAGAACCAGGCCTGCTCGCGCGGCCTGCTCGACACCTACGCCGGCCAGGACTTCGTGACGCCGCGCGTCCGGATCGACGACAAGATCGTCGAGGTGCCCCGGCCTGCCGGCGTCGTGCTGGCCCTGACGCCGTCGACGAACCCCGTCGCGACCGTCTTCTTCAAGGTGATCCTGAGCCTGATGACCCGCAACGCCGTGGTCGTCAGCCCGCACCCGATGGCCAAGGAGTGCTGCCACGACGCGGCCCGGCTGCTCGCCGCGGCCGCGGTCGAGGCCGGCGCCCCGGACGGCATCGTCCAGTGCGTCGCCGAGCCGACGATCCCGCTCGTCGAGGCGCTGATGGGCGACGCGCGGACGAACGTCATCCTCGCGACCGGCGGCACCGGCGTGGTGCGCTCGGCCTACAGCTCCGGCAACCCGGCGATCGGCGTCGGTCCCGGCAACGTCCCCGTGCTCGTCGACGCGACCGCCGACCCGCGGGCGGCGGCGCAGCGCCTGGTCGAGAGCAAGGCGTTCGACAACTCGGTGCTCTGCACCAACGAGTCGGTGCTCATCGTCGAGGACTCCATCGCCGACCGGCTGGTCCGGGAGATGGAGCGGGCCGGCGCGGCCGTGCTCTCGGCGGACGACGCCCAGCGGCTGCGCGACTTCATGTTCCCGATCGGTCGGCTCAACGTCGACGTCGTCGGCAAGGACGCGTCGTGGATCGCCCAGCAGGCCGGCATCCGCGTCGGTCCGCGGACGAAGGTGCTCGTCGCGCCCTTCGCCACGGCCGTGCCGGAGGAGCCGCTGACGCACGAGAAGCTGTCGCCGGTGCTCGGCATGATCCGGGTCCCCGACGCCGCGACCGGCATCGCCACGGCCCGGGCGGTCGTGCGGATCGCCGGCGCCGGACACAGTGCGGCCATCCACTCGGCCGACCCCGCGACCGTCCTCCGGTACGCCGCCGAGGTCCCGGTGCTGCGCGTCTCGGTCAACGTCGGCAACAGCACGGGCAGCTCCGGCCTCGACACCCACCTGGCGCCCACCATGACCATCGGCACCGGCTTCGTCGGCCGCAGCGCCCTCGGCGAGAACCTCCAGCCGAAGCACCTCGTGAACTGGACCCGGATCGCCTACAGCAGCGATCCCGCCGAGGCGATGCCGGCCTACGCCGGGCTGAGCCCCTGGCCCGAGCACCGCGCGCCGGTCCCGGCGTACCCGCTGGCGTCGAACGACGACCGCGCCCCCGTGCCCGCACCCGCCCGGGTCGACGCGCTCGTCGACCGGATCGGCGCCCGCGCCAACGGCGCCGGAGCGGGCGACGACGCGGCCTTCCGCGAGCAGATACGGCGCCTCGTCGTCGAAGAACTCTCCCACCTCATCAAGGGCTGACCCATGGCTGAACTGCGTTCCTTCATCTTCCTCGACCGGCTGCAGCCGCAGACCATGTGCTACCTCGGCACGTGGATCAAGGGCACCCTCCCGCGGGCCCACATGGCCGCCCAGATCATCGAGGTGGCGCCCGGTCTCGACATCGAGGCGATCACCGACGTCGCCCTCAAGTACGCCGAGGTGGCAGCCGGCATCCTCGTGGTCGAGCGGCAGTTCGGCTATCTCGAGTTCCACGGCGAGACCGGTGCGGTGAAGGCCGCGGCCGAGGGCGTGCTCGACGCGCTCGACGCCGACGCCGGCAGCGCAGTGCGTCCGACGATCCTGGCGAGCAAGATCATCAGCTCGATCGACCACCAGCACGCCTTCCTCATCAACCGCAACAAGATCGGGTCGATGGTGCTGCCGGGCGAGTCGATGTACGTGCTCGAGGTGCAGCCGGCGTCGTACGCGATCGTGGCGACGAACGAGGCCGAGAAGGCCGCCGACATCAAGGTCGTCGACTACCGGATGATCGGCGCCACCGGCCGGGTCTACCTGGCCGGCAAGGAGTCCGACGTGCGGCAGGCCGCCGAGGCCGCCGAGGAAGCGCTCCGAGGACTGACGTGACCGCCTCCCTCGACCTGCGCGCGGTGATCGCAGACCAGGTGCGCGAGATCGTCCGCGAGGTCGTCGCCGACCTCGTCGGGTCGACCGCGTCCGCGCCGCCGGTCGCCGCGTCCCCGGTCGCACCGCCCCCGGTCGCCGCGGCGCCGGCCCCTCCCGCCGGCGTCGCAGGCGCCGAGCACGTGACGCCGCCGCAGCTGCGGGAGCGGCTGGAGGCGGTCCGGATCGCCGACGACGCCGACCTCGACCGGTTCGCGCGGCACCTGCTCGCGCTGTTCGAGAACCCCAAGAACCGGCAGGACCTCAAGGCCGGCCGGCTGCGGTTCCGCCTGGAGGGCGGGACGACGGCGGCGACGCCGCAGGACCGGCCCGCCCAGCGGATCGACACCGGCGCGGTCACCGAGCGGCAGGTCAAGGACGCCGCCGAGGCGGGCCGCCGGCTGATCCTCGGCCGCCGGGCCGTACTGACTCCCCTGGCGCGCGAGCGGGCTCGCGCGCTGGGGGTTCCCATCGAGAAGGAGCGCTGATGCTGAGAGCAGTCGTGACCGGAAACGTCTGGTCCACCAAGAGGATCGACGGCCTGCCCAACGGCGCCTTCCTCGAGGTCGAGGTCGAGGACAGCTCAGGGGGCGGCGGCAGCCGCCTGGTCGCCTTCGACGTCCTGGGCAGCGGCGTCGGGGAGACCGTCCTGGTCGCCCAGGGCTCGGTCGCCGCCGCCTGGTTCCCCGGCACCCCGCCGCCCGTCGACGCGCTCGTCATCGGCTCGATCGACTCCCAGCCCACGGGCTGACCCCAGATGTCGGGCGCCACCGGCCCCGCCAACGCACGCACCACCACCGCACAACCCATCGCACCAGCCAAGGAGCACCACATGTCCAGCACCGCCATCGGCATGATCGAGACCAAGGGCTTCGTCGCCGCGCTCGCCGCCGCGGACGCCATGGTCAAGGCCGCCAATGTCACCATCACCGACCGCCAGGAGGTCGGCGACGGGCTCGTCGCCGTCGTCATCGCGGGCGAGGTCGGCGCGGTCAAGGCCGCGACCGAGGCCGGCGCGGAGACCGCGTCGCAGGTCGGCGAGCTCGTCAGCGTCCACGTCATCCCGCGGCCGCACGCCGAGCTCGGCAACCACTTCGACGTCAGCGCGAAGTAGCCGCACTCCCCCACCCCGCTCACCAGTCACGCCACGAGAAGAGGAGGTCCGATGGCCGCCACCGACGCCCGCACGGAGCTGCGGGTCTATCTGATGGTCGAGGACCTGCAGCAGCAGTTCGCCGCCTACCTGGGCACGCCCACGCGCGCCCGGGGCTACCCGCCGTACGCCGGCGACCACGCGCTCATCATCGAGGTCGCCCCGGCGCTCGCGATCGAGCGCGTGATCGACCTGGCGCTGCGGGCGGCGCCGTCGGTCGAGCCCGGCATCCTCTTCGTGGAGCGGCAGTTCGGCGTCCTCGAGCTGCACGCCTCGTCGCTGGAGGACGTCGTCGCCGCCGGCCAGGCCGTCCTCGACGGCACCGGCAGCTCGGCCAGCGACCAGCTGCGGCCGCGTGTGCTCTACCACGACATCATCGAGAGCATCACCGATCAGCACGCGGTGATCCTCAACCGCAACCGTTCGGGGTCGATGATCATGCCGGGACAGTCCCTCCTCGTCTACGAGATGGCTCCCGCGCTGTTCGCCGCCGTCGCGGCCAACGAGGCCGAGCGCGCCGCGCCCGGCATCACCATGGTCGACGTGCAGTTCATCGGCGCGGCGGGCCGGCTCTACCTGAGCGGCACCACCGAGGACGTCGAGGTGGCGCGGGACCGGATCACCAAGGTGCTGGAGTCGATCGAGGGGCGGGAGCACGGATGACCACGGCGACCGTCGACACGCTCGTCGCCGAGCAGGCGCTGCCCCGCTACGGCTTCGGCCCGGGGCACACGCTGCGGATGATCAACCTGTCCGAGAACGCCACCTTCCTCGTCGAGGACGGCGACCGGAGCGCGATCCTGCGCGTGCACCGGGTGGGCTACCACTCGCGCTCCGACATCGAGAGCGAGCTGACCTGGCTCACCGCCCTGCGCGAGGAGTCCGGCGTCGCGACGTCGGAGGCGGTGCCCAACAGCGACGGCGAGCGGGTCACCACGGTCGTCGTCGACGGCGCCGAGCGGCACGCCGTCCTCTTCCACGTCGTGCCCGGGATCGAGCCGGACGACGTCGCCCTGGGCACCTCGGACTTCGAGACGCTCGGCGCGATCACCGCGCGGATGCACGAGCACGCCCGCTCCTGGACGCCACCCGCCGGCTTCCACCGGTTCAGCTGGGACTGGGAGCACTCGCTCGGCGACACGCCCCGCTGGGGGCGCTGGCAGGACGGCATCGGCGTCGGGCCGGTCGAGGAGGCCGCGCTCGGCGCGGCCGTGGAGGTCGTGCGGGAGCGGCTGGCGTCGTACGGCACGGCGGCCGACCGGTTCGGCCTCGTGCACGCCGACCTGCGCCTGGCCAACCTGCTCGTCGAGGGCGACCAGGTCACCGTGATCGACTTCGACGACTGCGGCCTGTCGTGGTTCATGTACGACTTCGGCACGGCCGTGTCCTTCATCGAGCACGACCCGCGGCTGCCCGACTGGCAGGCCGCCTGGCTGCGCGGCTACCGCTCGGTGACCGCGCTGTCCGCCGAGCACGAGGCGATGCTGCCGACGTTCGTGATGCTGCGCCGGCTCCTGCTCGTCGCCTGGATGGGCTCGCACGCGCACTCGCGGGAGTGCCAGGATCTCGGGCCCGGCTACACCGCCGACTCGGTCGAGCTGGCGCGCCGCTATGTCGCGTCGGACGGCGCCTCCCTGAGCTGACCGCTACCCCCCTGGATCGGAGACCCCCATGTTCACCTCACTCGCCGGACGCTCCGTCGTCGTCACCGGAGGCAGCAAGGGCATCGGCCGCGGCATCGCCACGGTCTTCGCCCGGGCCGGTGCCCGGGTGCTCGTCACCGGGCGCGACGAGGAGTCGCTGGCCAAGGCCTGCGCCGAGATCGGCGGCGACACGACGTTCCTCATCGCCGACGTGAGCTCGCGCGAGGACTGCGACCGGATGGCCGCCACCGCCGTCGAGCGGCACGGCGGGATCGACGTCCTGTGCGCCAACGCCGGCATCTTCCCGGCCGCGCGCCTCGACGCGATGACCCCGGCCGACCTCGACACGGTGATGGCGACCAACCTCAACGGCACCGTGTTCGCGGTCCAGGCCTGCCTGGACGCGCTGACCGCGAGCGGGCGCGGCCGGATCGTGGTGACCTCCTCGATCACCGGTCCGCACACCGGCTACCCGGGCTGGTCGCACTACGGCGCCAGCAAGGCCGCCCAGCTCGGGTTCGTGCGGACGGCGGCGCTCGAGCTGGCGCCGCGCGGCATCACGATCAACGCGGTGCTGCCGGGCAATATCGCCACCGAGGGCCTCGACGGGCTCGGCGAGGACTACCTCACCGCGATGGCCGCGAGCGTCCCGCAGAAGCGGCTCGGCGGAGTGGCCGACATCGGCAACGCCGCGCTCTTCTTCGCGACCGAGGAGGCGTCGTACATCACCGGGCAGTCGCTCGTCGTCGACGGCGGACAGGTGCTGCCCGAGTCGCTGCAGGCGCTCGAGGAGATCTGAGCTCGGCGCCGGGCGCGCTGAGGTAGGTTGGCAGACGTCTGGTCAGACCAATCGGCGGATCGGGCCGACCGATGAAGGACCGGACAGAGAAGGAGCAGCGCGATGGCCAACGAGCACGCAGTCGCGGAGAACCTCCGACGCCGGATGCTGACCGACATCGGCGCCGGCACGCTGCCGCCCGGCGCGCGGCTGGGCAGCGAGCGCGAGCTCTCCGAGCACTACGGCGTCAGCCGGGCCACGCTGCGCCAGGTCCTCGCCGCGCTCGAGGAGGCCGGACTCGTCCGCCGGGTCGCCGGTCGCGGCGGCGGCACCTTCATCAACCACGCCAAGGTCGAGCACGACCTGACCAAGGTGGTCGGCGTGCCCGCCTACCTCGCGCGCCAGGGCTACTCCGCCGGCACGCGCGTCGTCGCGACCCGGATGGGCGTGGCCGACGCCGCCACCCGGCGCGCGCTCCAGCTCGCCGAGGGCGACCTGGTCGTCGACGTACGACGGCTGCGCCTGGCCGACGGGACGCCGTTCTCGCTCGACCACGCCCGGCTGCCCGCCGACCGCTTCCCCGGCCTGCTCGAGCAGCCGCTGGGCGGCTCGATCTACGAGCTGATCGAGCACGACTACGGCGTCACCATCGCCGACGCCGAGGAGGTCGTCGAGGTGGTCCACGCGACCGACGAGGAGGCGGCCCTGCTCGCGGTCGCCGTCGGCGACCCGCTGGTCTCGATCACCCGGACGACGTACGACACCTCGGGCACGCCCTTCGAGTTCTCCCACGACCTGTTCCGCTCCGACCGCGTGCGGATCACCCTGCGCACCCCCGGCCGCGGGCTGCGCGGCGTGCCCGGCGGCGAGAGCCCGCACTTCGCGACCATCTCCTCGGTCCCGGCGAGCTGAGACCGCTCCCGCCCATGTAACTCGGTGTCCGTGTATCCACCACGGTGTCATGACACGTCATGACACCGTGGT
>NZ_BAABAC010000004.1:79703-84750 GCF_039537225.1 Nocardioides ginsengisoli
CGGGGCGCTTCGGCGTTGGTGGCCTCAGATGTTGATGAGGACCTCGGCGACCGAGCCGGTCTGCGCCTGCACGACGCGGTCGACCGGGTCGGCCTTGGGGGCGAGGGTCCGCAGCGTCCACTGGCCGTCGCCGGCGAAGAACCGGAAGTGGCCGGTCGCGGAGGTGGGGACCTCCGCGGTGAACTCACCGCTCTTGTCGAGCAGGCGGACGTAGGCGCCGGCGACCGGGGTCGCGTCGTCGCCCGTGCCGCGCACGACCTGGCCCTGGATGACCGCTTCCTTGGTGGTGTTGATGCCCTCGAGGGACAGACCACCGACAGTTGCACCGCACATGTTCTCAGGCCTCCCCGGGCTCGTCGCCGAGCGCGATCGGAACGCCGACGAGGGAGCCGTACTCGGTCCACGAGCCGTCGTAGTTCTTGACGTTCTTCTTGCCGAGGATCTCCTGCAGCACGAACCAGGTGAGCGAGGAGCGCTCACCGATGCGGCACAGGGCGATGGTGTCCTTGGTCTCGTCGAAGCCGACCTCGGCGTACAGCGCCTGCAGGTCCTCGTCGGACTTGAAGGTGCCGTCGTCGTTGGCGTTCTTGCTCCACGGAACGTTGACCGAGGTGGGGATGTGGCCGGCGCGCTGCGACTGCTCCTGCGGGAGGTGGGCCGGGGCGAGGAGGCGGCCGGCGTACTCGTCGGGGCTGCGGACGTCGACCAGGTTCTGGGCGCCGATGGCGGCGACGACCTCGTCGCGGAAGGCGCGGATCGAGCGGTCCTGCTCCTGGGCCACGTAGGTGGTCGCGGCGCGGGTCGGCAGCTCGGCGGTCAGCTCACGGCTGTCGAGCTCCCACTTCTTGCGGCCGCCGTCCATGAGCTTGACGTCCTGGTGGCCGTAGAGCTTGAAGTACCAGTAGGCGTAGGCCGCGAACCAGTTGTTGTTGCCGCCGTAGAGGACCACGGTCTGGTCGTTGGCGACACCGCGCTCGGAGAGCAGCGCCTCGAACTGGGCCTTGTTCACGAAGTCGCGACGGACCTGGTCCTGCAGGTCGGTGGTCCAGTCGAGCTTGATCGCGTTCTTGATGTGGCCCTTGTCGTAGGCCGTGGTGTCCTCGTCGACCTCGACGATGACGACCTGCGGGTTGTCGAGGTTGTCCTCGACCCACTGTGCGGAGACGAGCGAGTTCTCGCGGCTCATGAGATTCCTTACTGGTGTTTCGCGGTGATGAAATTGCGATGCGGATACGACGGTGCTGTTGCGGCAGCGGGGCACGCACAGGACTGCGCCTGGGCGCGACGGCGCCACGGAAGGCGACGGGAGACGGCAGAGCGCCGGAATCAAGAACCCGTCAGCAGGGTCGACACAGCGCCGAGCTGACGCGGCAGTTGTCCACCGCGCGCCGCTTGGTCAGCAGCAGGGTCGTCGACATGGGGAAGAGCCTAGGCGGCTTTGCCCGATCTACGAACTCGGCGTCCCAAATGTCGAGACGCGTGTCCATATGGCAAGACGGCGCGCGGCGGCCGCCGTGGCCAGGCGGGGTCGGGAGAGTCAAGAAACGGGATCCTGCACCAAAATCAGCGGACCGCGCAGGCCGACGGGATCGTCGCGTTCGACGACCCGATGCTCGAGCCGGGGCTGACCTCGAGCCGCGCGTCGCCGTCCTGGCCCTTGCCGCTGCGGACCACGAACTGCAGGGTGTGCCGCTCCTGCGGCTCCAGGCTGATCGCGACCCGGGCCAGGCCACGGTGGGCGAACTGCAGCACGTCGGGGCCGTCCATCAGCTGCCCGTCGAGCTCGAACCGGCCGACCTCTCCCCCGACGGGCGTGGTGATGTAGAGGACGAGCAGCTGGTTGCCGGGCGTCACGCGGACGTGGGGGTAGCCGGCGCCGGTGATGGCCGGCGGCAGCGAGCGCGGGTCGGCCGGGGTGTCGGAGTGGAGCTCGACCGTGCCGGCGATGGTCTGCCGGCCACCGGAGCAGTCGCGAGCGACGGCGTGCGCGCTGTACTTCAGGTAGTACTGCATCTTCGTCGGGCCCGCGTCGTTGACGTAGATCCCCACCCGCGGCGTGCGGGTCGGTCCGGACGGGAACTCACCGGCGATCTGGGTGCCGGCGATCTGCTGCTGCTCGGCGTCGTCGAAGAGATGCAGCCGCACCCGGCCCTCCTCGACGCCGCGGACCAGCCCGGTCAGGGTGGCGACCGAGTCGCCGGTGCCGTTGGCGAGGGCGTCGAAGACCGCCTTCGCGACCGCCTGCTGGTAGGCACTCTGGGCGCGCCGGTCGCCGGTGGCGCGGTAGATCTGGTTCTCGACGGCGGCGACGACGGTGCTCGCGGTGATCCCCGGATAGCCCGGTACGGCGACGCCGCCGGTGCCGCTCATCAGGTAGCTCACGGCGACCGGGTCGACGAAGACGATGGCGTCGATCCGGCTGCCGCGGAACATCTCCCAGCGGGCGCGGATCAGGTCGGCGGCGCGCGCGAAGTCGGGCGTGAGGGTCGCGTCGACGGCGTACCGGCCGAGCATCGGGCCGAACACCCGCTGCTCGTCGGCGGTCAGCGGCAAGATCGGCTCGGGCGTGCTGTGCAGGTCGCCGGCGTCGCTCTGCTCGGCGACGCGGACCCGGCCGCGATCGGTGTGCAGCAGGGTCAGCGCGCCGGGGAGGCCGCCGCTGCTGCGGGCCTCGGCGTTGTTCTGCAGCACCAGCAGGATGTTGCGGGGCCGGTCCTTGCCCAGCAGGGCGGGCAGCAGCCGCGCCGCCCGGTAGGTGGAGCCGAGCGTGCTGCGCGTCGTACCGACGAGGTCGCGGAGCTCGTCGAACTTGGCCCGCACCGGGCCGACGAAGGACGACGAGTCGACCTTGGACAGCCGCTCCTCGGCGCGGTCGAAGGCGCCCTGGCTGCGCTCGGCGGGCGCGGCGAGGCCGGTGATGCCGTCGATCGGGAAGGCGTGGCCCGTCGGCCGGAAGGCCTCGCCGGACACCTCCTCGGCGGCGTCGGCGAGCGGCGGCAGCCCGTCGCGGCCGATGTCGGCCAGCACCGACGACACCACCGCGATGCCGTCGAGGTCGTCGCCGAAGCCGGGCATCAGCTCGAGCGCGGACCAGGTGAGGCCGCCGGTGCGGCTCTCGGCCGTGTCGACGGAGTCCTGGTACTCGCGCATCGCCAGGCGCGCGCCGTCGGCGTCGCCGCGGATCAGCGCCGCGCGCATCACCTCGGCGTGGCTGGCGGCGTCGCTGAGCGCGCGACTGGCCGACCAGAGCGTCCACCCGACCCACAGCCCGGCGACGAGGACGACGCCCGCGACGACGAGCCAGAAGCCCCGTCGTCCCTGGACGATCCGGCGCATCCGATGCTGGACGCGCTCCCAGGGGGTCTGCGGCCGGCGACGGCGCCTGCGACGCCGCTCGGTCGACATGGCGGGGAGTGTAACAACGCGCACGCCGCCGAATGTGGCGTAGTGCACTGGCACGCGGGGAGGACCGCCTACACTGCATGCGCCGGTGCCCCCACGGTCCGGATCCATCCCCGGACCACCATGTCAGGACGAGGTCGACACTTTGGACTTCAAACAATTTCTCGGCGTACTGCGACGCCGCTGGCTCAGCGTCGTGGCCCTCATGGCCGTCGGAGTGGGGATCGCGTCGCTGCTGTCCTTCGTGGTCCTGACGCCGAAGTACGAGTCGCGTTCGACGGTGTTCCTCAGCGTCGACGTCCGCGACACGACCGACGCGATCACCGCGCTGTACTTCGCGCAGACGCGCGCGACGGCGTACGCCGACCTGGCGAGCAGCGACGAGCTCTCCAAGCGGGTCATCGACGCGCTGGACCTCGACATGACGTCGGCCCAGCTGTCGGCCGAGATCAGCGCCGAGGTCGTCGAGCAGACCTCGCTGATCAGGCTGACCGTGGTCGACAAGTCGGCGCGGCGCGCGCAGACGATCAACAACGTGCTCACCGACCAGTTCACGAGCTACATCGCCGAGCTGGAGACCCCTGGTGGCGCGACCTCCGGTGAGACCCCGCAGATCACCGCGCAGATCACCGACAAGGCGAGCTACAGCCCGAAGGCGGTGAGCCCGCGCACGACGCTGTACATGGTCGTCGCCGGCCTGATCGGCCTGCTGCTCGGCATCGCGCTGGCGCTGGTCCGCGAGCTGCTCGACCGCACCATCCGCACCGCGGAGCACGTCTCGGAGTTCACCGAGGCGCCAGTGCTGGCGAGCGTCGGCTTCGACACCGACATGCGCAACGCCCCGCTGCTGACCGACCTGGGCGGCTTCGCCGCGCGGACCGAGGCGTTCCGCCTGCTGCGCACGAACCTGCAGTTCATCGACCTCGACAACCAGCCGCGCTGCCTGGTGATCACCAGTGCCGTCCCCGGCGAGGGCAAGACGATGACGGCGACCAACCTCGCCGTCGCGCTCGCCCAGACCGGCCGCAACACGCTGATCATCGACGCCGACCTCCGTCGTCCCCGCGTCGCCAGCACTCTCGGTCTCGACCCCGCCGTCGGCCTCACCACGGCCCTCATCGGCCGCACCGAGATCCACGACGCGATCCAGGTCCACGAGCCGAGCGGCCTGCACGTCCTCGCCTCGGGCGCGAAGCCGCCGAACCCGACCGAGATCCTGCAGTCCCGCATCACGCAGGACCTGATCGAGCGGCTGCGCGCGTCGTACGACATCGTGATCATCGACGCCCCGCCGCTGCTCCCCGTCGCCGACACCTCGGTGCTCGCCACCCTGTGCGACGGCGTCATCCTCGTCGTGCGCCACGCGGCCACCACCCGCGACCAGGTCAGCGAGGCCGTCAACCGGCTCACCCAGGTCGGCGGCCGGCTCTACGGCGTCGTGGTCAACATGGTCGCCAAGCGCGCGATCGGCTCGTATTACTACTACTACTACGAGGAGACCGCTCCCGAGCGGGGCGGCAAGTCGAGCCGCTCGAGCTCGTCGAGCGGCAAGCGCGCCGCGTCGCGCTGACCCTGCTCTCCTGCGAAGGCCCCGACCTGCTGGTCGGGGCCTTCGGCGTTGTCGGGGCCGCGGGGATGGGAGTCG
>NZ_BAABAC010000005.1:0-57786 GCF_039537225.1 Nocardioides ginsengisoli
GGACTCGCTCAACGCCGCCTGAAACAGCGGAGGTTGACACAGGGCAACTCATCGGTTCACCAGCTCCTCGGTCTCGTCGTTCTCGGTCTGGGTCGTCGGCGCCGCGCCGCCGCGGCGTCCGCGCAGCGCGCCGACCGCCATCGCGACGAGCATCAGCCCGATCACGGCGTACACGGCCACGGCGGCCGGCTCGCTCCACAGCGTGCTGACGTCGCCCGCGGAGATCTGCAGCGCGGTGGTCAGCTGGAGCTCGAGCGCCGGGCCGAGGATGACGCCGACGATGAGCGGCAGCACCGGCAGCCCGAAGCGGCGCATCGCCAGGCCGAGCAGGCCGAGCAGGACCAGCAGCGCGAGGTCGAAGGGCTCGAAGTTGGCGGTGTAGGCGCCGAGCGTGGCGAAGAAGAGGATGCCGGCGTACAGCTGCGGGCGGGGGATCTGCAGCAGCCGGGCCCACAGCGGCGCCATCGGCAGGTTGATCACCAGCAGCAGCGCGTTGGCGATGACCAGGCTGGCGAGCAGGCCCCAGACCAGCTGGGGCTCGTTGCTGAGCAGCTGCGGGCCGGGCTGGATGCCGTAGCTCTGCAGCGCGAGCAGCATGATCGTCGCGGTCGCGGTGGTCGGCAGGCCGAGCGTCAGCAGCGGCAACATGGTGCCGGCGGCGGAGGCGTTGTTGGCGGCCTCCGGCCCGGCGACGCCCTCGATCGCACCCTTGCCGAACTCCTCGGGGCGCTTGGCGAGCCTCTGCTCGGTCGCGTACGACAGGAAGGTCGGCACCTCGGCGCCGCCGGCCGGCACGGCCCCGAACGGGAAGCCGAACGCCGTCCCGCGCAGCCACGGCTTCCACGAGCGCTTCCAGTCCTCGCGGCTCATCCACGGCTGGCCGACGGGGATGATCTCCAGCGGCTTGCGGCGCAGGTGCGCGGCGACCCAGAGCGCCTCGCCGATCGCGAAGATGCCGACCGCGACCACCACGACGTCGATGCCGTCGGCGAGCTGTGCGCTGCCGAAGGTCAGTCGCGGCTGGCCGGTCCAGGTGCCGACGAGGGCGATGCCGAGGCCGAGGAAGAGCGAGATGAAGCCGCGCAGCTTCGACGAACCGAGCACCATGGTGACCGCGAAGAAGGCGAGCACCATCACCGCGAAGTACGACGGCGCGCCCAGCGTCACCACGACGTCCGCGACCCGGGGTACGAGCACCCAGAGCAGGACGGTGCCGATGGTGCCGGCGACGAAGGAGCCGATCGCGGCCGTGGCGAGCGCCTGCGCGGCGCGCCCCGACTTCGCCATCTTGTTGCCCTCGATCGCGGTGATCACCGATGACGACTCACCCGGTGTGTTGAGCAGGATCGAGGTGGTGGACCCGCCGTACATGCCGCCGTAGTAGATGCCGGCGAACATGATGATCGCGCTGTCGACGCCGACGCTGTAGGTCACGGGAAGGAGCAGGGCGAGGGCCATCGCGGGCCCGATGCCGGGGAGGACGCCGACCGCGGTGCCGAGCAGCACACCGATCAGCGCGAACAGCAGGTTCTCGGGGGTGAGGGCGGTCTGGAAGCCGTCGAGCAGCAGGTCCATCAGAGCACTCCGTCCAGGATGCCGGCGGGGATGGGCAGGCCGAGCCCGACGTAGAAGCCGTACCAGCTGCCGAACGACAGGGCGGCGCCGATCGCGAGGTTGCGGACCCACGTCCGGCTGCCGAGCACGTACGTCGTACCGGCGAACAGCAGCGCGCCGGTGATCGCCCAGCCGAGCCAGTCGATGAGCAGCAGGTTGGCGACCAGGACGCCGACCAGCAGGCCGATCGTGCGCAGGTCGGTGCCCTGGCTGAGGTCGATGTCCTCGCCCTCCTCGGCCTCGGGCCGGTCGCCGCGCGCGGTGGCGATGGCGAGCAGGACGCCGAGCAGGACCAGGGCCCCGCCGACGAGGAAGGGCAGCGCGTAGGGCTGCACCGGCTGGTCGGCGAACGCCCGGTCGAGCGTCGAGGCGTCGTAGAGGACGTAGCCGCCGGCCAGGACGAGGAAGGCCGCGAGACCGTACTGGGCCTTGTCGATCACGGTGGCGGGAGGCGTGGTGGTGGAGGGGTGCGGCGTCGTAGCGGAATCGCCCGTGGGAAGTGAAGAACGTCGTGGGGTGGTCATGCGAGTCCCAGCTCCTTGAGGGTGTCGGCGACGCGGGCGTCCTGCTCGACGAGGAAGTCCTCGAACTCCTTGCCGGTCGCGAAGTTGTCGCTCCAGCCGTTGTCGACGAGGGCCTGCTGCCACTCCTTCGTGGCGTGCATCCTGGTGAGCAGGTCGGTCAGGTAGGCGCGCTGCTGGGCGGAGATGTCGGGCGGCGCGAGGACGCCGCGCCAGTTGGTGAAGACCAGGTCGACGCCGGCCTCGGTGAGGGTCGGCGCGTCGATGCCGTCGAGCCGCTTCGCGCCGGAGACCGCGAGGACGCGGAGCTTGCCCTCCTCGATCTGCGCCTCGAACTCGCCCAGGCCGGACATGCCGATGTCGATCTTCTCGCCGAGCAGCGCCGTCGTGAGGGGGCCGCCGCCGTCGTAGGAGATGTAGCGGACCTTCTTGGGCGCGACGCCGATCGCGGCGGCGAGCTGCATCGGGAAGAGGTGGTCGGGGCCGCCGTTGCCGGAGCCGCCGCCGACGGTGATGCCGCCCGGGTCCTTCTTCCACGCGGCGACCAGGTCGCCGAGCGTCTTGAACGGCGAGTCGGCGGGCACCAGGATACCCTCCTGCTCCTCGACCAGCCGGGCGATCGGCGTCATCTCGAGCGGGGTGGCCGGCGACTTGTTCGTGTAGACCGCGCCGACGACGCCGAGACCCATGATCATCATCAGGTCGTCGGAGCCCTTCTCGTTGAGCAGCCGCTGCATCGCGACCGTGCCGCTCGCGCCCTGGACGTTGCGGATCTCGAATCGCCCGGTCAGGTCGTTGTCCTGCATCGCCCGCGCCGCGGCGCGTCCGGTGAGGTCGTAGCCGCCGCCGGGGCTGTTGGGGATGAACATCCGCAGCCGCCGGTTGTCGGGGTCGTCGGAGCCGCGGGTCACGCCGCAGCCGCTCACGAGGACGCCGAGCGTCAGGACGGTGAGGAGTGCGACGAGGACGCGGCCTCTGCGCGCATGCATGGGAACCTCCGTGCGGTGTGGGTCGTGACCGCCGTCACCTGCGATCCGTGCCAGCATGTCGGTGGGCTGTGGTGGTCGTCACGCTTGCGGACGTAGAGGAGGTTGTGGTCGTTGTGGTCGCCGTTCCGCCGGGGTGAGCTGACGCTCGCGGCGAAGGTGCTGCTCCTCCAGGTCGCCGTCATCGCGGTGCTGCTCCTGGCGGTCGGCGTGCTGAGCGTGCGCACGTCGACGGCCGACTTCGCCGACGAGCGGGGCGCGCAGATGCGCTCGGTCGCCGAGTACGTCGCCGCGCTGCCCTCGGTCCGCGACCGGCTGCAGGGCGTCCGCGACGGGCGCTACCCGGCCGGTGACACGCCGCGCGCCCTGGCGCCGTACGCCGACTGGGGCGTGAGCCTGTCCGGCGCCTCGACGGTGATGGTGGTCTCGCTCGACGGCGTGGTGCTGGCGGCCACCGACCCCAGCCGGGTCGGCCGTCGCGCCGACCTCGGGAGCAGTGACGCGCTGCAGGGACGCGGGTGGAGCGGCGACGTCAGTCCCGGCGGCCATCGCGCGGTCGCGGCGCACGCGCCGGTCATCTCCGAGACCGACGGCAGCCTGCTGGCGATCGTGGCGGCCGAGGTGGAGTACCCCTCGCTCGCCGACCAGGTGACCACGGCCGCCCCCGACCTGGTGCTCTTCCTCGGCCTGGGCGCGCTGCTCGGGCTGGCCGGAACGTGGTTCGTCGCGCGCGTCGTACGGCGCTCGACGCGCGGGCTCGGCACCACCGAGCTGGCCAACCTCGCCGACCACCGCGAGGCGCTGCTGCACGCGATCCGCGAGGGCGTGGTCGGCGTGGGCACCGATCTCCGGGTGACCGCGATGAACGACGCCGCGCGCACCACCCTGGGCCTCGACAGCGGCGCCGACCCGGTCGGGCGTCGGGTCGACGAGCTCGGCCTCGACCCGCACGTGGTCGCGCTGCTGACCGGCGACGGGGCCGACGTACGCGACGCGCTGGCGTTGGTCGGCACCCGCGTCGTCGTCTTCAACCGCGGCCAGGCCTCGTCCGGCGGGCGCGGCATCGGCACGGTCACCACCCTGCGCGACCGCACCGAGCTGGTGTCGCTGCAGAGCCAGCTCAGCTCGAACCTCTCGATCACCGACACCCTGCGCGCGCAGACCCACGAGTTCGACAACCGGCTGCACACCATCTCCGGCCTGGTCCAGCTCGGCGAGTACGACGAGGTGGCCGCGCTCGTCGGCACGCTCACCCGCCACCGCGCCGAGGTCGGCGAGTACGTCGCCAAGCGGGTCGCCGACCCCGCCGTGGCCGCCCTCGTCATCGCCAAGCACGCCGTCGCCGAGGAGCGGGGCGTCACCCTCGAGCTCGACCCCGGATCCCGGCTGCCCCAGCTCCCGCCCGACCTCGGCGCCGACGTGACGACGGTCCTCGGCAACCTGGTCGACAACGCCGTCGACGCGTGCGCCGGCCGACCGGACGCACTGGTCGAGGTGTGGCTGCACGCCGACGACCACGACGTCCACGTGCGGGTGCGCGACAACGGGCCGGGCATCCCGCCCGAGCTGCGCGACGCGGTCTTCGTGCGCGGCTTCTCCACCAAGGACGACGTCCTCGGCGGCCGCGGGATCGGCCTCCCGCTGGTGCGGCTGATCTGCGTCCAGCGCGGGGGAGAGGTGGTCGTCGACGACGCCGATCCGGGCGTGCGCGACGGCGCCGAGTTCCGCGTGGTGCTGCCGCTCGGGCCGGCGCTCGGCGATGATGGTGGATCGTGACGGCCGTTCTCCGGGTGCTCGTGGTCGACGACGACTTCATGGTCGCGCGCATCCACGGCAGGTTCGTCGACCAGACCGAGGGCTTCGAGGTCGTCGGCACCGCCCGCACCGGCGGCGAGGCGCTCGAGCTGACCGAGCTGATGCGTCCCGACCTGCTGCTGCTCGACGTCCACCTCCCCGACCTGTCGGGGCTGGAGGTGCTCGAGCGGCTGCGGGGCCGCGGCGACGACGTCGCGGTCGTCATGGTCACGGCCGAGCGCGGCGCCGCGGCGGTGCGCGCGGCGCTCCACGGCGGCGCGCTGCAGTACCTGGTCAAGCCCTTCGAGTACGACGACCTCGCCGACCGGCTGCGCCGGGTGGCCGCCACCCTCGCCACCCTCGGCGGCGCGAGCGCCGGCCCGGCCGACGAGGTCGACCAGGCCACGATCGACCGGGCGTTCGGCACCGGGCGCTCCGCCGACCTGCCCACCGCGCTGCCGAAGGGACTGAGCTCCGAGACCGCGGACCTGGTGCTGGAGGCGGCCCGGCGGGCGGGGGAGATCTCGGCGTCCGAGGCGGCCGAGGAGGTGGGCCTGTCCCGGGTGACGGCGCGGCGCTACCTCGAGCACTTCGTCGACGCAGGTGTGGCCGAGGTCCGGCTGCGGTACGGCGGTACTGGACGCCCGGAGCGCCGGTATCGGGTCGCGCCGTAGGCTGGGTCCAGCGAGTCCGCCGACCCCTGGAGCAGAACCATGACCGCGATCGACGACCGCCCCGCGCCTCCCGCCCTGCGGGCCACCATGGGGGCCGACACCCAGGGGTTCTGGGAGCGCGTTGCGCTGGCCCTCTTCATCGCGGTGCCCTTCGTCGCGATCCTCGCCGCCGTACCGATCGCGTGGGGCGGCTGGCTGGGATGGAGCGACGTCGCGATCACCTTCGTGATGTACGGCCTGACCCTGCACGGCATCACCGTCGGCTTCCACCGGCTCTTCACGCACAAGTCGTTCAAGCCCAACCGCGCGGTGAAGATCACCCTCGCGATCCTCGGCTCGATGGCGATCGAGGGCCCGGTCATCCGCTGGGTCGCCGACCACCGCAAGCACCACAAGTACTCCGACCGCGACGGCGACCCGCACTCGCCGTGGCGCTACGGCAACAGCCTGCGGGGGCTCACCAAGGGCTTCGTGTGGGCCCACATCGGGTGGCTGTTCGACCCCGAGCAGACCCCGATCGAGAAGTACGCCCCCGACCTGGCCAAGGACCGCGACCTGATCCGCATCTCGCGGACCTTCTGGGTGTGGGTGCTGACCTCGATCCTGCTGCCGCCGGTGCTGGGCTTCCTGCTCACCTGGTCATGGCAGGGCGCGCTGACCGCCTTCTTCTGGGGCACCGTCGTGCGCATCGGCCTGATCCACCACGTCACCTGGTCGATCAACTCCATCTGCCACACCCTCGGCGACCGGCCCTTCGCCTCGCGCGACTTCTCCGGCAACGTGTGGTGGCTCGCCATCCCCTCCGGCGGCGAGTCGTGGCACAACCTCCACCACGCCGACCCGACGTCCGCGCGCCACGGCGTGAAGCGCTTCCAGCTCGACACCTCCGCGCGCATCATCTGGCTGCTGGAGAAGGCCGGCTGGGTGCGCGACGTGCGCTGGCCGACGCCCGAGCGGATCCAGGCCAAGTCCGTGGCGTGAGCCCGGTTCGGTCGGGATGGGGCCGACGCCCTACCCTGGACCGGTGCTGCAGATCGACCAGGCGACCTACGACGCGATCGTCGCGCATGCCAAGCGGGACCACCCCGTCGAGGCCTGCGGGATGGTGGCCGGACCGATCGGCAGCGACCGGCCGGAGCGCCTGATCGAGATGGTCAACGCGGCGGGCAGCCCGACGTTCTACGAGTACGACTCGACCGACCTGCTGCACCTCTACCGCGACCTCGACGACCGCGACGAGGAGCCGGTGGTGATCTACCACTCCCACTCGGCCACCGAGGCCTACCCGAGCGTGACCGACATCAACCTGGCCGGCGAGCCCGGCGCCCACTACGTGCTGGTCAGCACGCGGGAGCACGGGAATAACGAGGGCCCGGTGGAGTTCAGGTCCTACAGAATCATCGACGGCGTCGTGACCGAGGAAGAGGTCACGGTCGTCGGAAACAATGCAGCAGAGGAGAGCAGCTGACATGGCCATCGAGGTCCGGATCCCGACCATCCTGCGCACCTACACCGGTGGCGAGAAGGCGGTCAACGCCGACGGCGCCACGCTGAGCGCGCTCATCGACTCCCTCGAGGCCAACCACCCCGGCATCAAGGACCGCCTCATCGAGGGCACCGACCTGCGCCGGTTCGTGAACATCTACATCAACGACGAGGACGTCCGGTTCATCGGCAGCCTCGAGGCCGAGCTCTCCGACGGCGACCAGGTCGTCATCCTGCCGGCCGTCGCCGGCGGCGCGCGCTGATCCTCGACCGATGGCTCGCTTCGACAGTCTCCTGACCTCCGTCGGCAACACGCCGCTGGTGGGGCTGCCGCGACTGTCGGCGCCGTTCAACGCCGCGGATGCTCCCGACGGCCAGGGGATCCGGATCTGGGCCAAGCTCGAGGACCGCAACCCGACCGGGTCGATCAAGGACCGGCCGGCGCTGCGGATGATCGAGGAGGCGGAGAAGGACGGCACGCTGCGTCCCGGCTGCACCATCCTCGAGCCGACGTCCGGCAACACCGGCATCTCGATCGCGATGGCGGCCAAGCTCAAGGGCTACCGCACCGTCTTCGTGATGCCGGAGAACACCTCCGAGGAGCGGCGCCAGCTGCTGCGGATGTGGGGCGCCGAGATCGTCTCCTCGCCGGCCGCGGGCGGCTCCAACGAGGCGGTGCGGGTCGCCAAGCTGATGGCGGCCGAGCACCCCGACTGGGTCATGCTCTACCAGTACGGCAACGCCGCCAACGCCCTCGCCCACGAGGAGGGCACCGGCCCCGAGCTGCTGGCCGACCTGCCGTCGATCACCCACTTCGTCGCAGGTCTCGGCACGACCGGCACGCTGATGGGCGTCTCGCGGTTCTTCCGCCGGGCCAAGCCCGAGGTGCGCATCGTCGCCGCCGAGCCGCGCTACGGCGAGCTGGTCTACGGGCTGCGCAACCTCGACGAGGGCTTCGTGCCCGAGCTCTACGACGCCGAGCTGATCGACAGCCGGTTCTCGGTCGGCCCGCGTGACGCCGTACGGCGGGTGCGCGAGCTGCTCGAGCTCGAGGGCATCTTCGCCGGCATCTCGACCGGCGCCATCCTGCACGCGGCGCTCGGCCAGGCCGCCAAGGCGATGAAGGCCGGCGAGTCGGCAGACATCGCGTTCGTGGTCGCCGACGGCGGCTGGAAGTATCTCTCCACCGGCGCCTACGAGGGCACCATCGACGACGCCGAGGACCGGCTCGAAGGCCAGCTCTGGGCATGATCCGGCTGCTGCTCGGCCTCACGCTGGCGCTCACCGGAGCGCTAACGGCGCCGAGCGGACCGGCGTCGGCCGACGACCCGCCGTCGCTCACGATGGTCTCCGCGCCGTCCGTCGACGGCGTCCGGCGCTACGGCGGCACGCTCGTCGCCGACCCCGGCCGCTGGACGCCCGCGCCGAGCCGCGCCGCCTACGTCTGGCTGCGCGACGGCGTGCCCGCCGCCACCGGCGTCCGCCACCCGATCGCCCCCGACGACGTCGGCCACCGGCTCGACCTCCAGGTCACGGTCTCCGCGCCGGGCTACGCCGACACCACGACGCGGGTCGCGCTCGGGGTGATCAGGCACCGCGTCGACGTCCGCCGTACGGTGCGCTACTCGTTCCGCGTCCGGGGGCAGGTCCATGCCGACGTCCGCGCCTTCCGGCGCCTGGCCCAGCAGACCTACGACGACCCGCGCGGCTGGCGCGGCAAGGGCGTCCGGTTCGTGCCGGTGCGGCGCGGGGGCGCGTTCACTTTGTGGCTGTCGACGGCGCGGCGGGTGCCGTCGTTCTCGGGGGAGTGCAGCGCCACGTGGTCGTGCCGGGTCGGGCGCAATGTCGTCGTCAACGTGGCCCGCTGGCAGCACGCCTCGCCGGCGTGGAATCGCGCGGGCCGCTCGATGCGCGACTACCGGCACATGGTCGTCAACCACGAGACCGGCCACTGGCTCGGCTACCACCACGCCTCGTGCCCGCGCCCGGGCGCGCTCGCGCCGGTGATGATGCAGCAGTCGAAGGGCACCGACGGCTGCCGGCTCAACCCCTGGCCGACGCTGCGCGAGCTGCGCCGCCGGACGTGACGCTCAGCGCCAGGTGAGGTCCTGGCGGCGGTCCCAGAGGCTGCCGGGCACCGGGCCGAGGGAGAGCAGCGACAGGCTGAGGTTGGCCAGGTCGCCGTTGCGGACCGGCTGGCGCCGGGCGCTGAAGCCGGGGCGGCCGCGGCCGGGATCGGCGCGGGTCGGGTTGATCGCGTAGAGCGAGGCGTGTCGGACGCCGGCCCCCCAGATCACGAACGGGACCCGGTAGTCCTCGCGGTTCTTCGCGTCCGCGTGCTGGGTGGTGCCGGGGACGCCGCCGTGGTCGGAGGTCAGCACGATCACCGTCGAGCGCTTCAGCGCAGGCGTGTTGCGGATCTGGTTCATGATCGACCCGACCAGCCGGTCGACCGTGCTGACCGCCCTGAGGTACGTCGGGCTGAGCCAGCCGTACTTGTGGCCCATCTGGTCGGGCTTGCCGAGGTGCAGGAACGAGAACGTCCGCGGCGAGGTGGCCAGGTCCGAGCGCAGCGCACGGACGACGGCCGCGTTCTTCTCGACCGCGATGACATTGGTGTCGACCGCCGTGCGCCAGGAGCGCTTGAACAGCTGGAACTTCGACTTGGTCGCGTAGACCCCCGTCGTGCCGCCGTTGTCGTGCACGACCCGGAACACCGACGACACGTCGTGCCCTGCCGCCTGCCGCACGGTCCTGGTCACCGAGTCGTCGTTCCAGGTGACGCCGTGGCCGCCCTTGGCCGCGTTGATCCGGCGGCCGGTGACCATGCTCGTGTGGTTGGGCAGGGTGATCGTCATCTCCAGCTGGGCGCGGGCGTTGAGCGTGCCGGCGCCCTGGTCGAGCAGCTGGTGGAGGTACGGCGTCCCGGCGCGGCCCAGGCGGTTGAGCGCGCGCGGGTTGAGCCCGTCGATGGAGATCGCCACGACATGGGTGCCGTCGAGTCGGCGCGCGGGCGCGCTGCTGGCCGTGGTCGCGGAGGCGGTCGGGGCCTCGGCCGCGACCGGTGCGGCGAGCGAGCCGCCGAGCAGCGCGGCGAGAGTGAGCGTGGGGACGAGAAGCCGCCGAGCACGGCGCGTCGAGATCACCGGGCCCACCCTACGTGGTGCGCGACGTGATCTCGGTCCCGGAATGCCGACTGGCAGCACCTCGACGCCGTAGTCTGGGCGGGTGCGGCACCTCGACCATCTCGACCCCAGCGCCGACGTCGACGCTCCGATCGGGATCTTCGACTCGGGCTTCGGCGGACTCACGGTCGCCCGGTCGGTGATCGACCAGCTGCCGCACGAGTCGATCACCTACGTCGGCGACACGGCCCGCCAGCCCTATGGGCCCAAGCCGATCGGCGAGGTCCGCGAGTATGCGCTCGAGTGCCTCGACCATCTCGTCGACCAGGGGGTGAAGGCCCTCGTCATCGCCTGCAACTCCGCCAGCGCCGCGATGCTCCGCGACGCCCGCGAGCGCTACGACGTCCCGGTGGTCGAGGTGATCTACCCGGCCACCCGCCGTGCCGTCGCCGCCACCCGCAACGGCCGGATCGGCGTCATCAGCACCCGCGCCACCGCCGAGTCGATGGCCTACGACGACGCCTTCGCCGCCGCTCCCCAGATCTCCCTGACCACCCGCGCCTGTCCGCGCTTCGTCGACTTCGTCGAGGCCGGGGTCACCGGCGGGGACGAGCTGATCGCCGTCGCCCGCGAGTACCTCGACCCGCTCACCGAGGTCGGCATCGACACCCTGATCCTCGGCTGCACCCACTACCCGCTGCTCACCGGCGTCATCTCCTACGTGATGGGCGACGACGTCACGCTGGTGAGCAGTGCGGAGGAGTGCGCCAAGGACGTCTACCGGCTGCTGGCCGACACCGGCCTGATGCGACCGGGCGGCGAGCCGTCGTACACCTTCGCGACGACGGGATCACCCGCCGAGTTCGAGACGATCGGGCGCCGGTTCCTCGGCCCCGAGCTGGTGGCGGCCGGACAGTTCGCAGGGGGTCTTGCATGAGTGATGACGTGGTGGCGCCGGAGACGACCCGGCTGCGGGTCCCGGTCGACGGCGACGACCGGTCGGTGCGGGTGACCATCGTCGGCTGCTCGGGCTCCTATCCCGGCCCCGACTCCCCGGCGAGCTGCTACTTGGTGCAGGCCGGCGACGGGCTGCGGACCTGGAGCCTGGTCATCGACATGGGCAACGGCGCGCTCGGTGCGCTGCAGCGCTACGTCGACCCGCTGCAGGTCGACGCCGTCTTCCTCAGCCACCTGCACGCCGACCACTGCGTCGACATGACGAGCTACTACGTGCTGCGCAAGTACCACCCCTCCGGCTCGCAGCCGAAGATCCCCGTCTGGGGCCCGAAGGGCACCGGCAAGCGGCTGGCGAAGGCCTACGACCTGCCGCGCAAGCCGGGCATGGACGAGGAGTTCTCCTTCCGCCGCTACGGCGACCCGGTCACCGTCGGGCCGTTCACGGTCGAGTCCTACGAGGTCGACCACCCGGTGCCGGCGTACGCGCTGCGGATCACGGCGCACGGCAAGGTCGTCGCCTACAGCGGTGACACCGGCCCGATCGACGCCCTCAACGACGTCGCCGCCGACGCCGACCTGTTCCTGTGCGAGGCGTCCTTCCGCTCCTGCGACGACAACCCGCCCAGCCTGCACCTCACCGGCGCCGAGGCCGGCGACGTCGCCACCAAGGCCGGCGCCAAGCGCCTCATCGTCACCCACGTGCCGCCGTGGCACGACGCGCAGACGATCTTCGCCGAGGCCGTCGAGACCTACGACGGCCCGGCCGAGCTCGCCGCGCAGGGTGCCGTCTACGTGCTCTGAGCCCGACGGCGGCTACTCGACCGGATGTCCCGCGTCGCGGATGGTCAGCGCGATCTGGACCCGGTTGGTGGTCTCGAGCTTCTCGAACAGGCGCGAGACGTGGCCCTTCACGGTCGGCACCGACAGGTGCAGCTCACGCGCGATCTCGGCGTTCGACAGCCCGCGCCCGACCGCGCCGGCGACCTCGAGCTCGCGCTCGGTGAGCCGGTCGAGGCGGCGCTGCGCGTCGGCGGCGCGGCCGTCGCCGGACTCGGTCCGGACCCGGTCGATCAGGGTCCGGGTGACCGACGGGGACAGCATCGGGTCGCCGTCGGCAACCTTGCGCAGCGCGGCGACGATCTCGATCGGCGGGGTGTCCTTGAGCAGGAAGCCGTCGGCGCCGGCGGCGAGCGCGCCCACGACGTAGTCGTCGGCGTCGAAGGTGGTCAGCACGATCACCCGCGGCGGCTGCGGGTCGGCGTGCAGGACGCGGGTCGCGGCGAGGCCGTCGAGGACCGGCATCCGGATGTCCATCAGGACGACGTCGGGCGTGAGCTCGCGGGCCAGCGCGATGCCCGCGCGCCCGTCGGCCGCCTCGCCGACCACCGCGATGTCGGACTGCCCGCCGAGCATCAGCGACAGCGCCGAGCGCACCAGCGGGTCGTCGTCGACGACGACGACGCGGATCTGGTCGGTCACGACAGCACCTCCTCGGCCTCGGCGGTCTCGGCCGCCCACGGTAGCCAGGCCCGCAGCACGAACTGCTCCACCACGCCCACGCCCGGCTCGCGGGTGCGCTCGATGCCGTGGCTGAGCGTGCCGCCGCGCAGCTCGGCGCGCTCGGTGAGCCCGACCAGGCCGAGCCCGGCGCCGGGCGTGCGGGTCGGCCCGAAGCCGAGCGCGTTGGCGAGGACGACGTCGACGCCGTCGGCGGGGGAGCCGCTCACCGTGATCCGCAGGGTCGCGGCGGGCGCGTGCTTGCCGGCGTTGGTGATGCCCTCCTGGACCAGCCGGTAGACGGTCCGCGCCATCAGGTCGGGCAGCGGCGCGGCCAGCCGGTCGTCGTAGTCGATGGCGGCGCCGGCGGCCCGCGCGTCGGCGACGAGCGTGTCGAGGTCGCCGTACGTCGGCTGGGGGCCGGTCAGCGGCGTTGCGGTCTCGACGTCCCGCAGGACACCGAGGACCTCGCGCAGGTCGCTGAGCGCCTCGTGCGCCTTGGCCTGGATGACCGCGACGCTGCTGCGCATCTCGTCGGCGGACAGGTCCTCGCGGAAGGTCAGCGCCCCCGCGTGCATGGAGATCTGCGAGATCCGGTGGGCGAGGACGTCGTGCATCTCGCGCGCGATCCGCGCCCGCTCGTTGCTGCGGGCCTGGGAGGCGCGCAGGTCGCGCTCGGCCTCGGCGGTCTCGGCGCGCTGACGCAGCGTCCAGATCAGCTCGCGCCGCGAGCCGACGTACATGCCCCAGGCGAGGATCGCGGTGGTGACCGCGACCGTGACGGTCATGGTCAGCCACCACGGGTCGGTGTCGACCATCGGCTGGAAGACGTAGTAGCCCCAGCTCAGCACCACGTTAAGCACGCCGACCGCGATGATCTGCCACCCGCGCCGCCGCGTCGCCATCGACACCGTCGCGAGCGTCGCCGGCCCGGCCGAGAGCGAGCTGAACGGCGCCAGCAGCACGCACGCGACCGCGATCGCGAACGGCCAGCGCCGCCGGAACCCGACCAGCACGAAGGACACCAGCCCCAGCCCGAGGTCGAGCCAGAAGAGCAGCGGGTGCTTGTCGAGCTGCGCGTCCATCGCCGGCGACCAGACCAGGATGCCGAGCGCGAGGGCCAGCGCATAGCGCCAGAGCTGGCTGTACCAGCGCAGGCGCGGCTGGTAGCGGCCCGGGTCGCACTCGTCCATGGGTCGAGGCTAGAGCCTGCGGACCGGGACCCGGCAGCGCCCGCGGACCGGACCGACACCTACTTTGGTCGGGTCGACTCGCGACGGGGGTTCGATGTGCGGAGGGTTCTCCTCGGGCAGGGTGGGGTCATGATCACCGTTGATCGACTCACCAAGATCTACGGCCCCTACACGGCCGTCGACGACGTCAGCTTCGTCTGCCAGCCCGGACGGGTGACCGGCTTCCTCGGTCCCAACGGCGCGGGCAAGACCACCACCATGCGCGTCATGGTCGGCCTGACCCTGCCCACGCGGGGCCAGGTGACCATCGGCGGTCTGCGCTACCACGACATCCCCAACCCGGGCCGTCACGTCGGCACGCTGCTCGACGCCTCGGCGCAGCACGTCGGCCGCACCGGCCGCGAGATCCTGACCATCGCCGCCAAGACGATGGGTCTGCCGAGCAGCCGGGTCGACGAGATGCTGGCGCTGGTCGGCCTCAACGACCAGGAGGCGGGCCGCCGGCTGCGCAACTACTCCCTCGGCATGAAGCAGCGCCTCGGCATCGCCCACGCGCTGCTGGGCGACCCGTCGGTGCTGATCCTCGACGAGCCCGCCAACGGCCTCGACCCGGCCGGCATCCGCTGGATGCGCGGTCTGCTCAAGGGCTACGCCGACCGTGGCGGCACGGTGCTGCTCTCCAGCCACCTGCTCCACGAGGTCGAGCAGATCGCCGACGAGATGATCCTCATCGGTCGCGGCCGGATCGTCGCCCAGGGCGACCGCGAGACGCTGCTCGCGGGCGCCAACGGGACGCCGGTCACGATGGTCACCTCGCTCGACAACGCCACGCTGGGCGGTGCGCTGAGCGCGGCCGGCCACGGCGTCGAGCCGGCCGGCCCCGGCCTCAAGGTGCAGGCCTCGCCCGAGCAGGTCGGGCGGATCGCGCTCACCGCGGGCGTCGTCCTCACCGACCTCCGGTCCGGCGGCGCCGGCCTGGAGGACCTGTTCCTCGAGCTGACCTCGGCCACGGCCCGCGAGGCCGTCCCGGGCTTCGGCGCCCCGACCCCCGGAGGTATCCCGGCATGAGCACGACCGTTCCCACCCTCGACGTCTCCGGTACGCCGCGCACGCCGCTGAGCCGGCTGGTCAGCGTCGAGTTCCGCAAGGCGGTCGACACCCGCGCCGGCTTCTGGTTCGCGAGCTCGATCGTCGGCCTGGTGCTCGTCGTCCTGCTCATCTTCACCCTCGTCGCGCCCGCCGGGAACAAGGACTTCGGCGACCTGCTGCAGGTGGCCGGCGGGGTCCTCGGCTACTTCCTGCCGATCCTCATCGTCATGCTGGTGACCAGCGAGCAGTCGCAGCGCAACGGGCTCGTCACGTTCACCCTCGAGCCGAAGCGCTCGCGGGTCGTGGTGGCGAAGTTCCTCGCCGGCATCGCGCTGGCCGCCCTGGTGATGGTGCTCGCCGCGCTGCTCGCCGCGCTGTTCACCGGATTCGTCGCGATCGGTGGCGGTTCGCCGGAGTGGGCGGTCGAGGGCACGCTCGTCTTCAACAGCTTCATCCTGGCCAACCTGTTCGGCATCTTCATCGGCTTCGCGATCTCCATGCTGCTGATGAACACGCCCGCCGGCATCGTCGTCTACTTCATCTACAGCCTGGTGCTGCCGATCGCGGTCGGCATCCTCGGGGGGCTCAGCTCGGGCTTCCACGACGTCGCGCCCTGGATCGAGTTCAACACCGCCCAGACCCCGCTGTTCAGCGGTGACTTCCGGCCCTCGGCCGAGGAGTGGGCGCAGATCGCGACCAGTGGCTTCGTCTGGCTCGTCCTGCCGCTGTTCCTGGGCATCCAGCGCCTGCTGCGGATCGAGTTCAAGTAAGCCCCACCCCGGCGCTTCACCGAAGATTGCCGGACACGTCACCGTGGCGGAGCCTGCGCGTAGCGGACTCCGCCACGGTCGTCTTCGTGGGCAACGGCATTCGGCGACAGCACCACGGTCGGCCTGGGTGATCCCGTGCCCGGTGGGGGCTGGCGGGGTTGGGCGCGGCTGCTGGTCGAGTCGCTGCCGGCGCTTGGTCGACGGCGGCGCGACGCTGATGACGGTGCGGTGGCACGACCACGGCGCGGTGCTGGGGCGGCCGCGGGTGGTGGTCCGGCCGATGCAGGAGCGGATCGCCGTCCTCAACGAGGTCGACGACGAGCTCTATGCGACGTACGGCGGCCTGCGCCTCGACCTCGCTCTGCGCCCCGAGGTCACCGACCGCGCCTGCTGGTCGATCGACCGCTTCCACCCGTTCGAGCGCGGGCATCGGGCGCTCGCCCGGGCGTGGGCGGAGCGGCTGCGCGAGGCGGGCTTCGAGCTGCCGCTGCCGGGGCTGGACCCGTGCGGCGGCTGCCCGCCGGGCCGGCGGCGCGACGTCGCCTGGATGGTGACCGAGGGCGCGCCGTGGTTCGGACGACGGGCGCGGGACCTCGGCCCCTGGGCGGTACGCCGGGCGCTCGCGGTCGCGCGCTGAGGTGCCGGTAGTTTGGGCGCCATGAGCACCCGCGAGGACGGCCGCGCCGACGACGAGCTGCGCCCCATCACGATCACCCGCAACTGGCTCGACCACCCGGCGGGATCGGTGCTGATCGAGTTCGGGCGGACCCGCGTGCTGTGTGCCGCGTCGGCGTCCGAGGGCGTGCCGCGGTGGCGCAAGGGCTCGGGCCTCGGCTGGGTGACGGCGGAGTACGCGATGCTCCCCGCGTCGACCAACACGCGCTCCGACCGCGAGTCGGTCAAGGGCCGCATCGGCGGGCGCACCCACGAGATCAGCCGGCTGATCGGTCGGTCGCTGCGCGCGGTCATCGACTACAAGGCGCTCGGCGAGAACACCATCCAGATCGACTGCGACGTGCTCCAGGCCGACGGTGGCACCCGCACCGCCGCCATCACCGGCGCCTACGTCGCCCTGGCCGATGCCTGCGCCAAGCTCGGCGTGCCCCAGGCGCTGACCGGCTCGGTCGCCGCGGTCAGCGTCGGCATCATCGACGGCGTCCCGCGCCTCGACCTGCCGTATGTCGAGGACGTGCGCGCCGAGACCGACATGAACGTCGTGATGACCGGCGCCGGCGCCTTCGTCGAGGTCCAGGGCACCGCCGAGGGCGCGCCCTTCGACCGCGCCGAGCTCGACGCCCTGCTCTCGCTCGCCGAGAAGGGCTGCGCCGACCTGACCCGGCTGCAGCTGGCGGCGCGCGCGTGAAGGTCCTCGTCGCCTCGCGCAACGCCAAGAAGCTCGAGGAGATGCGCCGGATCCTCGCCGAGCACATGACCACCGTCGAGGTCGTCGGGCTCGACGACGTCACGCCGTTCGACGAGCCGGTCGAGGACCAGCCCACCTTCGAGGGCAACGCCCTCCTCAAGGCCCGCGCCGGCGTCGTCGCCACCGGCCTGCCCACCCTCGCCGACGACTCGGGCCTCTGCGTCGACGCCCTCAACGGCATGCCCGGGGTGCTTTCCGCGCGCTGGTCCGGCCCAGCGCTGGGCTCGAAGGACGGGCAGGACGACCGCAACAACGAGCTGCTCCTCGCGCAGCTCAACGACGTCCCCGACGAGCGTCGTACGGCGCACTTCGCGTGCGCCGTCGCCCTGGTCCTCCCCGACGGGCGCGAGCTCGTCGTCGAGGGCCGGATGGACGGCCGGGTGATCCGCGAGGTGCGGGGGAGCGGCGGCTTCGGCTACGACGTCCTCTTCGTCGCCGACGACCGGCCCGGCCTCACCACCGCCGAGCTCTCGCGCGAGGACAAGGACGCCATCTCCCACCGCGGCCGTGCGCTGCGGGAGATCGCGCCGCTGGTCGCGGACCTGCTGGCCTGACCCTCTGCCGACGATCCGGCGCCGCCGCCACGGACGCCGCCACGGGCTCGCGGCAGCGTTGCCGCCTTGGCCTTCCCCGGCTTCGTCATGCGGGTTACCGTCCCCGCCTCGGGAGGCACCCGCCTTCCCCTATCCGGGATGGGAGCAGGCAATGAAGAAGCTGATGATGAAGGTCGCGTGCACGGCTGCGCTGGCGGCGTCGACGGTGCTGACGCCGGTGGTGACGGGCGCCATGAGCGCCGACGCGGCCACGCTGTGCACGCACAACTGGGTCGCGGTCGGCTTGTGGCAACAGACCTCTACGCCGCAGGTCGCCGCGACCAACACCTGCGGGAATATGTGGTCGGTCGAGACGGAGTATTGGGACGACGACGTCAGGGGGCAGTACAAGCAGAACGGCGTCTGGACCAACAGCCAGGCCGGGTGGAAGAAGACGACCACCGACCCGGCGGCGAAGGAGATCGTCCTCGACCTGAAGGACGGTGAGCCGCTGCGCGCGTGGCTTCGCTGGGGGCCGCGCCAGGGCGTCCTGCTCTGGTACTAGGGCCGACCACGGGAGCCGAGGCACGGGAGATCCGATGGCCGAATCCGCATGGGCGGCGGGCTTTTCGAGGGTGATCCTGGCTGGCCTGGTGACGGGTCTGCTGGTGGTGTCGGGGTGCAGCTCCGACCCGACCGGCAGACCAACCAAGCCGGCCAAGGCCGACAGCGCTGCCACCCGTGGTGGCGCTGTCGACCCGCAGGTGCTGGACGATGTCGCGGCCACGCTGTTCCCGGCCCCGGGGCCGAGTGTGCGCCGGATGATGCGGGTGTCGACCTTCATCGGCGACTTCATCGTCATCGCCTGCGGGGCGACCGAGCGTCCGTCGATCGATCGGACCGTGGAACGCGCCGAGCAGGACGTGTTCCCTGATCTGGAGCTGATCCGCACGAAGGGACTCGTCGAGAAGGACCCCCGGGTGGATCGGGAGGGGAACCCCCTCCCGCTGCCAGGCCTGCGGCAGGGGTGTGACGCCCGCTCGAAGGGCAATCTGTTCGAGCGGGTGCCCTCGCGTATTGACGCGATGCATCTGCGCGAGCCGTGGGATGACGTGGTCGCGACCGTGGAGCAGGATCCGAGTGTGGTGGCCTTGAAGGCACCCTTCGCGCAGTGCCTGCGCAAGGGCACCAAGGGCACGGGCGTCGTGGTCTCGAACGAGGACCCGGCGCCGACCTTCCTCACACAGACGGACCTGGCCTACGCGCGTCACAAGATATCGACGCGCGACCGGGAGCGCCGGATACCCAGGCTCTACGTGAAATGCGGAAGGCGGTACTTCGCCCGCACCCAGGCGCTCCTGGAGGCGCGGCGGCCGGCGATGATCGAGCGGCACCGTGAGCTGCTGGAGCGGTTCGCCCGTGAGCTCGTCGCGATCGGATATGTCCCGTGAGCGGGCGGATGTGGGGCTGGCAGGAGCGAACGTTCGCGGTCGAGCTCGTGGTTCCGGGCCAGGCGGGGGGATCCGATGGCTGATTCCACCTGGGGGATGTCGAAGCTGCTCCTGGCGGGCCTGGTGACGGGTCTGCTGGTGGTGTCGGGGTGCAGTTCCGACACCACCGGCAGACCGACCACGCCGACGAAGGCCGACAGCGCGGCCACCGGTGGTGGCGCTGTCGACCCGCAGGTGCTGGACGATGTCGCGGCCATGGTGTTCCCGGCCCCGGGGCCGAGCGTGCGCCGGATGATGCGGGTGTCGAACTTCATCGGCGACTTCATCAGCATCACCTGCGGGTCCACGGAGCGTCTGTCCATCGATCGGACCCTGGAACGATTCGAACAGGACGTGTTCCCTGATCTGGAGCTGATCCGTACCAAGGGATTCGTCGAAGTGAACCCCCGAGCCGATCGGAAGGGGAATGTCTCCCCGCCGCCGGGCTTCCGGAAGGGTTGCGACGCCCGTTCGAAGGGCAATCTGTTCGAGCGGGTGCCCTCGCGAAATGACGCGATGAATCTGCGCGAGCCGTGGGACGACGTGGTGACGACCGTGGAGCAGGATCCGAGTGTGGTGGCCTTGAAGGCACCCTTCGCGCAGTGCCTGCGCAAGGGCACCAAGGGCACCGGCATCGTGGTCTCGAACGAGGACCCGGCGCCGACCTTCCTCTCGCAGTCGGACCTGGCCTCGTATCTCGGAAAGTTGACCGTTCGCGAGAACAAACGCCTGATTCCGCGGCTGTACGTGCGGTGCGGAAGGCGGTACTTCGCCCGCACCCAGGCGCTCCTGGAGGCGCGGCGGCCGGCGATGATCGAGCGGCACCGTGAGCTGCTGGAGCGGTTCGCCCGTGAGCTCGTCGCGATCGGATATGTCCCGTGAGCGGGGCGGACGCGGGCTGGCAGGGGCGCCGGTTCGCGATGACGGTGCTCGGTGGCGTCGTGGTCTCCTTGGCCTTGCTCGCGGTGCTGCTGGCGACGGCGACGACGCCGGGGCAGGCGCGCGCCCAGCGCGCGATTCCCGACCTGCCGCCGCCGACGATGGCGGTCACGGGCGGCTCGCGTGCGGGGGTGCTGGCGCTTCCCCGCGGGGCGATCGCGACCGACGGGGACGGCCGCACCTGGGTGCGCGTGTGGACCGGTCGTCGCTCACACCGGGTGCAGGTGCACGAGGTGCGCTCCGATCTGCCGCAGCTGGCCGAGGTGACCGGGGATGGCCTGCGGGCCGGCGACCTGGTCGAGCTCGTCGCCCCGGACGAGGCGGACGCTCCGCCCCGCATCGGTGCGTGAGCCGGATGAGTGGAGAGGTGGCCGGCACGGTGAGCGGATCGTTGGTGGCGTTGCGAGGGGTGGGCATGGAGGTCTCGGAGCCCGTCGCGACCCGGATCCTGCACCCTTTGGACCTCGACATCGCGGCCGCGACGGCGGTCGCGGTCGTGGGCCCGTCGGGCGCAGGCAAGACGACCTTGGCCTCCCTGATCGGGGCGCTGCAGCAGCCGACCGAGGGCAGCTATCGCTTCGATGGCAAGGAGATCGCAGGCATGTCCAGGGCGGGGCTCGCCGAGTTCCGCGCGCGCGACGTGGGCTTCGTCTTCCAACACTCTCACCTGATCGAGGAGCGCAGCGTGACGGCCAATGTGGAGCTCGGCCTGGTCGGCGCCGACCTGTCCCGCGCCGAACGCGCCGACCTGTGCACCACCGCCCTGGAGTGGGTGGGGCTGGCGGCTCTCGCGGCGCGGCGCAGCGGATTCCTCTCGGGCGGGGAGCGGCATCGGGTCGCGATCGCCCGGGCACTGGTCAAGTCACCGCGTCTGATCATCGCCGACGAGCCGACGGCGGCGCTGGACCAGGAGACCGGGCGCGGAATCCTCGAGCTGCTGGCGAATGCGACGGTCCACGGCGCCACGGTGATCCTGGTGACCCACGATCCCCGCGCCGCCGAGTACGTCGACGCGGTGCACCGCATCGTCGACGGCCGCCTCGTCGATGAGGCGCACTCATGACGTGGCGGCGCAGGATCGAGACGATCCGTCGGATGGCCGCGGACGCCGCGGCGTCGCTGCTGCTGCGCCCCGGCCACACGATCGGGATGATCGCCGGGATCACGCTCGGCGTCGCCGGTGTCGTCGGCATCGTGGTGATCGCCGACACCCAGCAGGTGCAGATCGATCGGCAGTTCGACCTGCAACGCTCCGACCGGGTCGTGGTGCGCTCCTTCTCGCCGACCCAGGCCGGATTCGACCCCCAGCGGGTGGCCGCGGTGGAGGAGCTGGAGCCGGTGGTCGACGCGGGGGAGTTCTCGATCTGGTCCGGTGCGGTGACCGTCTCCCGGACGGACGGCGCGGCGCGCAGCAGCCGCCCGCTGCTCGTCGTCGATGCGGCGGGGCTGCGTGCCACCGACACACGTGTCGTCGCGGGTGCCCCGGGCGACGACCTCGCGGCGGCGCGGGGGCCCGTCGCCTGGATCGGCGAGCGCCTCGCGCAGGACCTCGGGGTGGCCCCGGGTTCCGATCTCGCCGACACCCGGGTGCTGGTCCGCGGCATCCCGTTCGAGGTGGCCGGGATCGTCGCCAACGACGACGGATTCGGCTACGCGTCGTCCGGCGTCCTGGTCTCGCGTCCGACCGCGGTGGCCGTCCTGGGCGGCGCCGGAGAGAACGTCCGCGTCATCGCCCATGTGCGCCCGGGATCGGCGAGCGCCGTCGGCGACAACATGGTCGCCGGGCTCGACCCCCACCGCGAGCTGACGCTGGAGGACGTGACCCCGCCCGACGGGAAGATCCTGCTCAGCAAGGTCGGATCCGACCTGCGCCGGATCGGAGCGGCTCTCGGTGGCTTCATGGGCCTGGTCGGCATGATCACCGTCGCCAACACGCTGATGATGGCCGTCTACCAGCGCCGCCGCGAACTCGGTCTCCGCTCCGCGATGGGTTGGAAGCGCCGCCGCATCGGGGTCCTCGTCCTCACCGAGTCCGCGACCGCCGGCATCGTGGCGAGCATCCTCGGCGTCGGCCTGGGGCTCGGCGTCGCGGCGATCTGGAGCCATCTCCAGCACTGGGAGCTGATCCTCGCCCCGTGGCTTCCCCTCGCCGCCATCGGCGCGGGACTCACCGCGAGCCTCGTCGGCGGCCTCATCCCCGCCTACCTCGCAGCGTCGACGCCACCCATGACAGCCATGCGCTCGTAGCGCGTTCGGTGCCGAAGGCGGGACTCGAACCCGCACACCCGAAGGCACAGGTACCTAAAACCTGCGTGTCTGCCAGTTCCACCACTCCGGCGTGAGCGGCACGAGTCTAGGGTGACCTCCATGACGATCGACGACCTGGTCGCGACCTACGAGGACCTCCATCGCCACCCCGAGCTCGGTCACCAGGAGCATCGCACCGCAGGCGTCGTCGCCGACCGCCTCCGCGCCCTCGGATACGACGTCACGACGGGCGTCGGCATCACCGGCGTGGTGGGCGTCCTGGAGCGGGGGAGCGGGCCGACCGTGCTGCTGCGGGCCGACATGGACGGGCTGCCGGTGCTCGAGCGGACCGGGTTGCCCTACGCGAGCACCGCCACCACCGAGACGGCCGCCGGCGAGACGGTCCCCGTCATGCACGCCTGCGGGCACGACGTCCACGTGACCTGCCTGCTCGGCGCGGCGGCGGAGCTGGCCGCGGCGAGCGACTGGAGCGGCCGGCTGCTGCTGGTGTTCCAGCCCAACGAGGAGGGCGGCAACGGAGCGCAGAGCATGGTCGACGACGGGCTGTTCGACCGCTTCGGCACGCCGGACGTCGTCCTCGGGCAGCATGTCGCGCCGATGCCGGTCGGCATCCTCGGGGTGACGGCCGGGCCGGCGTTCGCGGCGTCTGACAGCCTGCGGATCACGCTGCACGGCGCGGGCGGGCACGGCTCGCGGCCCGAGGCGACGGTCGACCCGATCGTGCTCGGCGCCGCCGTGGTGCTGCGGCTGCAGACGGTGGTGTCGCGCGAGGTCGCGGCGAGCGAGACCGCGGTCGTGACGGTCGGGTCCTTCCACGCGGGTACGGCGTCGAATGTCATCCCCGACCGGGCGACCCTCGACGTCAACATCCGCACCACCGACCCGCGCGTGCGCGCCAAGGTCCTGGCCGCGATCGAGCGGATCGTCCGCGGCGAGGCCGCGGCGGCGGGCGCGCCGACCGAGCCGGAGATCGTGGCGATCAGCTCGTTCCCGGCGGTGGTCAACGACGCCGCCGCCTGCGCCCGTGCGTCGGAGGCGTTCGCCGCCGCCGGGCGCTTCCTGGTCGTCGACCCCGGCTCGGTCACCGGCAGCGAGGACGTCGGGATCCTCGCCGATGCCGCCGGCGCGCCCTGCGCCTACTGGCTGCTCGGCGGCACCGACCCGGCCCTCTTCGCGGGGGCGACCACGATCGACCAGATCCGCGCGGTCATCGACGACCTGCCGTCCAACCACTCGCCGCGCTTCGCGCCGTCCGCCCGTCCGGCGATCGAGTCCGGCGTCGCCGCACTCGTCGCGGGTGCCCGCGCCTGGCTGGCCTGAGCCGCCGGTGAAAACGACGAACCCCGCCACGGCCGAGGCCGGGCGGGGTTCGCGCGCGTCAGGCGAGGGTCACTCGGACCAGCGCCAGGTGCTGAGGATCTGGTCGAACTTCTGGAGCACCGCGTTGTCGCCCTCGCGCAGCGACACGGTGATCGAGTAGCCCTTGTCGCCGTTGATGACGAGGTAGGAGCGCTGGCTGACCTTCACGTCGCTGTCGTTGGTGCGCGCGATGTCGACGCCGAGGGCGGTCTGGCCGCCGATGGTGGTGTCGGCGATGTCGGTGACCTGGGCGGAGCTGTCGCCCTGGGTGAGGGCGGTCTTCCAGTTGTCCTTGAGGTCGTTGGGGTCGGTGCTGCCGTAGGACGACTGCGTCTCGACGATCACGTTGCCGCGCGCGGTGTTGAAGGTGTCGCCCCAGAGGAACACCTTGTCGAGGGTGGTCAGGCCCGGGTTCTGCTTCACGAAGTCGGCGGTGCCGTCGTTCCAGCCCGTCGGGATCTGCACCGTGTAGCCGAGGCCGGTGATGGTCGGTCCGCCGATGTCGGGGACGTCGGTGCCGCTGTCGGTCGGGGTGTCGGTGCCGTCGGTCGAGCCGGTGGTCGGGCCGTCGGTGGTCTTCTCGGTCTTGGTGTCGTCGGCCTTCTTGTCGCTGCCGTTGCCGGACAGCGCGACGATGCCGATGATGCCGCCGACGATGACGACCAGCGCGAGCACGATCGCGCCGACGATCAGGCCGGTCTTGCTCTTCTTCGGCGCCTGGGGCTGCTGCGACCAGCCGCCGCCGGGGTAGGTCGGCGCGCCGTAGCCCGCGCCACCGGCCTGGGCCGGGTGCGGCGGCGACATGATCGGCTGCGGCGAGCTCATCGGGGGCGCCATCGGCGAGTTGATCGGGGAGGTCATCGGCGCGGGCGGCGGCGGCACCGGCTGCGCGGGCGCCGTCCCTCCGGGCCCGTACGACGGCGGCGCGGCCGTGCCGGCGTCCGGGTCGAGGCCGCTGACCAGGGACTCGGGGACCTTGCCCAGCGCGTAGCCCAGGACGGCGAGCGCCCACTGGCAGCCGCGGACGTCGGCGCTGCCGCGGTCGCGGGCCAGCCGCTGGCCGGCCGACTCGACGGCGTCGCCCGGGCTGGCGCCGCTGTCGAGCATGGTCACCATGCCGTCGAGCGCGCCGAGCCGGACGGCGTCGGTGAGGAGGTTGATCGTCCCGCTCGAGGCCTGGCCCTCGTCGAGGTAGTCGTCGAGCGAGCCGCGGAAGGCGGCGGCGTCACGGAACAGGTCGGTCCCGTGGTCGCGGGCGAGGTCGGCGAGCGCCTGATGGAGCGTCATGGTTGTCCTTCTCTAGCGGGGCTGTGGTCAGGCGGGCGTGGCGACGCCGAGGTCCTTGCGGAGCTTCGCCACGTGTCCGGTCGCCTTGACGTTGTACTGCGCGAGCTCGATCCGACCGTCGGTGCCGACCACGAAGGTGGAGCGGATGACGCCCTGGACGAGCTTGCCGTAGAGCTTCTTCTCGCCGTAGGCGCCGTAGGCCTTATGGGTGGCCAGGTCGGTGTCGGAGAGCAGGGTGATGGTGAGGCCGTCGCGCTCGCGGAACTTGGCGAGCTTGGCCGGCGCGTCCTTGGAGATCCCGACCACCGTGTAGCCCGCCGCCTGCAGCGCGTCGAGGGAGTCGGTGAAGTCGCAGGCCTGCTTGGTGCAGCCGGGGGTCATCGCGGCCGGGTAGAAGTAGACGATGACCTTGCGGCCCTCGCCGAGCAGCCCGGCGAGGCTGACCTCGGTGCCCTCGTCGGAGAGCAGGGTGAAGTCGGGAGCGGTGTCGCCGGGGGCGAGGCGGGTCTGGTCGCTCATGGGGTGCCAACTCCTGACAGGGTTGCGTTGTTGCAAACGGCATGCAATAAGGTGGACGTGCTCGTGACCATCTAACTACCCCGGCGTCGGTGATCTGAACTCCGGATCGAGTGGAGGAGCAACCATGCACGTCCCGGACGGATTCCTCGACGCCCCCACGTCGGTGGCCACCGGCGTCGTCGCGGCCGTCGGCGTCGGCCTCGCGCTGGGCAAGGCGCGCTCCGAGCTGGACGACCGGACGGCCCCCATGGCGGGCCTCGTCGCGGCGTTCGTGTTCGCCGGCCAGATGATCAACTTCCCCGTCGGCGCGGGCACCAGCGGCCACCTGCTCGGCGGCGCCCTCGCTGCCGTCCTGGTCGGCCCGTGGACCGGCATGCTGTGCATCAGCGTCGTCCTCCTCGTCCAAGGCCTGTTCATGGCCGACGGCGGGCTCACCGCGCTCGGCACCAACATCACGCTGATGGGCGTCGTCGGCGTCGTCGTCGGCTACGGCGTCTTCCGGCTCGCCCTCGCCGTGCTCCCCAAGCGGGTGCGCTCGGTGCCGCTGGCCGCCGCGGTCGGGGCCCTGGTCTCGGTGCCGACGGCGGCCGCGGCCTTCAGCCTGCTCTTCGCGATCGGCGGCACCGCCGACATCGCGCCCGGCAAGGTGTTCGCCGCGATGGTCGGCTGGCATGTCGTCATCGGCATCGGCGAGGCGATCATCACCGGCCTGGTGATCAGCGCCGTCGTCGCGTCGCGGCCCGACCTGGTGCGCGGCGCGCGCGGGCTCGCCGGACGACGCACCCTCGTGACCGAGGAGGTCTCCGCGTGAAGAACCGCCGCTTCCTGCTCGCCGGACTGCTCGTCGCGCTGCTCATCGCCGGCGTCGGCAGCTACTACGCCAGCAGCCACCCCGACGGGCTCAACTACGTGGCCGAGCAGACGGGCTTCATCGAGCACGAGAAGAAGCCGGTCGACACGGGCAGTCCGTTCCAGGGCTACAGCACCGAGGGTGTGCACGACGCGCGCCTGAGCGGGGGGATCGCGGGCGTGGCCGGCGTCTTGCTGACGCTCGGCATCGGCGGCGGTCTGTTCTGGGTCCTGCGCCGGCGCACGCCGGCCGAGCAGCGGGACTGACGCGTGGGCGCCGGGCACGGCCATCGGCTGCACTTCCACGGACACTCGGTGGTGCACCGCGCCCCGGCGCACCTGAAGATCCTGCTGCTGCTCGGGTTCGTGCTCGTCGTGGTGGCCACGCCGCGCGAGTGGTACCCGGTCTTCGCCGGCTACCTCGCGCTCGTCGTGGCGGTCGTGCTGGCCGCACGGGTGCCGCTGTCGTACCTCCTGCCGCGGATGGTCATCGAGGTCCCCTTCCTGCTCTTCGCGGCGCTGGTGCCGTTCGTGGCGGAGGGCCCGCGCGTCGTCGTAGCGCTGGGCGGCGGGCTCGAGCTCTCGCTGTCCGAGCACGGCCTGCTCGCCGCCTGGGGGCTGGTCGCGAAGGGCACGCTCGGCGTGCTGGCCTCGCTCACCCTGGCCGCCACCACCGAGCCCACCGACGTGCTGCGCGGCCTCCAGCGGCTGCGCTTCCCCGATCTGCTCGTGCAGATCATGGGCTTCATGATCCGCTATGTCGACGTCGTCACCGGCGACCTCGGGCGGATGGTCACCGCGATGCGCTCGCGCGGCGTCGACCCGCGGTCGCCGCGGCACTGGCCCGCGCTGGCGCGTACGCTCGGGGCGCTGTTCGTGAGGTCCTACGAGAGGGGCGAGCGGGTGCATCTGGCCATGTTGTCCCGGGGGTACGACGGAAAGCTCCCGGAGGCGGTCCGGTGACGCCGGTGCTCGACGTCCAGCGCCTCGCCTTCGCCTACCCCGACGGCCACCAGGCGCTCTTCGGCGTCGACCTCCATGTGCACGCCGGCGAGCGGGTCGCGCTGCTCGGCCCCAACGGCGCCGGCAAGACCACGCTGGTGCTCCACCTCAACGGCATCCTGTCCGGCGAGACCGGCCACGGCGAGGGCCGGGTCGCGGTGAGCGGCCTGCCGGTCACCAAGAAGAACCTGCTCGAGATCCGGCGGCGGGTCGGCATCGTCTTCCAGGACCCCGACGACCAGCTGTTCATGGGCTCGGTCCGGGCCGACGTCGCCTTCGGGCCGGCCAACCTCGGCCTCAAGGGCGCCGCGCTCGAGCGGCGGGTGATGGACGCGCTCGACCGGGTCGGCATGGCCGACTTCGCCGACCGCCCGCCCCACCACCTCTCCTTCGGGCAGCGCCGACGGGTGGCGGTGGCGACCGTGCTGGCGATGGAGCCGGAGATCCTGGTCCTCGACGAGCCCAGCTCGAACCTCGACCCGGCCTCGCGCCGCGAGCTCGCCGACATCCTGCGCAGCCTCGACGTGACGCTGCTGATGGTCACCCACGACCTGCCCTACGCGCTCGAGCTCTGCCCGCGCGCGGTGGTGCTCAGCGACGGCAAGGTCGTGGCCGACGGCAGGACCTACGACGTCCTCACCGACGAGGCCCTGATGCATGCCCACCGGCTGGAACTCCCCTGGGGGTTCGACCCGCGCACCATCGCGGTTGATAGCCTGCCCGGGTGAGTGAGACTCCCTCTGACATCGAGCGTGAGATCGAGGAGGCGCGCGAGCGCCTCGCGGGCACGATCGACCAGCTGCTCTACCGATCGCACCCCAAGACGATCGTGAGTCGCGAGGTGGCGCAGGTGAAGGCGCACTACATCGACGTCGAGACGGGCGAGCCCCGCACCGACAACATCCTCAAGACCGTGGGTGTGATCGTCGGCGTGATCGCGCTGGGCGTCGTCCTGCGCAAGATCACCAACTAGGACTCAGCGCCCCCGTGTCCGACAAGACCCCCATCAAGATGCTGCACGACCGCATCTTGTGCGAGACCGACACCGAGGCCGGCGAGCGCCGGTCCTCGGGCGGCATCGTCATCCCGGCGACCGCCGCGATGGGAGCCCGGCGCCTGGCCTGGTCACGCGTCGTCGCCGTCGGCCCGCACTGTCGGGCCGTCGTCGCCGGCGACAGGGTGCTCTACGACCCCGAGGACAAGGCCGAGGTCGAGGTCTCCGGCGACGTCTACGTCGTCATGCGCGAGCGCGACATCCACGCAGTGGCCGCCGACCGGCTCGCCGACGAGGCCGCCGGCCTCTACCTCTGAGCGCGCTCCCGCGCCGCGCGGTGTGACGTAACGCACGCCGCGTGCACCTCGTTGCACGCGATGTGCGCACCCCCCGCCTGCTGACGCTGCTCGCCGCCGCCCTCGTGGCGCCGACCCTGGCCGCGGCCGGGCCCGCGCACACCGCCGCGCCCACCGCTGCCGCTGCTGCGCCCGCACCGACGTACCGCGCGAAGATCCGGATCACGAAGCACGGCATCCCGCACATCACCGCGCGTGACTGGGGCTCGCTCGGCTACGGCAGCGGCTACGCGACCGCGAGCTCGTCGATCTGCAACCTCGCCGACACCGTCCTGACCGCGCGCGGGCAGCGCTCGCGCTACCTCGGCCCGAACGGCCGCTACCGCGACGGCGTCTCGATGGACGCCAGCAACCTGCAGATCGACGCCTTCGTCACCGACCTACGCAACCGCCGGGTCGTCGAGCACCTGCTGGCCTCGCCGGCCGGCCCGAGTGACCGAGCGCGGACCATGGTCAAGGGCTACACCGCCGGCATCAACCGGTGGCTGCGCGACCACCGGATCACCGATCCCGCCTGCCGCCGGCAGTCGTGGATCAAGCCGAACGCCACCGAGATCGACCTCTGGTACGGCGTCTACCTGGCCAACCAGATCGCGTCCTCGGGGGTGTTCGTCAAAGAGATCGTCGAGGCCGACCCGCCGACGCCGCAGGACCCGGGCCTGCCCGACCTCGGGATCGACCTGCCGCTTCCGACGACGAAGGCGGAGGTGCCGGCGTACGCCGCGAAGGTCGACCGCGAGGCCCTGCTCCGCTCGCTCGGCCGCGACAGCGACTTCGGCTCGAACGCGACCGCCATCGGCAGCCAGGGCAGCTCGACCGGCCGCGGCCTGCTGCTCGGCAACCCGCACTTCCCGTGGGTGGGTCGCTACAAGTTCACCCAGCAGCACCTCACCATCCCAGGCAGGTACGACGTCGCGGGCGCGTCGCTGATCGGCTCGCCCGCCGTCAACATCGGCTGGAACAAGGACGTCGCGTGGAGCCACACGGTCTCGACGGCCTACCGGTTCACGCCGTACGAGTACCTCACGGTCGGCCCCGGCCCGATGTACCTGACCGCGAACGGTCTGTTGAGGAAGTCCGAGCAGCGCTGGGTCACGATCGCGACGAAGCAGCCGGACGGCTCGATCAAGAACGTCCGCGAGGATCTCTGGCGCACGCCGCAGGGCTATGTCATCGACAGCCCGTCGCAGTTCATGGGCTGGTCGCCGACGAGCTTCTGGGCGATCCGGGACGCCAACGCCGAGCATCTGCGCACCATCGACACGTTCCTCGGCATGGGCGAGGCGACCAGCGCCCGCGACCTGCTCCGCCGCCAGGACGCCGGTGGCGGGATGCCGTGGGTCAACACGACCGCCGCGGACCGGCGCGGCGAGGTCCTGTACGCCGACCACAGCGTCGTCCCCAACGTCCCGGACGCGCTCGTCAACCGCTGCCTGACGCCCGTGGGCCTCCTGCTCAAGACCGTCGCCGGCCTGCCGGGCCTCAACGGCCTGCTCGCCGACGGCGCCTGCGCCTGGGGCACCGACCCCGACGCCCAGCGCCCCGGCATCCTCGGCCCGTCGCACCTGCCGGCCGTCGTCCGCCGGGACTGGGTGATGAACGCCAACGACTCGTACTGGACGCCCAACGACAAGGTCCGGCTCGAGGGCTACGCGTCGATCATCGGCTGCGAGAAGTGCGAGCGGACGATGCGGACCCGCATGGTGTCGCAGTACGTCATCGACCGGCTGCGCGCGGGCAAGGAGACGCCGGCCTCGCTGCGCGGCCACGAGTACGAGAACCGGGTGCGCGCCGCCGAGGTGATGCGCGCCGGAGGCCGGCTCGACGAGGCGTGCGCGAAGACGGGGGAGACCCGCGCCTGTGCGGTGCTGAAGGCCTGGGACGGCCACTCCGACGCGACCTCGGTCGGCTATCACCTGTTCGAGGAGTTCGTGAAGCGTGCCCCCACCCGCGGCAACCTGTGGCAGGTCACCTTCGACGCGAAGGATCCGTTCAACACGCCGCGCGACATGAAGACCGACGCGGGCGTGGTCAAGGCACTGCAGGCCGCGATCGACGCCGTACGCAAGGCGGGCGTGCGCTTCGACGCCACCTGGGGGTCGCTGCAGGTCGCCGGCGACCGCGGCGCCCCGCCGTACCCGCTCGGGGGTGGGGACGGCGACCTCGCCGGCAACGCCAACGCCCTCGCGTCGGAGCACCCGGCCGCCAACACCGGGCGCTACAAGCCGATCAGCTACGGCTCGTCGCACATCCAGGCGGTCTCGTACCTCGCCGACGGGCGGGTCGACGCGCGCACCATCCTCACCTACAGCCAGTACGAGAACCCGCGCTCGCCGTGGTCGTCGGACCAGACCCGGCTCTACTCGAAGGAGCGCTGGGTGCGCTTCCCGTGGACGGCGAAGCAGGTGCGGGCCGCGCTGGTGCGCACGATCACGCTGCGGGGGCGCTGATCGCGCTGACCCGACCGCTACTCTCGACGCGTCCGGAGACGAGAGCGAGGACGAGGTGGCGAAGGCGTCGGGGCGCGACCAGCGCGCCCCCATGGAGCGGCTGGTGCGCATCGCGGCGGTGCTGCGCGCCGCGGGCGACGACGGCGTACGCCGTGACCGGCTCCTCGAGATCGCGGGCTTCGTCGGAGCCGACGGGCCGACCCAGCTCAGCCGCGAGCTGCGCCACCTCAACCGCCTGGGCTGGCTGATCGACAATGTCGCCGAGAAGGGCGACGACGCGCTCTACCGGATGACGACGGTCGACAACCGGTTGCGCGTCCGGCTCACGCCCGAGCAGCAGTCGGCGCTGCGGCGCGCGGTGCTGCTGGCCGATCGCGACGACCTGGTCGAGCGGCTGGGGCTGCCCGACGAGGCGCGTCCGGCGGAAGTCACGCCGCCGGTCCCGGTCGTCGGCGGTACGGCAGAGGCCGCGCTGTCCGAGGTGGTCCGCGCGGTGCGCGACCGCTGCGTGCTGCGCTTCGGCTACAAGGGCACGCCGCGCGTCGTCCACCCCGAGTCGCTGCGCACCCAAAACGGCATCTGGCACCTGCGCGGCATCGAGGACGCCGTCCTCGCCGACGGGGGACCGGTCAAGACGTTCGTGGTGGCCCGGATGTCCGCGCCCGAGGCCGGACCCGCGGGGTCGGCGGCGCGGGTCGACGCGGTTCGCCACACCGGCCTCCACCCGATGACCTGGCAGCTCGACCCGCCGGTCGACGTGGCGCTGCGTACGCCGGCCCGCTTCGAGCCCGACGTACGACGGTGGCTCGGCGAGCCGCTCGGGGTCGAGGCCGACGGCGACGACCATGACCAGGTGGTGCTGACCTATCGCGTCACCAATCGCGAGGCGCTGCGGGCGCGGCTCTACGAGCTCGGCACCCGGGTGACCGTGCTCGGGCCGCAGGAGGTCCGCGACGAGCTGGTCGCGGCGCTGGCCGCCGCCGCGGGCGTGGGGGAGGCGTCATGAGCGAGATCCCGCGCTACGCCGCCCGGATCGCCCGGCTGCCGCGCGTCTTCGAGCGCCTGGCCGCCCACCCCGACGGCCTCCCGCTGGCCGATCTCGCGGCCGATCTCGACGTCCCCGTCGCCGAGCTGCGCGACGACCTGCTCGCCTTCTACACCGCCGACGTCTCCTCCGACTGGCTGCTCGGCCTGACCCGGCCCGACGTCCTGGAGTTCCTCGGCGCCGACGGCGACGACGTCGACCCCAACGAGGCCGAGGTGGTGCGCTTCGTCGAGGAGACCGGCGAGCTCGGCGTCGAGTACGTCGACGCCGCCGAGCTCGCCCTCGTCCACACCGCCGCGCTCGCGCTGCTCGACATGGAGCCCGACAACGCCGACCTCGCCTCCGCGATCGAGGTGCTCACCGAGACCATGCTCGGCGTCCCGGGCGACCTGCCGCAGGTCCCCGACTGGAACCGCTCGCTCCCGCTGCTGCAGGAGGCCCGCGAGACCCGCCGCGCCGCGCGGATCGTCTACTCGCGCGCCTGGTCGCCGGGCGTCTCCGAGCGGGAGATCGAGCCCTACAGCCTGGTCCAGACCCGCCGCGGCTGGGAGGTCGACGCCGGGCCGCCCGACGCACAGGGCCGGCTGCGGACCTACCTGCTCTCCAACATCCGCGAGGTCCGGCTGCTCGATCGGACCTTCGACGTCCCGGACGGGCTGCCGGCGCTCCTCGACGCGCAGCGGGTCACCACGACGGTGCGCGTGCTGCTCCCGCAGGACGCCCGCTGGGCCGCCGACTTCTACGCCGAACGGGTCACCTTCGTCCAGGACGACGAGCAGGAGGTCGTCGTCGACCTCGACCTACTGCCGCCGCTGGAGAAGCGCGTCGGCATGCTGCTGCTCGCGGCCGGGCCGACGGCGTTCGTCGTCGAGCCGGCCGAGCTGCAGGACGCCGGCGTGGTGCTGGCCGAGGAGCTGCTCGTCCACCACGCGCGCTAGCCGGTCTGCCTCGGCCCGGTACGACGGGTGACCGGCCAGCAGGAGATCAGCCGCGTTCCACGTGCTCCTTGAGCTGGCCCAGCACGGTCGCCCAGTTCTGCTGCGCCTCCTCGGCGTCCTCGCCCTCGAGCAGCGTCTGCTCCAGCGTGACCTGGGTGCTCTCGCCGTCGTCGCGCAGGCTCCAGACGAGCCGGTGGTGGTTCTCCTCGGTGTCCGGACGGCCCGAGAGCGGGCTGTAGTGGGTGACCACCAGCCGGATGCCGGGGTCGACCTCCAGGACGGTTCCGGTGTCGGCGAACGCGCGGCCCTCGTACTCGCCGCGCCAGGCGATCGGTGATCCCGGCTGCCAGGTCGTGTCGACGTCCGCCCCGAACATGAACGCACGGATCTGTTCGGGCTCGGTGAGGGCCTGCCACACCTGGGCGGGGGAGGCGGAGACCTGGACGGTGGTCATGGCGCTCTGCTCGGTCATGCCCGGCCGGTACCCGGAACCGCGGGACGCACCCGTCGTGCCGGTACAGTCGGGAGTGCAGCTCAAGACGCGGGCCGCGTCATCGGGGTCCCCCTGACCCCGGCCCGCAGGAGTACCCGTGTCCGAGCATGTCCCTGTCCTCGTCGCCGTCGAAGGCGTCCCCGTCCCCGCGCTCCTGCTCAAGTGGAGCCGCGAGCGGCTCAAGGCGCTGGTCACTCTCGAGCTCGAGGGCCACGTCGAGACCCGTTGGGTGGCCGCCGAGCAGGTCACCGTCCCCGACTGAGGCAGGCGGGCTACTCCGCGGACGCCTCGGCCAGGAACCGCTCGTTCGCCGTCTCCACGACCTCCTGCGCGATCGCGCGCAGCTTGAGGTTGCTCGTCGACGACGCCCGCACGAGGAACTGGAAGGCGCGGTCCTCGGGGATCCGATAGCGCTCCATGATGATGCCGACCGCCGTCCCGATGGCCTGGCGCGAGGCGACCGACTCGTTGAGCTGGTGCTCGTGCCGGGCGCGGCCGAGGGCGATCGCAGCGTGGGCGGCGAACAGCTCGGCGAGCTGGATGGCGTCCGGGTCGACGCCGGCCGCGTAGGAGTAGAGGTTCAGGCCGCCGAGCGTGCCGGACTCGGTGAACAGCTGCAGGCCCATCTGCGCCCGCAGGCCGCGCGCGGAGGCCTCCGCGACGTACCGGGGCCAGCGGGTCTCGGTCGCGACGTCGTGGAGGACGGTGACGCCGCCGTGCCGGATCGCGTCGTAGCAGGGGCCTTCGTGCAGCTTGTACTGCAGCTCGTCGATCTCCCAGACGAGCGGACCGGTGCCGGCGCGGGTCTCGATCGTGCCGTTGCCGTGGGTGATCGAGATGCCGACATGCTCGAAGCCGGGCACCGTCTGCTGGGCGGCGCGGACGATCGCGTCGAGGGTGTCGTCGAGCGAACGGTGGCTGTTGATCGCCCGCGCGGCGTCGGTCAGGGCCGTCGCGACGGGACTGCTGTCGAGGGACACGGAGACCTCCTGGGATGGATGGTCCCGTCGGTACCCCGGCGCGGGGCGATCAGCCCGTCAGCACCTTCGGGCACTTGCTGCAGTGGATGTAGAGCTCGCAGAGAGCTAGCATGCAGCCGACCGGCGTCCCGTCGAGCACGAGCGGCACCCGCTCGGTGTGCACGAAGCGTGAGCCCTTCACCAGGACCGCGCTGGTCGCGCCCGGGTCGGCGGCCAGCAGCGCCTCGACCAGCGCAGCCGCCTCGGGCGCGGACGCCGCCGCGTGGATCCGGTCGTCGGGCAGCCCGGCGGCCGTGGCCGCGCGCCGTACGACGGGCTCGGACGGGCCGATGAACACCAGGTCGGTGGCGGAGGAGCCGGCCTTGGTGCCGACGGTCGTGTGCATCGCCTCGGTCCAGTCGCCGAGCTCGCGCATCTCACCGAGGACCGCGATCCGCCGGTCCTCCGGGAAGGTGGACAGTGTGTCGAGCGCGGCCAGCATCGAGTCGGGGCTGCCGTTGTAGCTGTCGTCGATGAGCCGCATCGCGCCGTCGCGGATCGTCGACACCGACGCCCGGCCCTCGGAGCCGGGGAAGGTGGCGAGGAGGGCGACCGCGTCGGCGGCGGGGATGCCGCGCTCGACGGCGATCGCGACCGCGGAGGCGACGGTGCCGCCGAAGTGCCGTCCCACGAGCGGGAAGGTGAACGGCAGGCTCTCGCCGCCGACGTGGACGACGCCCGTCGTGGCGGACTCGGTCACGGCGACGTCGCTCACCCGGACGTCGGCGTCGGCGGCCGTGCCGAAGGTGACGACCCGCGTCGTGGCCGGGCGGTCGAGCCGGCCGACGGCGTCGAGCAGGATCGGGTCGTCGGCGTTGACGAACCACACGCCGTCGGGCGCGACGCCGGTGAACAGCGAGACCTTCTCGTCGGCCAGCGCCTCGCGGGAGCCGAAGTTGCCGAGGTGGGCGAAGCCGACATTGGTGACCAGCGCGGCCCGCGGCCGGACCAGGCGGACCAGCGCGGCGATCTCGCCCGGGTGGTTGGTGCCGATCTCGGCGACCAGGTCGGTGTACGACGCGTCGAGGCTCAGCAGCGTCAGCGGCACGCCGAGGTGGTTGTTGAAGCTCTTCGGGCTGCTCAGCACCGGCCGGCTCGCGGCGAGCAGGTGGGTGAGCAGGTTCTTGGTGGTGGTCTTGCCGACGCTGCCGGTCACGGCCAGCGCGTCGACGTCGTAGTGCTGCCGGACCGCGCCTCCCGCGGCCTGCAGCGCCTCGAGCGTGTCGGGCACCGAGATCACCTCGACGCCGTCGACGGGAGGCGTGTAGGGCTTGCTGACGACGACGGCGCCCGCACCCGCGCGGACCGCGTCGTCGAGGAAGTCGTGGCCGTCGCGCGCGCCGACGAGCGCGAAGAAGACCGAGCCGGGGCCGACCTCGGTGCTGTTGGTCGTGGCCGGTCCGGCGAGGACGGCCGCGGTCAGGGCGGACAGCGTGGTGGCATCGATCACGGTCCGGACCTCGCGCATCTCTCAGGGCCTGAAACGACAAGAAGCCCGGTCCTCGGGACTGGGCTTCTCTGTCTTGTACGCCATCAGGGACTCGAACCCCGAACCCGCTGATTAAGAGTCAGCTGCTCTGCCAATTGAGCTAATGGCGCTTGCGTCGAACGCGAGATGAAACATTACCAGCGTACGTCCGAACGGGCGAAATCGGCATCGCATCAGCGCGTCTCGAGCACCGCCTGTGCCGCGTTGTGGCCGCCCAGCCCGGACACCGCGCCGCCCCTCCGGGCACCCGATCCGCACAGGACGACGGACTCGTGATCGGTCTGCACGCCCCACCGCTCGGCGGGGGACTCGAGCCGGGTGTGGTGCGGCGCCCAGGGCCAGTCGAGGTCGCCGTGGAAGATGTGGCCGCCGGGCATGGCGAGGTCGGCCTCGATCTCCTGAGGGATCTTCGCCTCGATGCAGGGGGCGCCGGAGGCGTCGCGCAGGACGACGTCGTCGATCGGCTCGGCGAGGACGGCGTCGAGCGAGGCGATCGCGCGGCGGACGGCCTCGGCCTTGGTGGCCACCGGGTCCTTCTCGAAGAGCGTGGCCGGCGTGTGCAGCCCGAAGTAGGTGAGCGTGTGGGTGCCGGGCGGGACGTCGCCGAGGATCGACGGGTCGGTGAGGGAGTGGCAGTAGACCTCGCCCGGCAGCGGGTCCGGCAGCTCGCCCCGCGTCGCCGCGGCCCACCCGACCTCGAGCTCGGAGGCCGACTCGGCGAGGTGGAGCGTGCCGGCGAACGCGACCGTCGGGTCGACGCCGGAGCGCAGCCGCGGCAGCCGGGACAGCAGCAGGTTGATCTTGAGCTGGGCGCCCTGCGGCTTGGTGGTGGGGTCCTCGCCCTCGCCGAGCAGGATCCGCAGCACCCACGGCGCGACGTTCGCCAGCACCGACGTCGCCTCGACGGTGTGCTCGCGCGCGCCGTCGTGCCAGGTGACCTCGGCGCCGCCGGCGCCCGGCCGGATCGCGCTCACGCCCGCGCCGGTCACGATCGTCGCGTCCGCGTCGAGCGCCGCCTTCGCGAGGGCGTCGGTGACCGCACCCATCCCGCCGACGGGGACGCGCCACTCGCCGGTGCCGTTGCCGATCAGGTGGTAGAGGAAGCAGCGGTTCTGCACCAGCGAGCGGTCGTGGAGCGAGGCGAAGGTGCCGATGAGCGCGTCGGTGCCGACGACCCCGCGGACCAGGTCGTCGCGGAACCGGCGCCCGATCGCCTCGCCGATCGGGCGCTCGACGACGTCGGCCCAGACCTGGGGGTCGACGCCCTCGCGCATCGCGAGGTCGGTGACCAGCGGCTCGGTGAGGGTGGGGGCGACCCGCTCGGCGAGCCCGGCCACGCCGGCGTAGAAGGCCCGCCAGGCGTCGTACTCGTCGTCGCTGCCGGTGAGCTCGCGGAAGGACGTCCGCGTCGCCTCGCCCTCGCTGCGCTCGACGAGCAGCCCGGTGGCGCGGCCCGCGCGCACCGTCGGTGAGTACGACGCCGTGGCCCGGCTGACCAGGTCGAGGTCGAGGCCGAGGTCGCTCATCACCTGCTGGGGGAGGAGCGAGACCAGGTAGGAGTAGCGGGAGAGGCGGGTCGGGAAGCCCGGGAACGCCTGCGCGGAGATCGCCGCGCCGCCGACGTGGTCGAGGCGCTCGAGGACGAGGACCGAGAGCCCGGCGCGGGCGAGGTAGGCGGCAGCGGTGAGGCCGTTGTGGCCGGCGCCGACGACGACGGCGTCGTAGCGGGTCATGTCCCGACCCTAGAGGCCCCCGGCCTCTGGCGGAATGATCGGCGCACTGTTATGGTTGACATGGCAACTAACCCACTGGCCCACCTGGAGGTGGCTGCAATGCCCGCGATCACCGTCGACGACCTCACTGTCCTGCCGCGTCTGAAGACGCCCGGCCTCGGCGACCAGCCGCGCCCGGTCTGGCAGGTCACCACTGCTCCGCAGGGCTATGAGGGGGAGGGCTTCCCGGTGCGGCGTGCGTTCGCCGGCATCGACATGGCGCGCCTCGACCCGTTCATCATGATGGACCAGATGGGCGAGGTGGAGTACGCGCCCGGTGAGCCCAAGGGCACGCCGTGGCACCCGCACCGCGGCTTCGAGACCGTCACCTACATCATCGACGGCACCTTCGACCACCAGGACAGCCACGGTGGCGGCGGCACGATCACCAACGGCGACACGCAGTGGATGACGGCCGGCAGCGGGCTCCTCCACATCGAGGCGCCGCCGGAGTGGCTGGTCCAGCAGGGCGGCCTCTTCCACGGCATCCAGCTCTGGGTGAACCTGCCGCGCGACTCGAAGATGAACGACCCGCGCTACCAGGACATCCGTTCCGGGCAGGTCGCGCTGATGACCAGCGACGACGCCGGCACGCTGGTCCGCGTGATCGCGGGCAGCGTCGACGGTCACGACGGCCCCGGCTCGACGTACACGCCGATGTCGCTGGTGCACGCCACCCTCGAGCCCGGCGCCAAGCTCGACCTGCCGTGGCAGGTCGACTACAACGCGCTCGTCTACGTCCTCAACGGCTCCGGCGCGGTCGGCACCACCGACCCGCAGCCGATCCGGATGGGCCAGTCCGCCGTCATGGGTGCCGGCGACTTCCTCACCATCGCCGCCGACGGGACGCAGGAGAGCCGCTCGCCGAAGCTCGACGTCATCGTCGTCGGCGGGCAGCCGATCCGCGAGCCGATCGCGTGGGCCGGGCCGTTCGTGATGAACACCAAGGCCGAGGTGATGGCCGCCTACGAGGACTTCCAGAAGGGGCGCTTCGGGCTGCCGATCGGCGGCTAGAGCCTCTTCTCGAAGAAGGCCTCGGCGTAGGGGTTGTCGTTGTAGCGCTCGATCCGGGTGTAGCCGGCGCGCTCGTACATCGCGATCGCCTCGCGCAGGGTCCCGTTGGTGTCGAGGACGACGCGACGGTGGCCGTGCGCGGCGGCGAGCCCCTCGAGGTGACGCAGCATCCGCGCGCCGAGACCGGCTCCGCGCCAGTCGCCGTGGACCCACATCCGCTTGATCTCGGCGGTCTCGTCGTCGAGGACCGGCCGGATGCCGCCGTAGGCGACCGGCTCGCCGTCCGACATCGCCACGACGTACGTCGAGCCGGGGTCGGGCGCGTCGGGACCGCCCGGGTCGAAGCCGCCGGGGAAGCGGGCGTCGAGCTCGGCGACATAGCGCCGGGTCGCCTCGCGGGCGTCGGGGTGGTCGGCCGCGACTTCGTACAGCCGGACCGTCGCCGCGCGCACCAGCAGGTCGGCCGTCGCCAGCGCCTCGGCGAGCCGCTCGCGCTGGCGAGTGGTGAGGGGCGCGACGAGGGTGGCCGCGCGGTCCTCGGAACGGCGGTCGAGGTCGTCGTACGCCGTCCGGCCGGCGGGTGTCAGCTCGACCACCCGCCGCCGGCGGTCGGCGGGGTCGGGCGCGGTCGCGACCAGGCCCTCGCCCTCGAGTCGGCGCAGCAGTCGCGAGAGGTGGCCGGAGTCGAGCTCGAGGCGGTCGCGCAGCGCCCGCACGCTCACCCCCTCGTCGCTGCCGACCTCGAACAGCAGCCGCGACACCGCCAGCGGCCGCCCGCTGCCGAGGAAGGACTCGTCGAGCACGCCGATGCGCTGGGTGTAGGTCCGGTTGAAGCGGCGCAGCACGTCGGTGAGCATTCTCTGACCTTAGTCAGAGACCTGAGGTGTGTCGATCTGGAGTGATCTGCCCCGATCTGCCTCCGGCCTGATCTAGGGTGCTCTCCCGGGCAGACGCCCCGGGAGAGAGCGGGTCATCGCGATGAACTGGTTCACCTGGACCGTGATCGTGCTCGGCGTGCTGCTGGTCGGCTCCACCGTGGTGTCGATCGTGCGGCCGCGCCGCGCGACGATCGACGACGACGCCAAGCTGCGCGAGAAGAACCACGCCGAGGGGATGTACCGCGGCGGCACCCTGGGCGGCTTCGGGCCCGGCAACATGCCGGGCGGTGGCACGGGCGGGATGTAGCGCCGGCTCCGTCCGAGACGCCGGACCAGCAGCGAGGCCCGGCCCCGACCTGTCGGTCGGAGGCCGGGCCTCGCTCTGCATGGGGTGAGTAACGGGACTCGAACCCGCGACATCTGCGACCACAACGCAGCGCTCTACCAGCTGAGCTATACCCACCATCGACTCGTCACCGAGCCGGGGACGAGTGTAGGGCCAACCGCCCCGGAATCAGGAATCGGTATCGGCGGACGGCGTGCCGAGGCCGGTGATCGAGCCGCCGTGACGCGCCGCGGCGTCCTTGGCGGCGTCGCTGTCGGGGCCGGGGAGAGGGACGAAGACGGTGTCGCGGTAGTAGCGCAGCTCCTCGATGCTCTCCTGGATGTCGGCGAGCGCGCGGTGGTTGCCGCGCTTGGTCGGCGCGTTGAAGTAGGCGCGCGGGAACCAGCGCTTGGAGAGCTCCTTGATCGAGGAGACGTCGACGATCCGGTAGTGCAGGAAGCCGTCGAGCTCGGCCATGTCGCGGGCGAGGAAGCCGCGGTCGGTGGCGACGGAGTTGCCGGCGAGCGGGGGACGGCTGTCGGGGCCGCACTGCTCGCGCAGGTAGGCCATCACCTGCTCCTCGGCCTCGCGCAGGGTGACGCCGTGCTCGAGCTCGGCGAGCAGGCCGGAGGTCTCGTGCATGGTGCGGACGAACTCGATCATCTGGTCGAGGGCCTCGGCCGGGGGCTTGATGATGACGTCGACGCCCTCGCCGAGGACGTTGAGGTCGAAGTCGGTCACCAGGGCGGCCACCTCGATCAGCGCGTCGTTGGCGAGATCGAGGCCGGTCATCTCGCAGTCGATCCAGACGAGTCGTTCATTCACGAAGGTGCACCCTACGCCGACGAGCCGACGCCGTGGTCACAACGGCGACCTGCGCTGCTTGGTGTGCGTTCTCAGGAGCCGCTCAGCGCGGCCGGATAGCCTCGGCGGCGTGAACGGAGCACTGGCATGGGTGGGTCTGGTCGCCCGTGTGGTGACGGGCGGCGTCTGGATCGTGGCGGGCGCGCTCAAGATCACCCACCCCGACACGAGCATCAACGCGGTGCGCGCCTACCAGCTGCTGCCCTCGTCGGTGGCCGAGGCGGTCGGCATCGCGCTGCCCGCGATCGAGCTGGTCGTCGGCCTGGCGCTGGTGCTCGGCGTGTTCGCCCGAGGAGCCGCGCTGCTGTCGGCGCTGCTGTTCATCGCCTTCATCATCGGCATCTCGTCGGTGTGGGCGCGCGGCATCGAGATCGACTGTGGCTGCTTCGGCGGCGGTGGCGTCAAGACCGGCGCCGCGTCCGCCTACCCGTGGGAGATCGTCCGCGACACGGCGCTGCTGCTGGCCTCCCTCCTCGTCGCCGCGGTACGACGTACCCGGCTCTCCCTGGATTCCGTGTTGTTCGACCGGCGTCACGACGACGTCGCTGAAGGAGCTCTGTAGTCGATGTCCTCCAACTCGAAGGCCAATGCCCGCCAGCAGAAGGCCGCCGAGATGCGTGCCGCCCAGAAGAGGCGGGAGTCGCGTCGCCGGATCCTCACCATCGCCGGTGTCGCGATCGTGATGGCCCTCATCGTGGGCGGCTCGATCCTGGTCAGCGTCCTCAACAAGAAGGACGTCACCGCGGCGAGCGCCGGTGGCAGCGCCTACGGCATCACCATCGGCAAGAAGAGCGCCCCGCACTCGGTCGTCATCTACGAGGACTTCCTCTGCCCCTACTGCCGCGAGCTCGAGTCCAAGACCCGCACCGACCTGGCCTCGCTCGCCGCCGACGGCAAGGTCTACGTCGAGTACCGCCCGTTCAACCTGCTCGGCGCCCAGGGCCGCACCTACCCGATCCGCGCGGCCGGCGCCTTCTCGATCGTGCTGGAGAAGGCGGGCCCCGAGGTCGCGAAGAAATTCCACGACCTGCTCTACGAGAACCAGCCCTCGGAGACCAACGCCGACGCCGAGGGTCCCGACTCCGACCTGGTCAAGCTGGCCGTCGAGGCCGGCGCCAAGGAGAGCGACGTGAAGGCCGCGATCGAGGCGGGCGACGGCGAGGCGTGGGTCCAGAAGGCGACGGCCGAGGCGCAGGCCGCGGGCGTCAGCAGCACGCCGACGATCCTGCTCGACGGCAAGGTCTACCAGGACGGCCGCACCGTCGACGAGCTGGCGCAGAACCTGCTCGACCAGGTGGGATGACCCTGTGCTGAAGGACTACATCGCGGGCCTGCCCAAGGCCGAGCTCCACGTCCACCACGTCGGCTCCGCGTCGCCGCGGATCGTCTCCGAGCTGGCCGAGCGCCACCCGGGGACGGTCCCGTCCGACCCCGATCGGCTGCGCGAGTTCTTCGCGTTCCGCGACTTCGCCCACTTCATCGAGGTCTACCTCGCGGTCGTCGACCTGGTCCGGACGCCGGAGGACGTGCGCTACCTGACCTACGAGATCGGCCGCGAGCTCGCCCAGGGGCAGGCGGTCCGCTACGCCGAGCTGACCTGTACGCCGTACACCTCGGTGCTGCCCGACGACCCCGAGCGCGGCATGCCGATCGAGGCCTACACCGAGGCGATCGAGGACGCACGGCTCGCGGCGCGGCGCGACTTCGGCCTCGAGCTGCGCTGGATCTACGACATCCCGGGGGAGTCCGGCATCCCGGCCGCCGACGCGACCCTGCGGTTCGCGCTCGACCACCGGCCCGAGGGCCTGGTGGCGTTCGGGCTGGGCGGGCCGGAGATCGGCGTCCCGCGCGATCAGTTCATCCCGCACTTCAAGGCGGCGCGGGCCGCGGGCCTGCACTCGGTCCCGCACGCCGGTGAGACCACCGGCCCCGAGACGATCTGGACGTCGCTGCGCGATCTCGGGGCCGAGCGGATCGGCCACGGCACGTCCGCGGCGGCCGACCCCGAGCTGCTGGCCTATCTCGCCGAGCATCGGATCCCGCTCGAGGTGTGCCCGTCGTCCAATGTCGCCACCCGCGCGGTCGGCTCGCTCGCCGAGCACCCGCTCCCGCGGTTCGTCGAGGCCGGGGTCGTGGTGACCATCAACTCCGACGACCCGCCGATGTTCGGCACCACTCTCAACCGCGAGTACGAGATCGCGGCCGACCTGCTCGGTCTCGACGAGTCCGGGCTGGCCGAGCTGGCCACGGCCGCGGTCGACGCGTCCTTCGCGCCCGACGAGGTCACGGCGCGGCTGCGCGGCGAGATCGCGGCGCACCCGGCGTAGGCGGGAGAACGCATCGGCCCCGCGAGGCTCATACCTCTCGCGGGGCCGATCCCTTTTGTACGGCGGGCGGCCGGTCAGCCCTCGGAGGCGCGCCGCACCCGCCGGGCCACGGCGTACGACTGCTCGCGCAGCCGCTCCACCCAGGCGTAGTGCTGCAGCCCGGGCAGCGTGTTGAGGATCGGGTCGAAGGACACCTCGTCCTCCGGGGGCAGCGGCATCTCGAGGGTGAGCTCGCCGAGCGGTCGCCAGCCGCCGCCGACGGGCGCCCAGCACAGCTCGTAGGCGAGCTCGCCGCGAGGCCGGGCGCCGATCACGATCGCCCCGATCGGGCTGCGGTAGGGCAGCAGCGAGGTGAGCGGGCGGCGGTCGTTCCAGGCGGGCATGAGCAGGTGGCGGGTGATCGGGTCCCAGCCGGTGCTGGCGAGGAGCAGGTCGCCGTACCGGGTCTGGCCCTTGCGTAGGCGCACGGCCAGCCCGGCCACGTCCGGCAGCGGGCCGGGGAGGCCGATCGCGCGGGACACGCGGACGGTCACCTCGTCCACGCCGCTCTGGTCGATCCAGGGGACGCCGATCGGGGAGTCGGAGCCGGGCCGAACCAGGCTCCCGGCGTACAGCTCGCCGTCGGGGTGGAGCGGCTTGTCGGGACGCCGGAGTGCGGCGACGCCCTCGGTGACCCGGGCGAGCGCGTGGCCGGCGAGATCGGCTGCGGTGGTGAGCACGGAGTTCGTCATGCACCCCGCGGTACCCCGCGATCCGAGGGTCAGGCGCTGTGCAGTCGGGCCGGCGGCAGCGCCCGCGCGCGCCAGCGTCCGCCGTCGCGGTCGACCTCGATCGGGTGCTCGAAGGTCTGCGTGATCATCTCCGTGGTCACCGCCTCGCCGACCGGCCCGGCCGTGACGACCCGGCCGTGGGCCAGGAGCAGCGCGTGGGTGGTCGTGGTCGGGAGCTCCTCGAGGTGGTGGGTGACGAGCACCGACGCCACCTCGGGCGCGGTGTGCGCGAGCCGGTCGAGGACCGACAGCAGCTGCTCGCGCGCGGCCACGTCGAGGCCGGTGGTCGGCTCGTCGAGGAGCAGCAGGCGCGGCTCGGCGAGGAGCGCGCGGGCGATGAGCGCGCGGCCGCGCTCGCCCTGGGACAGGTTCGGCCAGCGCGCGTCGCGGCGGTGGCTGAGGCCGACCTCGGCGATGAGCTCGTCGGCGCGCTGCTCCTGCGTGGGCGTCGCGGTCCAGCGCATCGGCAGCTCGATGGTGCCGGTGATGCCGGTCAGCACCACCTGGCGCACGGTGAGCGCGGACTGCAGCGGGTGACGCGGGTTGACGTGCCCGATGTCGCGGCGCAGCTCCTGGACGTCGACCCGCCCGAGCCGCCGGCCGAGGACGTCGACGGTGCCGGACGTCGGGTGCACCTGCGCGCCGCAGAAGCTGAGGACCGTGCTCTTGCCCGCGCCGTTGGGCCCGAGCAGCGCCCAGTGCTCGCCCTCGCGGACGGTGAGGTCGATGCCGTGCAGGATCTGGTTGCCGGCGCGGCGGAAGGTGACCTCGCTCAGGTCGAGGACGGTCGGGCTCACGTCAGGCTCTCCTTCAGGGACTGCAGGTGGGTGCGACTCAGCCGCGCGGCGGCCTCGGTGTCGCGGTCGGCGATCGCGCGGTGGAGCAGGTCGTGGACGTCGTGGTCGGCCGCGTGGTCGAAGCCGGTGCGCAGCCGCAGCATCGCGACCATCGCGGTGCGGCTGCGCGGCACGAAGCTGTCGAACAGCTCGACCAGCAGCGGGTTGTGGGCGGACACGACGACGGCCCGGTGGAACGCCAGGTCCGCGTCGACGTGCTGCTCGACGTCGGTGTGCGGCTCCGCGCGCTCGGCGAGCGTACGGCGGATCGCGCGCAGCTCGACCGGCGTCCGCCGCTCCGCGGCCAGTGCCGCCGCCTCGGCCTCGATCGCCAGGCGCGCCTCGATCACCGCGACGATGTCGACCCGGCGCAGCACCAGGTCCCAGTCCTCGGGGACGTCGACCGCGGTCACGAAGACGCCCGCGCCCTGCCGCGACGCGAGCACGCCTCTTCCGGCGAGCTGCCGGATCGCCTCGCGCAGCGTCGACCGGCCGACCCCGAGCTGCGGCGCGAGGGTGGTCTCGCCGGGCAGGCGCTGGCCGAGCTGCCACTCGCCGGCGCGGATCCGGCCGAGGAGCAGCTCGGCGGCCTGGTCGGCCAGCGGCTCGCGTCGTACCTGCATCGGGGACCTGTCTACTTGTCTGAGGAGTTGCGACGAGTCTAGGTCATCACGGCATGCCTGGCGCCCCCGGCAGGAGTCGAACCCGCAACCAGCCGGGTAGAAACCGGCGGCTCTATCCAATTGAGCTACGGAGGCCTGGGCGTCAGGGTATCGCCCGCGGGCGCGATGAGCCCGTCCCGCCCCTTGCCCGTTATACCCCCTATGGGTATCGTGCGAGGGACGCCGTCGAGAGGAGCTCCCATGAACCCGCGCAACGCCATCGCCGCCAGTGCCACGCTGCACTGCGTGACCGGCTGCGCGATCGGCGAGGTCGCCGGCCTGATGATCGGCACCGCCTCCGGGCTGAGCAATGCGCAGACGATCGTGATCGCGATCGGGCTGGCGTTCGTCTTCGGCTACGGGCTGTCGTCGCTGCCGCTGGTCCGCTCGGGGATGGGCGTGCGCCGGGCGCTCACGATCGTGCTGGCCGCCGACACCGTCTCGATCATCGTGATGGAGATCGTCGACAACCTGGTGATGGCGGTCATCCCGGGCGCGATGGACGCCGGGCTCCTCGACGCGATCTTCTGGATCGGGATGCTGATCTCGCTCGGCGCCGCCTTCGTCGCGGCCTTCCCGGTCAACCGCTACCTCATCGACCGGGGCAAGGGCCACGCGCTCCACCACGGCGCTCACGGCGCTCACGGCGCTCATGGCGAGCACGCGCAGGAGCACGCCCACCCCGACCACGGGTCGGGGCAGGCGCGCTGACGCGGGAGGGGCTCAGGCGCCCTTGATCGCCGCGGCCACCGCGTGGTGGACCTCGGGGTGGAACACCGACGGCATGATGAAGCTGGCGTTCAGCTCGTCGTCGTGGACGACGTGGGCGATCGCGTCCGCCGCCCGCAGGCACATCTCCACGGTCACCTCCGACGCGCGCGCGTCGAGCAGTCCGCGGAAGACGCCGGGGAAGGCGAGGACGTTGTTGATCTGGTTGGGGAAGTCCGAGCGCCCCGAGGCGACGACGGCGGCGTAGCGCGCGGCCTGCGCCGGGTCGACCTCCGGGTCGGGGTTGGCGAGGGCGAAGACGACCGGGTCGGTCGCCATCGTCTCGATCCACTCCGGCTTGAGGATGTTGGGGGCGCTCACGCCGATGAAGACGTCGGCGCCGACCAGGACGTCCTGCAGGCCGCCGACCCGGCGGTCGCGGTTGGTGAGCGCCGCGAGCTCCTGGTGGGCGGGGGAGAGGGAGTCGTCGCCCGCGGCCAGCGCGCCGTTGCGGTCGCAGACGATGACGTCCTCGACGCCCGCGGCGAGGAGCAGCTTGACGATCGCGGTGCCCGCGGCGCCGGCGCCGGAGACGACGACGCGCGCCTCACCGACCTGCTTGCGGACGACGCGCAGCGCGTTGGTCAGCGCGGCGAGGACGACGATCGCCGTACCGTGCTGGTCGTCGTGGAAGACCGGGATGTCGAGCCGCTCGCGCAGCCGCGCCTCGATCTCGAAGCAGCGCGGGGCGGCGATGTCCTCGAGGTTGATGCCGCCGAAGCCGGGGGCGATCAGCTCGACCGCGCGCACGATCTCGTCGGTGTCCTGGGTGTCGAGGCAGATCGGCCAGGCGTCGATCTCGCCGAAGCGCTTGAACAGCGCGGCCTTGCCCTCCATCACCGGCAGCGCGGCGCCCGGGCCGATGTTGCCGAGGCCGAGGACGGCCGAGCCGTCGGTGACGACGGCGACGGCGTTGCCCTTGATGGTCAGCCGGCGGACGTCGTCGGGGTTCTCGTAGATGGCCATCGACACCCGGCCGACGCCGGGGGTGTAGGCGAGCGACATGTCGTCGCGGGTCTTGAGCGGCACCTTCGAGGCGACCTCGATCTTGCCGCCGAGGTGGATGAGGAAGGTCCGGTCGGAGACCTTGTGGACCTCGACGCCCTCGACCGCCGCGACCGCCTGCTGCAGCTCGGCGGCGTGCTCGGCGTCGGCGGCGGAGCAGGTGACGTCGACGGTGAGCCGGCTGGTGCTCGACTCGGCGACGTCGATGGCGGTCACCATCCCGCCGGCGCTCGCGATCGCGGTGGCGACCTCACCGACCACCCCGTGGTCGACGGTGGTGTGCAGGCGCATGGTGATCGAGTACGACGAGGCGGTGGCGGTCTTGGTGGGCACGGCCCCAGTCTCGTCCCGGTCCGGGGTTACTCGGAAGTCGGCAGCCCCGCGCGTCGCGGAGTCGTGTGCCTGAGAACCCGGATATCCGTGTTCTCAGGCACACGACCCCGTCGGGGACTCAGCGCGTGTGGGTGTGCGCGACGTAGACGTCGCACGACGCGTGCGCCGCGACGTCGCGCGCGATGCTGCCGAGCACCCGCCCGGCGATGCCCTGCACCCGCTTGTTGCCGACCACGATCAGCTCGGCGTCGAGCGCGTCGGCCGTGTTGACCAGCGCCTCGCCGGGCTTGCCCTCGGCCGCGGCCGTGGTGACCTCGAGCCCCGGGTGCGCGGCGCGCACCACGGCGGCGGCCTTGTCGGCCACCTTCTCGGCCTCGTTCTCGGTGCTGAGCATGAGGGTGTCGCTGCCGATCTTCACGGTCTCGGACTCGAACTTCCCGTACGCGCTCACCATGTGCAGCCGGGCGCCCAGCGCCTCGGCGAGGTACGCCGCCCGCTCGGCCGCGGCCGCCGCGGTCTCGCTGCCGTCGACACCCGTCACCACAACCTTGTCCGTCACCTTGTCCACTCCTTCGTCGCAGGCGTCACACGCCGGTCGTCTGGGTGCAAACGTAGCGGTCCGGAGAGGGTCCGTCACACCACCCGATCGAGCGGATGTCAGCCGCGCAGCGACCCCATCCACTCCTCGATCGCCTCGGGCGTGCGGGGGAGCGCCGTGGACAGGTTGCGGACGCCGTCGGCGGTGACGACCAGGTCGTCCTCGATCCGGATGCCGATGCCGCGCAGCTCCTCGGGGACGAGCAGGTCGTCGGCCTGGAAGTAGAGGCCCGGCTCGACGGTGAGGACCATGCCCTCGACCAGGTCGGCCTCGCGGTAGGCCTCCGGCGCGGCCTTGCCACAGTCGTGGACGTCCATGCCGAGCATGTGGCTGACGCCGTGCAGCGTCCAGCGCGAGTAGACCTTCGACTCCGGCGAGAGCGCCTCGTCGACCGAGACCGGCAGCAGGCCCAGGTCGGCGAGACCGTTGGCCAGGACCACCATCGCCGCCTCGTGGCCCGCCAGGAACCTTGCGCCCGGCGCGAGCGCGGCCATCGCGGCGTCCTGCGCGCGCAGCACCAGCGTGTAGAGGTCACGCTGCAGCGGTGAGAAGGTGCCGTCGACCGGCAGGGTGCGGGTGATGTCGGCGGTGTAGAGGTTGGCGCCCTCGACGCCCATGTCGCACAGGATCAGCTGGCCGGGGACGACCGGGCCGGAGTTCTCGATCCAGTGCAGCGTCGTCGCGTGGGAGCCGTTGGCGACGATCGAGTCGTAGCCGAGGTCGTTGCCCATCGTGCGCGCGCGGCGGAAGAAGGTGCCCTCGAGCCAGCGCTCGCCGTGCTCGATCACCCGGTCCCACTCGCGGACGCAGTCCTCGAAGCCGAGCGCGGTGGCGTCGACCGCCGCCTGCAGCTGGCCGATCTCCCAGTCGTCCTTGACCAGGCGCATCTCGGACGCCACCCGCTCGAGATCGCCGTCGCGGGCCTCGTCGCCGGGTACCAGCGCGTCGATGGACGACGAGACGCCGCGCAGCACGCGGGTCTTGGCACCGCGGGCGAGGTCGGCGGGCAGGTCGTCGACGTGCTTGACGGTGAGGCCGAGCGCAGCCTCCAGCTCGCCGGCCGACGGGCGCTTGCCGGCCCACAGGGCGCCGTAGGTGCGGTCGCGGAAGAACTCGTCGGAGTCGCGACCCGAGCGCGGCCGGGCGTAGAGGACCGACGTCCCGTCGGGCTCGACCACCAGCGTCGCGTCGGAGGTCTGGTTGCCGGTGAAGTAGGCGTGCGCGGTGTCGGGGCGGAAGCGGTAGTCGGTGTCGTAGGCGCGGACCTTGTAGCCGCCGCCGGGGATCACCAGGCGCTCGCCGGGGAACGCCTCGGCCAGACGGGTACGGCGGGCAGCCGCGCGGTCGGCGACCGCGTGCCGGGCGACGGCGTCGTCACGGTCGTCCCACCCGGTGCGCATGAACGCCGCATAGGCGTCGGAGACGGCGGGGTCGTGCTGCTCGGTCTTGGGTGCGTTCGTGGGGGTGTCGGCGCTCACATCGCCCACTGTACGCGCGCGCGAGGACATGGCGATCGAGGGCGCAGGGCCGGCTGCGGATAGGCTGCCGCCCATGTCAGCCCCACGTCGCAACAGCGTTGCCTTCACGGTCGTCGTGACCGTGGCGGTGGTGCTCGGCGCGCTGCTGACTCTACTCGTGCTCGCCCTGTCCGGGGCCCCGACGATCACACTGCTCGCCACCGCGCTCGCCGCGCTTCCCGTGGGCCCGGTGCTGGCGGCGTACCTCTGGCTCGACCGCTACGAGCCCGAGCCGCGCGCGCTGCTCGTGGCCGGCCTGGCCTGGGGCGCCTTCGTCGCGACCATGGCGGCGATCGTGATCCAGGGCCTCGGCGGCCTGCTCGTCGGCTTCACCGACCACACCTCGCTGGCCGTCGCCGCGCCCGTCATCGAGGAGGCCAGCAAGGGCCTCTTCCTGGTGCTGCTGCTGTGGTGGCGCCGCGCCGAGGTCGACGGCATCCTCGACGGCATCGTCTACGCCGGCATGGTCGGCGTCGGCTTCGCCTTCACCGAGAACATCCTCTATCTCGCGTCGGCCTACAACGGCACCGACGGCATGGGCCCCGGCGGCATCAGCGCGGTCACCGGCACCTTCCTGGTGCGCTGCGTGTTCAGCCCGTTCGCCCACCCGCTCTTCACCGCGTTCACCGGCGTCGGCGTCGGCCTCGCGGTCTCCTCGCGCAGCAAGCCGGTGCGCTGGCTCGCGCCGCTCGGCGGCTACCTGCTCGCCGTCCTGGCCCACGCGATCTGGAACGGCTCCACGGTCTTCGGCTTCGGCAGCTTCGCCGTCGTCTACGTCGTCATCATGGCCCCGGCGTTCCTCGGCATGATCGCGCTGGCCTGGTGGTCGCGCGAGACCGAGGCGCACGTGCTGCGCGTCGCGCTCTCCGACGCCGCGCAGCGCGGCCTGCTGCCGGCCACCGACATCGGCTGGGTCGTCGACCTGCGGGCCCGACGTCAGGCCCGGCAGTACGCGCGGCAGGCCGGCGGCCCGCAGGCGGAGCGCGCGATGCGCGACTACCAGCAGGCCGCGATCGAGCTCGGCTACCTGCATCACCGGATCCTGCGCGGCACCGCGCCCGGTGACTGGCAGACCCGCGGACAGGACTTCCTCGGTCGGATCCAGGCGGCCCGTCCGCGAATCGCATTTCCCGGACAGGTGGTACCTCAGCGATGACACCCGGACACCAGCCCCTCCTCGGCGCCGACCTCGTCGACCAGCTCGGGGGCCGGATGCTGACCGAGGTCGTGCGCCTGCACGGCTCCCTGCTCAGCGCCCCGCTGCCGCTCGACCTCCCCGGGGTCGGCGCGCTGCGCGTGGGCCGTGAGCAGATCATCGAGCAGCTCGAGGACTACATCATTCCGCGGCTGACCGAGACCGAGGCGCCGCTGCTCGTCGTCGTCGGCGGCTCCACCGGCGCCGGCAAGTCCACGCTGGTCAACACCCTGATCGGCACCAAGGTCACCACGCCCGGCATCCTGCGGCCGACGACGATGTCGCCAGTCCTGGTCCACCACCCCGACGACGGCGGCTGGTTCGGCGCCGACCGGCTGCTGCCCGAGCTCGCGCGGGTCAGCCAGCCCACCACCGACCAGCGCTCGATCCAGCTGGTGCCGAGCGCCGAGGTCCCGCGCGGACTGGCGATCCTCGATGCGCCCGACGTCGACTCGGTCGACGAGCGCAACCGCGAGCTGGCCGCGCAGCTGCTGTCCGCCGCCGACCTGTGGCTGTTCGTCACCTCGGCCGCGCGCTACTCCGACCAGGTCCCGTGGGACCACCTCAAGAACGCCGTCGAGCGCAACACCGCGGTCGCACTGGTGCTCAGCCGGACGCCGGCCGAGGACGTCGCGACGGTGTCGGTCCACCTGGCCCGGATGATGGCGGCGCGCGGGCTGAAGGACAGCCCGCTGTTCGCCGTACCGCAGGGCGTCGTGAGCGACGAGGGGCTGCTGCCCGCGTCGTACGGCACCGAGATCAAGGGCTGGCTCGACGCGCTCGCCGCCGACTCGGCCACCAAGCGCGAGGTCGTCAGCCAGACCGTCGCCGGCGCGGTGCGCACCGTCACCCGCAAGGCGTTCCCGATCGCCGACGCCGTGGCCCTGCAGGTCGGCGCCATGGGCGAGCTGCTCGCCCACGCCGACCAGGTCTACGACGGCGCCCAGGCCGGGCTGCTCACCGCCGCGGGCGACGGCACGTTGCTGCGCGGCGACCTCCTCGCGCGCTGGCAGGAGTTCGTCGGCAGCGGCGAGCTGGTGCGCTCGCTGGAGGCCAAGGTCGGCTTCGTCCGCGAGCGCCTGGTCAACGCGATCAAGGGCAAGCCGCAGCAGGCCGAGCGGGTCGGGCTCGCCATCGAGATGGCGCTCGAGACGCTCGTCGTCGACCACGCCGAGCGGGCGGCCGCCGCGGCCGCCGCCGGCTGGCGCGAGAAGGACTACGGCGACGCGCTGCTCCAGGCCACGACCGACGACCTGACCCGTGCGGGCCGGGGGCTGCGGACGCGGGCCGAGCAGGAGATCCGGGGCTGGAACGACGAGCTCCAGGAGCTGGTGCGCGAGGAGGCGGGCGACGCCCGCCACAGCGCGCGCTTCCTCGCCCTCGGCGTGCGCGGTCTGGCGGTGGCGCTCGGCGTCGTCGCGCTGGCCGGGCCGACGCCGCAGGGCGAGTCGGCCGAGTCGGTGAGGCTGGGGGAGAGCCTCCTCGCGACGACGCTCGGGCCGGCCGGTGCGAAGCGGGTCGTCGACCAGGCGCGCGGCACGCTCGCGCGCCGGCTGACGACGCTGATGGGCGCCGAGCGCGCCCGCTATCTCGCGCCCGCCGCTCAGTGGGAGCTCAAGCCCGACGCGCCGGACCAGCTCCGGCAGGCCGCGCGTCGCGTGGATGACCTGCGGTTCGCCGCAGCGAAGAAGGGGATGGGTGGACACCTGTGACGGAGGCACTCGACGACGCGACACAGGTCCCCACGGACCTCGCCACGCGCGGCACGGTGATCGAGACGTTGGTCGCCGGGCTCGACGCGGCCGCCCAGGCCGCGCGCGGCCGGGTGCCCGACCCGCTGCTCGACGAGGTGACCGCCGCCGTCGAGAAGTCGACCGCCCGGCTGCGGCTGTCCGCGCGCCACACGGTCGTGGCGATCGCGGGGGCGACCGGCTCGGGCAAGTCCTCGACCTACAACGCGTTGACCGGGCTCGAGCTCTCCTCCGTCGGCATCCGCCGGCCCACGACCTCGTGGGCGACGGCGGTCGTGTGGGGCAGTGAGGGCGCCGACGGGCTGCTGCAGTGGCTCGGCATCCCGCCGCGCCACCAGACCATGCGCGACTCGATGCTCGACACCCCGCACGAGTCCGACTTCGACGGCGTCGTCCTGCTCGACCTGCCCGACCACGACTCGACCGAGGTGGCCCACCACCTCGAGGTCGACCGGCTGGTCGCGACCGCCGACCTGATGGTCTGGATCCTCGACCCGCAGAAGTACGCCGACGCGGCCGTGCACGACCGCTACTTCAAGCCGATGAGCACCCACCAGGACGTCATCCTGGTCGCGCTCAACCACATCGACACGGTGCCGGCCGACCGGCGCCAGGCGATGATCGACGACGTACGCCGGCTGCTCGCGGCCGACGGCCTGCCCGACGTCCAGGTGCTTGGGATCTCCGCGAAGGAGGGCATCGGCATGGCCGAGCTCCGCGCCGAGATCCTGCGCCGGGTCCGCGACAAGCGGAGCACCTCGCTGCGCGTCGAGGCCGACATCGCCGCCGCTGCCGGCCGGCTCGAGCAGGCCGGCGGCACCACGCCCGCCGCTGAGCTCCCCGGCAGCCGGATCGAGGCCGTCGAGGACCGCGTCGCCGACGCCGCCGGCGTCTCCGCCGTCGTCGAGGGCATCGAGCGGACCGTCGGCGAGAAGGCCCGCCGGGCCGTCGCCTGGCCGCCCTTCGCGCTGCTCGCGGGGCGCGGCTCCGACGACGCCGCCCTGTCCGGAGAGCCGAGGGTCGCGCCGCTCGACCGGGCCGGCCTCGACACCACCGTCCGCGCACTGGCCGACGAGGCTGCCGCCGGCGTGGGCCACGCCTGGACCCCGCGGGTCCTCGCCGCCGCCACGACGGGGCTCGACGCGACCGGCGAGCGGCTCGACCGCGAGCTGCGCGGCGTCGACCTCGGCGTCCGGCTGCCGGCCTGGGTGCCGCTCGTCCGGGTGCTGCACTGGCTGCTCCTGCTCGCGGCTGTCGGTGGCTTCGCCTGGTGGGTCGTGGCCGCCGTGCAGGGCACGACCGGCGACCTGACCGAGATCGCCGGGCTGCCGCTGCCTGCCGTGATCGGCATCGGTGGGCTGGTCCTCGGGCTGCTGCTCGCCGCCGTCGGCCGGATGCTCGTGGGCGGGCTCGCCCGCCAGCGGGCCGAGGCTGCCGACGAGCGGCTGCGGGGGATCGTGCACCAGGTGCTCGAGAGCGAGGTGGTCCGTCCGATCGGCGCCGAGCTGACGTCGTACGCCGCCTTCCGCCGGGGGATCTCCGCCGCCAGCGGCTCCTGAGTCCCACCGGTCACACCGGCGTCCCGGAGCTGTCCACAGGGCGCTCCGCGGCGGCTCTTCCTCCCCAGGCTCCACCGCCGCGCTCCCGCCCCACCCTCCTCCTGACGTGTACTCGTCACGACCGGCCCATCCGCGGCCGGCGCGACGAGAGGAGCAGGTCATGACCAACGCGACGCTGGTCACCATGCAGGGCTGGGTCGGCACCACCCCGACCCTGCGCGAGATCGGCGGTGTGCCGGTGCTCAACTTCCGCATCGGCTGCACGCCCCGCCACTTCAGCAAGACCGCCGGGGCGTGGGTCGACGGCGAGACCCAGTGGTACGGCGTGAGTGCCTGGCGCCGCCTCGCCAGCCACGCCGCCGAGTCCCTCCACCAGGGCGACCCGGTGATCGTGCACGGGCGCCTCACCCACCACACCTATGTCAACAAGCACGGCCTCGAGGTGGTCGCCGTCGACGTCGACGCGATCGCCCTCGGCCACGACCTCTCCCGCGGCACCGCCACCTTCGTCAAGGCCAGATCCACGACCGATCCCGACTCCGAGGAGGTGGCCACGTCGGCAGCCTGAGCGGCGGTCTCGCGAGGGCCACCCCGAATGGGTGAACGGGCGTGTCCTGCGTAGCCTTGCCCCCATGGCTGAGTACGTCCTCTCTCTTCGCAATGTGCGCAAGGCCCACGGCGACAAGGTGGTCCTCGACAATGTGACGCTGTCGTTCCTGCACGGCGCGAAGATCGGTGTCGTCGGCCCCAACGGCATGGGCAAGTCGTCCCTGCTCAAGCTGATGGCCGGGCTCGACATGCCCAACAACGGCGACATCGTCCGCGACCCCGACGCGACGGTCGGCATGCTCCAGCAGGAGCCGCCACTGACCGAGGGCAAGACCGTCCTCGAGAACGTCGAGGAGGCGGTGGCCGACCTCAAGGGCAAGATGAAGCGCCTCGAGGACGCCTACATGGAGATGGGCGACCCCGACGCCGACCAGGACGCCCTGATGGCCGAGACCGGCGAGCTCCAGACCGAGCTCGACAACGCCGGCGCCTGGGACCTCGACAGCCGCCTCGAGCAGGCCATGGACGCGCTGCGCTGCCCGCCGTCCGACGCGCTCGTCGACAACCTGTCCGGTGGTGAGCGCCGCCGCGTCGCGCTGTGCAAGCTGCTGCTCCAGCAGCCCGACCTGCTGCTCCTCGACGAGCCCACCAACCACCTCGACGCCGAGTCCGTGCAGTGGCTCGAGGGTCACCTCAAGTCCTACCCGGGCGCCGTCCTGGCGGTCACCCACGACCGGTACTTCCTCGACAACGTCGCCGAGTGGATCGCCGAGGTCGACCGCGGCTCGATCCACGGCTACGAGGGCAACTACTCCACCTACCTGGAGACCAAGAAGGAGCGCCTCAAGGTCGAGGGCGCCAAGGACGCCAAGCGCGCCAAGATGCTCGAGAAGGAGCTGGAGTGGGTGCGCTCCAACGCCAAGGCGCGCCAGACCAAGTCCAAGTCCCGACTCCAGCGCTACGAGGAGCTCGCGGCCGAGGCCGACAAGGCCCGCAAGATCGATGCCGCCGACATCAACATCCCGCCGGGCCCGCGCCTGGGTGACGTCGTCCTCGAGGCCCACGGCCTGACCAAGGGCTTCGAGGGCCGGATCCTGTGGGACGACATCTCGTTCACGCTGCCGCGCGCCGGCATCGTCGGTGTCGTCGGCCCCAACGGTGTCGGCAAGACGACCCTGTTCCGGATGATCACCGGCAGCGAGGAGCCCGACTCCGGCAAGCTCAACGTCGGCCAGACGGTCAAGATCTCCTACGTCGACCAGAGCCGTGGCGGCATCGACCCCAAGAAGAACGTCTGGGAGGTCGTCTCCGACGGCCTCGACTTCATCAAGGTCGCCAACTTCGAGATGAACAGCCGCGCCTACGTCGCGTCGTTCGGCTTCAAGGGTCCCGACCAGCAGAAGAAGGCCGGCGTCCTCTCCGGTGGTGAGCGCAACCGCCTCAACCTCGCGCTCACCCTCAAGCAGGGCGGCAACATGCTGCTCCTCGACGAGCCCACCAACGACCTCGACGTCGAGACCCTCTCGTCCCTCGAGGACGCGCTGCTCGACTTCCCCGGCTGCGCCGTGGTCACCTCCCACGACCGCTGGTTCCTCGACCGGGTCGCGACCCACATCCTGGCCTGGGAGGGCACCGAGGACAACGAGGGCGCCTGGTTCTGGTTCGAGGGCAACTTCGCCTCCTACGAGGAGAACAAGATCGAGCGCCTCGGCGTCGAGGCCGCGCGCCCGCACCGGGTCACGCACCGTCGCCTCACCCGCGACTGATCACCTGACAGACGCACATACGACGCGCGACGGCGCGGTCCGGGTCTCCCGGGCCGCGCCGTCGGCGTTCCGGCCCCGCCCGGCGGGCGAGGCAGCGGCCGCTCAGTGCCGGAGCTCGCGCTCCGGGTGCGCGCAGATGAGCTGGTCGCAGACCGCCTCCATGACCCGGCCCAGCGCGGCGAAGTCCTCGTCGCCGACCAGGTCGACCAGCGACTGCCGCACCGTCTCGACATGACTCGGCGCGGCGGTGACGAGCATCGCGTAGCCCGCGTCGGTCAGGCAGCACACGACGCCGCGGCCGTCCTCGGGTGACTCCTCGCGCCGGACCAGGCCGGCGTTCTCCATCCGCTTCACCGTGTGAGTGATCCGGCTGCGGCTGTGGGCGAGGGCGGCGGCGAGCTGTGCCATCCGGAGCTGGCCCTCGGACTCGGAGAGCCGGACCAGGATCTCGTACTCGACCGCCGACAACCCGTACTCGCGGCGCAGGTCCTCGTCGATCCGGTCGAGCAGCAGCGTGGTCCCGAGCAGGAACGCCCGCCAGGTCCGCTGCTGGTCGTCGTCGAGCCACCGCGGCTCGTGGCCCACTGCCACGGAAGCGGCACTCTCCTCAGTCACCCCGCGAGTCTAAGTCGAACCGCATCAGCACTCGTGGGTGTCCGCTCAGGACGGACGTCGTGTCGGCGACGTGGCGGAAGCCGGCGGCCTCGAAGTTCGTGCGCAGTCCGGCGTAGGCCATGGTCTGGTCGACGCGGGCGCCGGCGTTGTCGAGCGGGTACGCCTCGAGGGCGGGGGCGCCGCCGGCGCGCGCGTAGTCGATGGCGCCGCGGATCAGCGCGTGCGAGATCCCCTCGCCGCGATGGCCGGGGCGGACCCGGATGCACCACACCGACCAGACCGGCAGGTCGTCGACGTGCGGGATCTTCCGGTTGCGGGCGAAGGTGGTGTCGGCGCGCGGGGCGACGGCGGCCCAGCCGACCGGGGTGTCGTCGTCGTAGGCGAGGACGCCGAGCGGGCCGTCCTCGAGCAGCTTCGCGACGAAGGCGCCGCGCTCCTGGCCGCGCATCGCGTTGTTGACCTTCGACGGGATGCGATAGCTCAGGCACCAGCACACGCTGGCGTCGTCGCGCTTGGGCCCGACC
>NZ_BAABAC010000005.1:57840-346993 GCF_039537225.1 Nocardioides ginsengisoli
TCAGGCGAGGCGCTCGAGGATCATCGCCATGCCCTGGCCGCCGCCGACGCACATGGTGATCAGGCCGGTGGACTTGTCGTGCCACTCCAGCGAGTTCAGCATCGTGTTCTGCAGGCGGGCGCCGGTCATGCCGAACGGGTGGCCGACGGCGATGGCGCCGCCGTTGACGTTCAGCTTCTCAATCGGGATGCCGAGGTCCTCGGCGGAGGGCAGGACCTGCGCGGCGAACGCCTCGTTGATCTCGGCGAGGTCGATGTCGTCGATGGTCATGCCGGCGTACTTGAGGGCGTTGCGGGTCGCCTCGACCGGGCCGAGGCCCATGATCTCGGGGGAGAGGCCGGAGACGCCGGTCGACACGATCCGGGCGAGCGGGGTGAGGCCGAGCTCGCGGGCCTTGGTGTCGGACATGATCACGACGGCGGCGGCGCCGTCGTTGAGCGGGCAGCAGTTGCCGGCGGTGACGACGCCGTCGGGGCGGAAGACCGGCTGCAGCTGGGAGATCGCGTCGTAGGTGACGCCCGCGCGCGGGCCGTCGTCGGCCGAGACGACGGTGCCGTCGGCGAGGGTGACCGGGGTGATCTCGCGGGCCCAGAAGCCGTCGGCGATCGCCTTCTCGGCGAGGTTCTGCGAGCGGACGCCGAAGTGGTCGAGGTCCTCGCGCTTGAGGCCGCGCAGCCGGGCGATGTTCTCGGCCGTCTGGCCCATCGCGATGTAGATGTCGGGCAGCAGCCCGTCCTCGCGCGGGTCGTGCCAGTCCTTGCCGCCCTGGGCGTAGTCCTCGGTCCGCGCCTGGGCGTCGGCGAACAGCGGGTTCTTGGTGTTCGGGATGTGGTCGGACGTGCCGAACTGGAAGCGCGACACGGTCTCGACGCCGGCCGAGATGAAGACGTCGCCCTCGCCGGCCTTGATCGCGTGGAAGGCCATCCGCGAGGTCTGCACGGACGACGAGCAGTAGCGGGTGATCGTCGCGCCGGGGATCTCGTAGCCCATCAGCGTGGTGACGATCCGCGCCATGTTGTTGCCGGCCTCGCCGCCGGGCAGGCCGCAGCCGAGGAGGAGGTCGTCGACGTCGTTCGGGTCGAGCGCGGGGATCTTGTCCAGCGCCGCCTGGGCGATGAACGCGGTGAGGTCGTCGGGACGGAAGTCCTTGAGCGATCCCTTGTTGGCGCGCCCGATCGGGGTGCGGGCGGCAGAGACGATGACGGCCTCGGGCATGGAGACTCCTCGGAATCCGGTCGATGCGGGGGACAGGCGGAACCCGCACAGCGTAGTGCGGCCGGACTAGAACAGGTTGCAGTGGTGGCGGATGCCACAGTGCGGTCCCTGCATGCGGATCCCCGGCCCGCGCGACGCCGCTCCCGTGGAAGCATGCAGGCGTGCGGCATCGCTACGACTGCCCCCTGCGCTGGGGTGACATCGACCAGCTCAACCACGTCAACAACGTGAAGTACGTCGACTACCTCCAGGAGGCGCGCGGCGCGCTGCTCCACGCCTGCCGCGAGGCCGCCGGCGTCGAGGCCCACCACGGCGACGCGTACGTCGTCGTCCGGCACGAGGTCACCTTCAAGGCGCCGTTGCGGTTCCGGTTCCAGTCGGTCGCGATCGAGTCGTGGGTGAGCGAGATCCGCCCGGCGAGCTTCACCCTCGACCACGAGATCTTCCACGAGGACGCCGACGGCGCCCGCACCGTCTACCTTCGCGCCCGCACCGTGCTGGCGCCCTTCGTCCTCGCCACCGGTACCCCGCGGCGGATGGTCGAGCTGGAGCGCCAGGCCCTCGCGCCGTACGCCGAGCTGGGCGAGCGCTCGCGCCCCGTGCACGTCACGGTGCCCCGCGACCGCGCCGCGCACTACCCGATCCAGGTCCGCTTCTCCGACCTCGACATCTACCGCCACGTCAACAACGTCAAGTACTTCGAGTACTTCCAGGAGGCGCGCATCGCCGGCATCCGCCGCCTCCAGCACGGACTCGTCGGCCAGCCGCGGCTGGCGAGCGTGATCGCCCAGGCCGACGTCGAGTACGTCGCCCCGATCCACCTGCGTCCGCAGACCTACGACTGCTGGTCCGTCGTGTCCGAGATCGGCGAGCGCTCGATGACCATCGAGTCCGAGATCACGGACGGCACCAACCGCTCCTCGCAGGGCACGGTGCTGGCCCGCTCGAAGGTGGTCCTGGTGTTCTTCGACGTCGACACCCAGCGCTCGGCGGTGCCGCCGCCCGGCTTCCTGGAGGCACTGACCGACGCGCTCGGCCCGATGGTCACCGCCACCCGCTGACCCCGCCCAGGCCCGGGCGGCGGGTCACCAGCCCGGCGGCAGCGACGTGAAGTCCGGCGCCCGGCCTTCGGCGAAGGCGGCGAGCGCCTCCAGGTTGGCCGGCCCGCCCATCAGCTCGGCGAAGGCGGCGTTCTCGCGGTCGCGCGCGGCCCGGATCGCGTCCCGGTGCGGCTCGGTCATGGTCCGCTTCACCGCGACCAGCGACGAGATCGGGCGCGCGGCCAGGATCTCGGCGTGCCGGCGCGCGGTCGGCAGCAGCTCGTCCGGCGTGCACACCGCGCGGACCAGGCCCATCCGGTGCGCCTCCTCGGCGCTGATCCACTCGGCGGAGAGCAGCGCCCAGGCGGCGTTCTGACGCCCTACCAGCGCCGGGAAGAGGTACGACGACGCTGCCTCCGGCGCCACGCCGAGCGAGGTGAACGGGCACTTGAGCCGCGCCTCGGTCGAGATGAACCCCAGGTCGGCGAAGCCGAGGATCGTCGCGCCGATCCCGAGGCCGAGCCCGTTGACCGCCACGACCAGCGGCTTGGGGAAGTCGACGAGCGCGTCGATCAGACCGGTGAACCCGTGCTGTCCGCGGACGAAGTCCGGGTCGGTCGCCATCCGGTGCATCTCGAGCAGGTCGGTGCCGGCGCTGAACGCGCGTCCCGCGCCGGTCAGCAGGACGACGGCGACCGCGGGGTCCACGGCCGCGGCGAGGAGCGCCTCGGCCGTGGCGTCGTACAGCTCCTCGTTGAAGGCGTTGAGCGCCTCGGGGCGGTCCAGGGTCAGGGTGCGGACCCGGCTGTCGTCGGCGACCTGCAGCGTCATGCGCCCAGCGTAGTAGAACGCGTTCTAATCGTCGCGCGGCGGACGGTCGGCGTCGAGGAGGTTGCGCAGCCGCTTGAGGCCGCGGTGCCGGGCGACCCGGACCGCGACGGCGGTCATCCCGAGCGCGGCGGCGGTGCCGCTGATGTCGAGGTCGAGGACCTCGGTGCAGGCGATGACGTCGCGCTCGCGCGGCGGGAGCGCGGCCAGCGCCTCGTGGACCCACTCCTCGGCGATCAGCCGGTGCTCGGGCCCGGGCAGGACGAGCGTCGCGTCGGCGCCGAGCGTCTCGAGTCCCTTGGTGCGGGTGGTGGTGCGCCGGTAGGCGTTCGACGCGTGGTTGCGGGCGATGCCGAACAGCCAGCCGCCGAAGTCGGAGGAGGTGCCGGAGAAGTCCGCCACCCGCTCCGCGGCCACCAGCCAGGCGGCGGCCGCCAGGTCCTCGGGCGCCTCGCTGCCCGGGACGGCGCGTGCCTCCAGCCACAGCAGCAGGCGACCCGCGTGCGCCCGGTACAGCTCGCGCCATGCGGTCGAGTCACCGCGCTTGGCCGCGGTGACGAGCTCGTCGTCGGCTCGCACCAGACGTGTCCCACCCCTACTGGCCCCGGTCCGAGGCTCCTCCCGGACTGAGGGCCTCGTCGCGTATGCCGGCTCGGAGGAGCGAGAGGTCGAGACTACCGTCACTGACCGATCAGGCCGCGGTTCCCGCGCTGCTCGCCGCTGCCGGCCGGGTCGGTCCGGTCGCCCTGGTCGACCTGGTCGCCCTGGTCGCCCTGATCGGTCCGGTCGCCGTCGCCGTTGCGGCGGTCCTGTGCTCCGCCGTCGTGGTGGCCCTTGGCCTCTCTCTTGCCGTGGCCCTTGCCGTGGCCTTGGCCGTGGCCCTGGCCGTAGCCCTTGCCGAGGTCCTTCGCGTGGCCCTTGGCCTTGCCCGGCGGGGTGCCCTGCGGGCCCTTGCCGCGGCCGGGCTGGTCGGACCGGCCGGCCGGGTCGCTCGCGTGCTCGGACGCGGAGGAGGGGGAGCCCGGCAGCCCCGGGGACAGGGGGCTGCCGGGCGAGGTGGCTACGTCGGAGTGTGGGGTTCCGACGTCTCCGGGACTCGGCGGACCGGAGGGCTCCTGCTGGGTGGGGGCATCGGCGGGGGAGTATGGGGTCTCTCCGCCGGTGGGAACGCCCGCCGCCCAGGTCGCGGCCGCGATCGCCGCGACAGCGGCCGTCGCGAGCACAGCACGGAGTCCAGCCGACCGAGCCGATCGGTGGACGGCCGGGTACGAGGAGGCGCTCAGGTGGGTGAGCATGCCGAGGAACGCGGGGTCGGGCTCGAGCGTCGGCGCTTCGACGCGGAGCCGGTCGATCCGGCGGTCGTGGGTCATGTCGTACCTTGCGTCTGCTCGTCCGGCCTGCCGGCGTCCGAGAGGACACCGCCTACATCGACAACATGTCGGCAGCAGCAGGAAGTGTTACGCCTCGCCAGAAAAGATCTCGCGAGGGCTCTCGGCGACCATCGTGCCGCGCAGTCGCTTGAGCGCCCGGTGGTGCGCGACCCGTACGGCGACCGCGCCGATGCCGAGCGCCGCGGCGGTCGTCGGCACGTCCATGTCGAGCACCTCGCGGCAGGTGACGACGTCGCGCTCGCGCTCGGGGAGGGTGGCGAGGAGTCGGCGCGCCCAGTCGCCGCCACTGGTGACCGGCTCGGGCCCGAGGTCGACGCCGACGCCGACCGGCTCGAGCGCCACCTGCTCGCGGCGGGCGGCGCGGCGGCGGGCGTTGGCGAGGTGGTTGCGCGCGATGCCGAACAGCCAACCGGCGAACTCGTCGCGGTCGCCGGTGAAGCCGGCGATCTTCTCGGCGGCGACCAGCCAGGCCGCCGCGGCGATGTCCTCGGGGGCCTCGTCGCCGGTGCCGCGGGCCTGGAGCCAGACCAGCAGACGGGTGGCGTGCGCCCGGTAGAGCTCACGCCATGCCTCAGCGTCGCCGTGCTTCGCAGCGGCGACGACGTCGTCGTCCGTGGTCACTGGGCCCGGGCCACCTGCGCTTCCTGCGGCCGGGGGGAGCGGCGGTCGCCGCTGTCGCTGTCGTGGTCCTGAGCGTGGTCCTGAGCGCGGTCCTGAGCGTCGCCCTGAGAGTCCTGACCCTGGTCGTCATCGCCCGGAGCTCCGGGGACGGCGGGCGTGCCGGCGATGACGTTGCGCTGGGTGTCGGCGTCGGGATGCACGGTCGGCAGGCCCGGGGGCAGGAGCGGGACCCCCGGAACGTGATCGAGTCCCGACGGCGGAGGTGCCGTCGGGACTTGTGGAAGGACAGTGCTCCCGGGGACGTCCGGGAGCGAGGGGAGATCGGTCGGCAGACCGCCGATCGGAGGCGGCGAGCCCGAGCCCGGCGCCTTCGGCGTGGACGGGGATCCGGTCGCTCCGCGCGTCGGCGAGTCGGACGGCGTCGGCGGGTCGTCACCCGCCGAGGACGATGGGGACTGTTCCTCGGCGGGTGACGCTGGCTCATCGGGGTGTGGGGTCCCGACGCCGCCAGGTGAAGGGTCGGCCGGCTGGTGCGTCACATGCTCCTCGGGGCGAAACGGAGAATCCGTTCCGGGCAGGGCGCCCGCAGCCCACGACGTCGCTCCGACGGCGATCGCACCCCCCAGCACAATCGCCAGCCGCGCACCAGCCGACCGACCCGGTCGCGTAGCAGGGGCCACTGAGCCACGGCTCAGCTCCACCAGCTGCGCGAGCAGTACCGGATCGGGATCCGCGGGGCGCAGATCCGCCCTCAGCGTCTCGATCCAATCCGGTCGGGTCATCTTCTTCTCTCAACTGCTTCCAGCCCGGTGACCAGGAGGCCTCAGGGCCGCCGGGCGAGAGGTCGGGGGAGACCTCTCGTGCAATACCTGTCACGGACGGGTGCGGCCGTTACATGGGTGCCGAGAAAAGTTTTCGGCGGTGCTGGGAGGAGTCTGGCACCGCGGGGCGCTCAGCCGGGGGTGTTCACCATGAACGTCGCCGCGTGCGTGACGTACTCCCAGAACCGCTGGTCCTGCTCCGGCGTCAGCTCGACGCTGTCGAGGCCGGCGCGGAAGTGGGTGAGCCACCGGTCGCGGGCGGCGGTGTCGACCTCGAAGGGCGCGTGCCGCATCCGCAGCCGCGGGTGCCCGCGGTGCTCGGAGTAGGTCGTGGGGCCGCCCCAGTACTGCACCAGGAAGTGCAGGAACCGGTCCTCGGCGGGACCGAGGTCGGCCTCGGGGTACATCGGCCGCAGCACCTCGTCGGCGGCCACGCCCTCGTAGAACCTCGCCACGATCCGGCGGAAGGTCTCGAACCCGCCGATCTCGTCGTAGAAGCTCGTCTCGTCGCTCACGACGCCATCATCCCTCGCCGCCGGAGGCGGCGGGACCGGCGGGGCCCGCCGGGGAGGTGGGGCCGACCGGGGCGCCGTCGGGATCGCCCTCGGGACGCCGGTCCTCGCGGTGCCAGACCACGCGCTGGGCGAACGGGATCTCGATCCCCTCGTGGTCGAAGCGCGCCTTGATCCGCTGGCGCAGCGCGCGGGCGACCGCCCACTGCTCGAGCGGCGCGGTCTTGACCATCACCCGGATCGTGATCGCGTCGGGGGTGAGCGTCTCGACGCCGGTGACCTCGGGCTCCTCGATGATCACGTGGTTGAAGTCGTCGTCCTCCCACAGGTCGTGGGCGACCTCGCGCAGCACACGCTGCACGCGGGCCAGGTCCTCGCGGTAGCCGACGCTCACGTCGACGACCGCGCGCGACCAGTTCTGGCTCTTGTTGCCGACCCGCAGGATCTCGCCGTTGGGGACGTACCAGACGGTGCCGTTGACGTCGCGCAGCCGCGTCATGCGCAGGGTCACCGCCTCGACGGTGCCGTTGGCGTCGCCCACGTCGACGACGTCGCCCACGCCGTACTGGTCCTCGATGAAGATGAAGATGCCGGCCAGGAAGTCCTTGACCAGTGACTGGGCGCCGAAGCCGAGCGCGATGCCGAGGATGCCGGCGCTGGCGATGATCGGCGCGATGTTGATGCCGAGCTCGCTCAGCACCATGGTGCCGCCGATCGCGACGACGATGAACGTGATGATGCTCTTCAGGACGCCGGCCATGGTCGCCGCGCGCTGCTTGCGACGGGCCTGGACGGCGTTCTCGACGCGCTCGGGAAGCACGCCGCGCTCGGCACGGCGGGCGATCCGGTCGACGAGTCGGTGCAGCAGCCAGGCGGCGACGACGGCGAGCAGGATGACGCCGAGAATGGCCAGCGGCTTGCCGATCAGGACGTCGGACCAGGCGGACAGCCGGCGGTTGCCGGTCAGGTCCCAGGTCAGATCGCAGACGTTCTCGCCGGTCTTGCAGGGGCTCTCCGGGGCTGCGGATGGCAGGGTGGTCAGCAGAGGGAGGGCAGGCATCCGCCCAGTGTCCCAAAGGGGCCTGACGCCGTTGGGCAGACCTCCCCGGCAGCCGGGAGTCGGAGCCGATAGTCTCCTCCCTGTGACCAGCAACGCCGTACGTCGTCTCCTCGCCGTGCTCTCCCTCGCCGGGGCGAGCGCCCTGCTCGTCCTCGCCAGCGCGGGCTCGGCCTCGGCCGACACGCCCGAGCCGCGCCCGGGCAGCTGGGAGCCCAAGCCGGACATCGACGTCCTCCACGCCTTCCTGGTGCTGGGCGGCATCCCGCTGCTCGTGCTCGTGGTCATCACGCTGCTTTTCGTCGCCCCGGCCCTGGCCCGTGGCGAGGACCTCAGCCCCAACGCGCTCGAGCCCGAGAACCAGTGGCTCGGCGGCCCGCGCAAGGCGGCCGGTGAGCTGGCCGCTCCCGACTCCGAGGACTCCAAGGCCGGCGGCGCCGGCGGCAGCTGGTAGGCGCCCGCCATGAGCACCGTCTCCCTCAGCGCCGCCGAGCAGGCGGCCCTCGACGTCACCATCCGCAACGCCGAGCAGCTGTGCCGGGCCGAGATCTCGGTCTTCGTCGGCTCCGCCAACGGCAACCCGCGCGACTTCGCCACGAGCCTGCACAACACGCTCGTGCTGCCCGCGCGCAGCATCCTGATCATGGTCGACCCCGACCGTCGAGTCGTCGAGATCGTCACCGGCGGCCACACCCGCGAGCGGCTCACTGACGAGGAGTCGGCCCAGGCCGTCGCCGCGATGACCGAGCGCTTCGCCGCGGGCGAGCTGGCCGAGGGTCTGACCCGCGGCATCGAGCTGCTCGGCGAGCTCGCCAAAGACTGACCCGGCGCAAACTAGCCTCTCAAATGCGCTGACCCGGCAGAAACTAGCTCCCAAAACGCGCCGACCCGGCGCAAACTAGCCTCTCAAATGCGCTGACCCGGCAGAAACTTTCTGCCGGGTCAGCGCGATTTGCAAGCCAGTTTCTGCCGGGTCGGCGCGTTTTGCGAGCTCGTTTCTGCCGGGTCAGCGGCGGGCGTCGGTCGCCTGGGCGGCGATCGCGCGGGCCACGTCGGCGCGACCCTCGCGGACGTAGCGGACCGCGCCCGGGTTGACCGTGTCGGCGTGGGCGGCCAGCCAGGCGTCGACGGCCGCGAGCGTGTCCGGGGTGGCGATGAGCCGCGGGAAGATGTGCTCGAGGGCGGTGGCGGCCTTGTGGGCGCCGAGCCGCTCCCAGGTGCCGGCGACCTCGGCGAGGTACGTCGCGACGTACGGCGCGAGCAGCTCCTCCTGGCCCGGCTGCCAGAACGCGAGCACCACGCTGCGCTGCGTCTCGTTGGGCACCGACGGGTCGAGCAGGGCCTGGGTCCAGGCGCGCTCCTTGGCCTCGGCGGTGGGCTGCGCGGCCCGCGCGGCGGCGGACTTCTCCTGGCCGGAGATGGTGTTGTCGCCGGCCAGCTCGCCGTCGATGCGGGCGTCGTCGGCGCGGCCGACGCGGGCCAGGTGGGTGAGCAGCGCCCAGCGCAGGTCCTGGTCGACCGCGAGTCCCTCGAAGGTCAGCGAGCCGTCGAGCAGCGCCTCGAGCTCGGCCACGGCGGCCTCGCTCGACGCCGCGGCCGCGTAGGTGCGGGCGAAGGTGAGCTGGTGGTCGGTGCCGGGCACGGCGGCGGCGAGCAGCTCGCGCAGACCCTGCTCCCAGCGGGCGGCCAGCGCGGGGCGGTGGGCCGGGTCGCTGTAGAGGTTGACGGCCTGGGCGGCGTAGACCGGGATCCGGCTGACGCCCCAGGCGTCGGTCTCCTGGCCGATATTGCCGAGCACCAGCTCGACGAAGTCGGTGGCGGCGAGCTCGGCGTCGCGGGTCATGTCCCAGGCGGCACTCCAGACGAGTGCGCGGGCCAGCGAGTCGTCGAGGTCGGAGAGCCGGGCGATGGCCGTGGCCTGCGAGCGCTCGTCGAGGCGGATCTTGGCGAAGGCCAGGTCCTGGTCGTTGAGCAGCAGCAGCTCGGGCTGGGTCTTGCCGACCAGCTCGGCGAGCTCGGTGCGGGCGCCCTCGACGTCGACCTCGACGTAGTCGGTGCGGACCAGGCGGCCCTCGACGCTGTTGTAGAAGCCGATGCCGACCCGGTGGCGGCGCAGGGTCGGATGGTCGGCCGGCGCGGTCTGGTTGATCGCGAAGGACGCGTAGGCGCCGTCGGCGTCGAGCTCGAAGGCGGGGGAGAGGGTGTTGGTGCCGGCGGTCTGCAGCCACTCCTGGGCCCAGCCGGTCAGCTCGCGACCCGACGCCTTCTCCAGCGCGGTGAGCAGGTCGGCGAACTCGGTGTTGCCGAACGCGTGGTCGTGGAAGTACTGCTTCAGCCCGGCCAGGAAGGGGTCGAGGCCGACCCAGGCGACGAGCTGCTTGAGCACCGCCGCGCCCTTGGCGTAGGTGATCATGTCGAAGTTGACCTCGACCGCGTGCAGGTCGACGTTGTCGGCCGCGATCGGGTGCGTCGAGGGCAGCGAGTCGGCGCGGTAGCCGGTCTGCTTGCGGGCGTTGGTGAAACCGGTCCATGCGTCGTCGTAGGACGTCGCGAGCGCCTCGGCGTGGTAGCAGGCCCACTCGGCGAAGGACTCGTTGAGCCAGAGGTCGTCCCACCACTTCATGGTCACCAGGTCGCCGAACCACATGTGCGCCATCTCGTGCAGGATCACCGAGGCGCGGAACTCGTAGAACGAGCGCGGCTGGCGGGAGCGGGGGAGGTACTCGTCGCGCAGGGTCACCGCGCCGGCGTTCTCCATCGCGCCCATGTTGTACTCCGGCACGTAGAGCTGGTCGTACTTGCCGAACGGGTAGGGGTAGCCGAAGGCCTCCTCGAAGAAGGCGAAGCCCTGCCGGGTGAGGGTGACGATCTCGTCGCGGTCGCGCTCGAGGTAGTCCTTGAGCGACTGGCGGCTGTAGTGGCCGAGCGGGATCGTGCCGTGGGGACCCTCGTAGACGTCCTGCACCTCGTAGTAGTCGCCGGCGACGATCGCGGTGATGTACGTCGACATCGGCTTGGTCGCCGGGAACGCCCACAGCGCGGTGTCCGCGCCCACCGGGGTCGGCTCGGGCGTGGCGGCGTTGGAGACGACCTTCCAGTGCGCGGGGGCGGTCACGTTGAACGTGAACGGCGCCTTGAGGTCGGGCTGCTCGAAGGTGGTGAACACCCGGCGCGCGTCGGGGACCTCGAACTGCGAGTAGAGGTAGACCCGGCCGTCGGCCGGGTCGACGAAGTGGTGCAGCCCCTCGCCGGTGTGGGAGTAGGTGCAGTCGGCCTTGACGACGAGCACGTTGTCGGCCTGCAGGTCGGGCAGCGCGATCCGGCTGTCGACGTACGCCGTGGCGGGGTCGAGCGGGGTGCCGTTGAGGGTGATCTCGTGGATCGTCGCGTCGACCAGGTCGGCGAAGGTGGCCGAGCCCGGCTGGCGGCAGGTGAAGCTCAGCGTGGTGGTGGACCCGAAGGTCTCCACGCCCTCCTGCGTCGCGCGGGACAGGTCGAGGTCGATGACATAGGACGTCACGTCGACGAGGGCGGCGCGGGTAGCCGCCTCGTCGCGGGTGAGGTTGGTGCCGGGCATGGCACTCATCCTTGCATTCGGGGGAAGTTGTCAGACAACCGGCGGCGACCTCGCCGCAAAGGGTGCGAATTACAAGTATGTAATTCGCTCAGGTCAACGCGACACGCCGGTGACACGCGAGAAAAGTGGTGTTTTTGTTGCGTTCTGGGGCGGTTGTGCCCGATGGTGTTCGCCATGCGCAACCGGGGGCCGAACGGCGTCGTCGTCCTGCGCTGGGGAGCCGGAGCGCTCGCCAGCGCTCTCGTGGGGACCCTTCTGGTGCTCATCGGCGCGCCGGGCGCCCAGTTGACCCACGTCGAGCCGCGCGCTGCGACGACGTACCTGTGCACGGGCTATGCCGACTGCGTCCAGAAGGGCTACTCCGACGCCGGGTACGGCGCGGCGAACTCGAAGATGTACTGGAACATGTACTCCGGTCACAACTGCACCAACTACGTCGCCTACCGGATGATCAAGGCCGGCATGCCCAACGTCCGGCCGTGGGTCGGCGGCGGCAACGCCAGCGAGTGGGGCAAGTTCATGTCCGCCATCACCGACCAGACGCCGAACGTCGGCGCGGTCGCCTGGTATGGGCGCTACTCCAACGGCAGCGGCTCGGCCGGCCACGTGGCCTACGTCGAGCGGGTCGTCTCCGCGACCGAGATCGTGATCTCCGAGGACAGCTGGGGCGGCACCTTCCACTGGCGCACGATCACCAAGGCGAGCGGCCGCTGGCCCACCGGCTTCATCCACTTCGTCGACAAGACGATCACCCCGACCGTCGCGCCCGTCGTCACCGGCACCGCGCGGGTCGGCGCCAGCCTCTCCGCGACGCCCGGCAGCTGGGCCGGCGGGCCGACGGCCTACGCCTACCAGTGGCTCGCCGACGGTACGGCGATCACCGGGGCCACCGCCGCGACGTACGCCCCGACGGCCGCGGTCGTCGGCAAGAAGCTCACCGTACGCGTCACGGCCAGCAAGAAGGGCTCGACCAGCGGGGTCAAGGACTCGCTCGCGACCCCGGCGGTCGCGGAGGGCATCTTCGCCCAGCGTGCGGCGCCGCAGGTGACCGGCACGGTCCTGCTCGACAACGTGCTCACCGCGACGGCCGGCGCCTGGACGCCCAACCCGAGCTCGACCGTGTGGCGCTGGTTCGCCGATGGCGTGCGCGTCCCCAACAACACGACCGCGCGGCTGCCGCTCTCCGCGGCGCTGGTCGGCAAGACCATCTCGGTCAAGGTCGTCGCCAAGCAGGCGGGCTACGCCAGCTATGTCTCCGCGGCCTACCCGGTCGGGAAGGTCCTCGCCGGCGTCATCAAGCCGACGACGCCCGCAGCCGTCACCGGTACGCCGACGCTGGGCGGCACGCTGACGGTGACCCCGCCGGTGCTGACCCCGGCGGACTCCGCGGTGACCTACCGGTGGCTGCGCGACGGGGTGCCGATCGACGGCGCGACCGCGACGTCGTACGTGCTGACGACGCTCGACGTCGGTCACCACATCGGCGTCGACCTGACCGCGACCCGGGCGCAGTACCTGCCCTACACGGCGGCCACGCCGGTCACCGCTCCGGTGACCTCGCCGGCCATCATCCGGCTGCAGACGAGCACGAAGCCGGGCCGGGCGATCGTCCGGATCCGGGTGCTCGCCCGCGGTGTGACCGCGGTGCCGGGCAAGGCGCTGATCAAGATCGGGCGCTGGAGCGACACGGTCCGCCTCGACGCGAACGGCGTGGCGCGGGTCGTCGTCCGGATGTCGCCCGGGGTGAAGGCCGTGCGGGTGCGCTATCTCGGCTCGACGATCGTGCCGACCCAGCGCGTGACCGGCACCGTCCGCGTCCGCTGAGCCCGGCCGGGGAATGTCGGCGCCCTGTGGCAGCGTTTGAGGAACTATGACCGAGACTGCGCCGAACCGTGCCGACATCTGGATCGACCCGCTCTGCCCGTTCGCCTGGATCACCTCCCGCTGGCTGCTCGAGGCCGCCGAGGTGCGGAAGATCGACATCTCCTGGCACGTGATGAGCCTGGCCTACCTCAACAAGGACCGGGACATCCCGGCCGCCTACCGTGAGCTGCTCGCGCCGGCGTGGGGCCCCGTGCGCGTGCTCATCGCCGCGCAGGAGCAGTACGGCGACAAGGTCATCCTCCCGATGTACAACGCCTTCGGTGAGCGGATCCACCACCAGGGCCGCCGGCTCCACGAGCAGCCCGACGCCGGGCTCGCGCTCATCGCCGAGGTGCTCGACGAGTGCGGCCTCGACGCCTCGCTCATCGAGGCCGCCGGCGACGCGTCGTACGACGAGGCCGTGGCGCGCTCGCACCACGAGGGCATGGACGCCGTCGGCGACGAGGTCGGCACCCCGACCATCCACGTCAACGGCACCGCCTTCTTCGGCCCGGTGCTGACCAAGATCCCGCGCGGCGAGGATGCGGGGAAGCTGTGGGACGGCACCGTCGCGGTCGCGTCGTTCCCGTACTTCTTCGAGCTCAAGCGGAGCCGGACGGGCGATCTCGACTTCAGCTGAGGCTGCTGCTGCAGGAATCCCCGCTTCAGCGGGGATTCCTGCGCTTCCTGACGGTTGCAACGGTCAGGAAGCGCCAGGAAAGGGCGCTCCGTGTGACGCATGGGGCTGATGTGACTTCTCTCCCGCAATCCGCGACACGCGGAGGAGAGGGTCGCGAACCGCGCGGCGGATGACGCATGCTCGATGGTCATGAGCTTCTCGGACTCTTCCCTGCGTCGCCGTGACCTGGCGAGCCTCGCGGCCGCCGTCGCCGCGGTCCCCGTCGTCGCCCTCGCCCCCGAACCCGCCTCCGCCGCCTCGGCCAACGCCCCGTCCAACGCCCGATCCGCCAACCGGTCCGCCAACCGGTCTGCCAACCGATCCGCCAACCGGTCCGCGACCCGCGTCCGGCTCGCCGGCGACGATGACGACGCGCTCGTCTCGTCGGCCGCCGTGCCGCTCGCGATGGGCGCTCCCGGCGGCTCCGCGCGGCGGCCGGCGACGGTGCAAACCGCCGCGCTCGACACCGACCGGTTCTCGATGCTCGGGGTGACCTGGCAGGACGGGGAGGCCGCGGTTCGGGTGCGGGTACGACGCGCCGGCGGCGGCTGGAGTGGCTGGCAGACGCTGCCCGCGCTGCGCGACCGGCCGGACCCGCGGACGCCGGAAGGCGCCGCGACGCCGTACGCGACCGAGCCGGTGTGGGTCGGGCCGAGCGACGGAGTCCAGGTCGAGCTGTCGGGCACGAGCACCGAACCGGTGCTCACTTTGATCGACCCGGGCCGGACGGCCGCCGACAGCGTCGTGGCGCCGGCCGCGGTACCGGAGGAGGAGGAGGAGGAGGAGGAGGCGACCGTCCGTGGCCGCACCGTGCGTCGTCCGAAGCGGAAGCCGCCGCGGCGGATCCCGGCGTTCTACACCCGCCACCAGTGGGGCGCCAACGCGAAGTGGGCGACCGGCGAGCCGCAGCAGGCGCACTCGATCAAGCAGGTCCACGTGCACCACACCGTGTCGGCCAACGACTACCGGCCGGCCGACGTCCCGGCGATGCTGCGCGGCATCTACCGCTATCACACCAAGTCGCTCGGCTGGTCCGACGTCGGCTACAACTTCTTCGTCGACCGCTTCGGCCGGATCTGGGCCGGTCGCCGCCGGCCCAAGCGCGAGACCATCGGCGCCCACACGCTCGGCTTCAACCATGTCTCGGTCGGCATCGCGGTGCTCGGCAACTTCCAGACCGCCACGTCCACCGACCCCGTCGTCAAGGCCATCGCGCGGGTGGCGGCGTGGAAGCTCGCGAAGTTCCACCGCAACCCGCTCGGGACGATCAAGGTGCGCTCGCACGGCAGCGACAAGTTCGGCCGCGGCCGGGTCGTCGTGCTGCCCGTCATCGACGGTCACCGCGACACCAACGACACCGCATGCCCCGGTGACAACCTCTATGCCGCGCTGCCCGCGATCCGCACCCGGACCGCGCGCCGGATCCGCCGCTTCAACACCTGACTGCAAACAATAGGATCGGGCGCATGACGCATGTCCTCTCCGCCGTCGCCTGGCCCTACGCCAACGGTCCCCGCCACATCGGCCACGTGGCCGGATTCGGCGTGCCGTCCGACGTGTTCAGCCGCTACCAGCGGATGGCGGGCAACGACGTCCTCATGGTCTCCGGGTCCGACGAGCACGGCACGCCCATCCTCATCGCCGCCGACGAGGCCGGGATGACGCCGCAGGAGCTGGCCGACAAGAACCACCGGCTCATCGTCGAGGACCTGGTCGGCCTGGGCATCAGCTACGACCTCTACACCCGCACCACCACGCGCAACCACCACGCGGTGGTGCAGGAGATGTTCCTCGGCGTCTACGAGAACGGCTACTTCGTCGAGCAGACGACCTACGGCGCCATCTCGCCGTCGACCGGGCGCACCCTGCCGGACCGCTACATCGAGGGCACCTGCCCGATCTGCGGCTACGACGGCGCCCGCGGCGACCAGTGCGACAACTGCGGCAACCAGCTCGACCCGCACGACCTGATCAACCCGCGCTCCAAGATCAACGGCGAGACGCCGGAGTTCATCGAGACCCAGCACTTCTTCCTCGACCTGCCGGCGCTCGCCGAAGCGCTCCAGGCGTGGCTCGACGAGCGCGAGGGGACCGGGCTGTGGCGGCCCAATGTCATCCGGTTCTCCAAGAACATCCTCAAGGAGATCCGCCCGCGCGCGATGACGCGCGACATCGACTGGGGCATCGCCGTCCCGCTCGACGGCTGGCGCGAGAACCCGACGAAGAAGCTCTACGTCTGGTTCGACGCGGTCATCGGCTACCTCTCGGCGTCGATCGAGTGGGCTCGTCGCAGCGGCGACCCCGACGCCTGGCGCGCGTGGTGGAACGACCCGGCCGCCCTGTCCTACTACTTCATGGGCAAGGACAACATCACCTTCCACTCGCAGATCTGGCCGGCCGAGCTGCTCGCCTACGCGGGCAAGGGCGACAAGGGCGGCAAGCCCCGTGAGTACGGCGAGCTGAACCTCCCCACCGAGGTCGTCTCGAGCGAGTTCCTCACCATGGAGGGCAAGAAGTTCTCCTCGTCGAAGAAGATCGTGATCTACGTCCACGACCTGCTCTCGCGCTACCAGCCCGACGCCTTCCGCTACTTCGTCGCGGCGGCCGGGCCGGAGAGCCAGGACTCCGACTTCACGTGGGCCGAGTTCGTCCGCCGTACCAACGACGAGCTGGTGGCCGGCTGGGGCAACCTGGTCAACCGCACCGCCAACCTGATCGCCAAGAACTTCGGCGAGATCCCGGCGGCCGGCCCGCTCGCCGCCGAGGACGAGGCCGTGCTGAGCGCGGTCGAGGAGGCGTTCGGCGTCGTCGGCGACCTGATCGGCAAGCACCGCCAGAAGCAGGCCATCGGCGAGGCGATGCGCGCGGTCGCCGACGTCAACAAGTACGTCTCCGACTCTGAGCCGTGGAAGATCAAGGACGACCCCGAGCGGCTGGCCACGATCCTGCACGTGATGGCGCAGTGCGTCGCCGACCTCAACGTGATACTCAGCCCCTTCCTGCCGTTCTCGGCCAACGAGGTCGACAAGGCGCTGGGCGGTGTGGGCGACGTGGCGCCGATGCCGCGGATCGAGGAGGCCACCGATCTCGACGACCCGAGCCGCGCCTACCCGATCATCACCGGCGACTACGCCGGCTTCCCGACCTGGGGCCGTCACCCGATCGAGGTCGGTCGGGCGGTCGCCAAGCCGAGCCCGGTGTTCGTCAAGCTCGACACGGCGATCATCGACGAGGAGCTCGACCGGCTGGACGCCTGAGGCGGGCTGACGAGGTGACGCCGCTGGTCGATCTCGGGACCCGGCGGTTCTGGCGCGCCGTCGGCCGCGAGGTCGACCTCGCCGGCGAGCACTCCTGGCTGCGCGCGCCGACGAGCAGCTCGTCGGTCGTCCGCGACGGCTGGCTCGACGCCGAGGCCGAGCGGTACGGCGGCTCGGTCGACGCTCCGACGCCGGGCGCCGGCCTGCTCGCCTCGATGGCCGCGCTCGACGGACCCGGCTTCGCCGCGGCCGACCTGCAGCCACAGGTCCGCGACTTCTACGAGCACACGGCCGACTGGCACATCGAGGTCTGGAGCGGCTGGGCGCCCTGGGCGTGGCCCGGCGGCGAGCTGGTGTCGCGCCTGTTCGGCAAGCGGGTCGAGCAGCTGGCGCTGCCGATGCGGCCGCTCGACGTGGCGCAGGGGATGGACAGCCGGGTGTCGGTCATCCGCGACGGCGCCGGCGCGCAGGTCGGCGCCGGCTGGCTGCGCACCCTGCGTGCGACCGGGGAGTACGTCTTCAGCGGCTGCTACTCGGCGCGGCGACTGCCGGGCGCCGTACGGCCGTCGGTGCACGTGGCATTCCCGCTCGAGTCGGGCAACGTCCAGGTCTTCCTGCGTCCGGAGGTGCTGCCCGACGGCTCCTTCCGGCTGGTCTCGCCCGCGGGCCCGTTCGGCGCCGACGGCGCCTATGTCGTCGTCGAGGACGGCGGCCGCACCTTCGCCTCGCGCGCGCCGGTGCACGAGACCTTCCATGTGTACGTCGACGACCACGGCGTCCTGCGCACCGACCACGCCCTGCGGATGTGGGGCGCGACCGCGCTGCGGCTGCACTACAAGCTCGAGAAATCAGGTTGAGCCGGGGCCGGGGCGGCGGCGACGATCAGGCATGAGCGCGTACGACGTCTGGCTGACTGAGGATCCCGACGAGTTCCTGTCGGTGGCGGGGGAGCACCTCGCGGCGAGTCCGGTGACGGCGACGGTCGTGACGACGATCGCTCACCGGGTGCGCGAGACCGGCCGCGGCGACCTGCCCTACTGCTGGTTCGGCGTCGTGCGCGACCAGGCCGGCGAGATCGCGGGCGTGGCGATGCGGACGGCGCCCTTCGCGCCGTACCCGGTCTACCTGCTGGCGATGCCAGACGCCGCCGCCGAGGCGCTGGCCGCGGTGCTCGTGGGGCGGGGCGAGGAGGTCGGTGGCGCGAGCGGGCAGCGGCCCGCGTGCGATGTCTTCGCGGCCGCCGTCGCCGCGGCCGGCGGTGGGACGGTCGAGGTGGAGATGCACCACCGGCTGTTCGAGCTCGGCACGCTGGTCGACCCGCGGCCGGTGCCCGGTCGGCTGCGGGCGGTCCGGGCGGACGAGACGGAGCTGGCGCTGGAGTGGGTCCACCGGTTCTTCGACGACGCCGACGAGCAGGCCGGGCGCGAGGCCGGCCACGCGGGCGAGGCGGCGGCGTTCGGGATGGACCAGATCGAGCGCAAGCTCGGCGAGGGCGTGCTCTGGTTCTGGGTCGACGACGCCGACCGGCCGGTGCACCTGACCGGCGCCAACCCGCCGGCGTACGGCGTGGTGCGGATCGGCCCGGTCTACACGCCCAAGGAAGAGCGCGGCCGCGGCTGGGCCGGCGCCGCCGTCGCCGAGGTCTCGCGCCGGCTGCGCGCCGCGGGGCATCGGGTCATCCTGTTCACCGACCAGGCCAACCCGACGTCCAATGCGCTCTACCAGGCGCTCGGCTACGAGCCGGTGACCGACGCCGTCATGCTCCGCATCCCGCCCGCCCCCTAGGGTGCGGGCCATGGCACTCCACCCCCAGGCCCGCAGGGCGATCGCGAACTCCGCGGGCGAGCTGCCCGTGACCGATCCCGCCTACGACATCGCCGCGGCTCGCGAGGCCGCGCGCGCCGCCGTCCGCGACGAGCCGCGGGTGCCCCTCGCCGAGGTCCGGGACGTCGACGCGGGCGGCGTGCCCGCGCGGCTCTACCTGCCCGAGGGCTACGACGTCGTGGTGCTGCACGCGCACGGCGGCGGGTTCGTGTTCAACGACGTCGAGGTGCACGACGCCGCCGTCCGGCGCTTCGCCGACCTCGCCCGCGCCGCGGTGCTCAGCGTCGACTACCGGCGCCCGCCCGAGCACCGCTTCCCGGCCGCACCGGACGACATGAGCGCCGCGCTCGCGTGGCTGGCAGAGCAGCCCGAGCTGGCCGGGCTGCCGACGTTCAGCCACGGCGACAGTGCCGGCGGCAACCTCGCGCTGGTCACCGCGCTGCGTCACCCGGGCCGGTTCGCCGGCGTCGCATTGGTCTACCCCTTCCTCGACCCGACCGCGTCCTTCGACTCCTACCGGACCGCGGCCGACGGCTTCGAGCCGAGCGAGGCCGCCTGGTACTGGCAGCAGTACGCCGCCACGCCCGCCGACCTCACCGACCCCGACCTCGCGCCCCTGCTCTCGCCGGACCTCGGCACGCTGCCGCCGACGCTGATCGCGACCGCCGAGCACGACCCGCTCCGCGACGAGGGCGAGCATCTCGCGCTGCTGCTCGCGGAGGCCGGCGTCGACGTGGTGGCGACCCGCTATCTCGGCCAGGTGCACGGCTTCTGGCGGCACGCGTCGGTCTTCGACGCGGCCGCGCCGCTGATGGCGCAGGTCGCCGGGTGGCTGCGACTGGTGAAGGCTCGGCGTCAGGGCACCCCCTCGGCGTAGACGACCACGTCGCCGTGGCCGCCGTAGCCCAGGACGGCGGAGAAGGGGTTGGTCGCGTCGAAGGTGACGACGATCCAGCGGCCGTCGGGACGCAGGATCGCCTGCGGGTGCGGGATGTTGCTGCCGTAGGGCGCGTCGATCCGGCCGACCCGCCGCATCGCCAGGTCGTAGGCGACGTACTGCCGGGCGTCGCCGTCGCTCGCCAGCACCAGCCAGCGGTCGCGGTCGTGGACCAGCAGCGGCCCCTCGGTCTGGTGCCGGGTGAGGTCGGCGCCCACCTTCGCCAGGCCCTCGAAGGGGTCGGGGCCGGTGGTGCGGGCCAGCGCCGGGTGGAAGTCGAACGGCGACTGCGAGGGGCTCTCGACGTAGGCGACGCTCCAGGCGCCGTCGATCCGGGTGAAGGACGGGTCCCAGGTCGAGAGGTCGGTGGCCAGCGCCGCCGGCTCAGTGGCGAGCACGTGGACGCCGTGCAGCAGGTCGGCGTCGCTCGTCGTGTGGCGGACGTGCACGCCGGAGCCGTCGAAGTCGCCCCACGAGGTGTTCGCGACCAGCCAGCGGTCGCCGTCGCGGACCAGCTGGCCGGCGTGGTCCCCGAGCAGCAGGCCGTCTCGTCGTACGTAGAGCTGGGCGACCTGCTCCAGCGCGGTCGGCCGGTCGGGGTCGAGCGCGAAGACGCCCCAGTGGGCCTGGGTGAAGTCGCCGGCGCCGGCGCAGGTCCAGGTCAGGAAGACCCGGCCACCCTCGACGTACGGCGTGCCGTCGGCGTGCTGCACCAGGTGCGGGTCGCGCAGCCCGGTCATCCCGAACAGCCCGCCGCGGGCGGCGCGGGCGGCGCGCCCGCCCCACGCGAACCCGAGGCGCGCGAGCGTCGCGGGGACGCGGAGGTCGAGCCGAGCGGCAATCGGATCGTGGCTGCTCAGCAGCGCCCGCCAGCCGCCGCCGCGCGGGCGGACCAGGACCGTGGCCCGGTTCTCGCACACCGCGAGGCCGAGCGTGAGCGCGCCGCCGGGCAGCCGCGGCCGGCCCGTGGCGAGGATCGTCGAGCGGCCCTCGACGACGAGCTCGAGCGCGACCGTGCCCGCATCGAGGTCGAGCCGGGCGCGCAGCGCCGTCGTACCGGCCGCGTCGGCGAGGCCGGCGGTGACCGTCCCGGTGCCGGGCGCGACGTCGACCTCGACGCCGAGGAAGGGGGCGGGGAGGTGTGCCGGGTGGTGCTCCTCGCGGGTGCCGACCCGGCTGGCCGAGGCGAGGACGAAGCCCGGCGCGACCACCTGGATCGGGTGGAAGCGGGCGATCTCGCGGAAGGACGTCTCCAACAGCGAGTGGCGGGGCTGCACGGCGGTCGCGCTCGGGCTCGCGCTCGGGCTGGGCGCCGGCGTGGGGTCGGGCGTCGACCGCGAGGGCGCGGCGGACCGGTCGTCGCACGCGGCCGCCGTCATCCCGGCCGCGACGGCGGCGAGCAGCGCGCGACGGCCTAGCAGACCCGGGACTTCAGCGCCTGCCACGTCGCCGCGTCCATCGCGCCGGTGCGGTCGAGCCCGGCGTCGCCCTGCAGTGCCGACACGAAGCCGGTGGTCTGCGCGCCGTACTTGCCGGGGACGAGCTTGCGCGGGTTGTAGCCGGCCTCGTAGAGCATGTACTGCAGCTCGAGCGTCCAGAACCGGTCGTCGCCCTGCGGCGCCGAGTCGTCGGTGCTGTTGAGCGTGGGCAGCGCGGCGTCGTCGTACGAGCAGGCGCAGTAGGTCGCCGCGGTGGCGTCGGCCGCGACCCCGATGACGTACGTCGTCGTGTCGGCCACGGCCATCCGCGCCTCGCAGGCGGAGACGGCGTCGGGGTAGGGGCCGACGTACGGGACGCGGGCGAGGTTGACCTTGTTGGTCAGGTGGCTGAGGTTGCGGCAGGAGCGCGCGGGGTCGAGGTAGGCGCGGCCGGTGGCCCGCGGGAACCGGTCGAGCGCGTCCTGGACGGTCGTCGCCGGGCTGGCGCCCTCCACCGAGGTGAGGACGACGATATAGCCGCTGTCGCACGCCAGGTTGCGCTGCGGGTAGCCGACGCCGAGCGGGTCGGGCGCGGCCGTGCCGTCGTCGGCCGTCGCGGGCGAGGTCGGGGTGGTGGCGTCGGTGGTCGGCGCGCTCGGGGTGTCGTCGGTGGTCTGCGTCGAGGTGCGGTCGGACGCCTTGGCGCCGCCGTCGCCGCCGCGGTTGCCGAGCAGGACGCCCACGCCGACCCCGGCCGCGAGCAGGGCGACGAGGACCGCGCCGACGACGACCAGCCGGCCGCGTCCGGAGCGCTCGGCCGGCCCCGGTGCCGAGGTCGGTGCGGGCGTCGGCGGCGGGGGAGGCGGCGGTGCGAGCGGCGTGGTGGCCGGAGCGGGTGCGGGCGGCGCCTGGGTCGCCGGCATCGGCACGGGCACGGGCGCCGGTGCGGGCGTCGGAGCGGGCTCCGGAGCAGGCTCCGCGATCGGCACGCTCGGCGGCGTCGGGACCGTGCCGGCGGAGGTCATCTCCGCGTGCCGCGCCCGGACCTGGGCCTCGTCGACCCGCCCCAGGGCATAGCCCAGCGTTGCGAGCGCCCATCGCGCGCCGCCGGTCTCGGACGTGCCGCGGTCGCGCGCGAGTTGGTCGCCGGCGGCGTCGATGGCCGCGCCGACGTCCGCGTCGCGGTCGAGCATCTCGACCAGCCGGCCGAGAGCGCGCAGCCTGATCGCGTCGACGAGGAGGTTCAGCTCTCCGGTCGTGATGCTGCCCTCGGGGACGAAGTCGTCGACGGCGGCGCGGAAGGAGTCGGCGTCCTCGAAGACCTGGCCACCGGCCGAGCGGGCGAGGTCGGCGAGCTCGTCGTGAACAGCCACGGGGGAAGTGTGGCAGTCCCGCGGGTTCCGTGGGAGCCCTTCCCGCGGGCCGACGCCCGTTTCTCCGCGCGGCGCGCGACTCCGTAGACTCCGAGGCGCCATGAACGAGCCTGTCGCGCGCCCCGCAGAGACCTTCGCCGAGGCGGAGGACGCCCTCCTGTCCCGGTGGCCCGAGACCCGGCTCGAGCCGTCACTCGACCGGATCCGCGCCTTCACCGAGCTCCTCGGCGACCCGCAGCACGCCTTCCGGTCGATCCACCTCACCGGCACCAACGGCAAGACCTCGACCTCGCGGATGATCGACGCCCTGCTGCGCGCGCTCGAGCTGCGCACCGGCCGGTTCACCAGCCCGCACGTCGAGAAGATGAGCGAGCGGATCAGCATCGACGGCGAGCCGCTCGACGACGAGGCGTTCGTCCGGGCGTTCAACGACATCGCGCCCTACACGCACCTGGTCGACCAGGCCGAGGCCCACCCGCTCAGCTTCTTCGAGACCGTCGTCGGCATGGCCTACGCCGCCTTCGCCGACGCGCCCGTCGACGTCGCCGTGGTCGAGGTCGGCATGGGCGGCTCGTGGGACGCCACCAATGTCATCGACGCCGACGTCGCGGTGATCACCCCGATCGCCGTCGACCACGCCAACTATCTCGGCGGCACGGCCGTCGAGATCGCCCGCGAGAAGGCCGGCATCATCAAGCCCGGCGCCACCGCGATCCTCGCCCAGCAGACGGCCGACGTCGCCGCCGTCCTGCTCGAGCGGGCGGCCGAGGTGGGCGCGACCGTGGCCCGCGAGGGGCTCGAGTTCGGCGTCGTGAGCCGGGCCGCCGCGGTCGGTGGCCAGGTCCTCACCCTGCAGGGCCTGCGCGGTCGCTACGACGAGCTCTTCCTCCCGCTCTACGGCGCCCACCAGGCGCAGAACGCCGTCGCCGCGCTCGCCGCCGTCGAGGCGTTCGTCGGGGGAGACGAGCCCCTGGGCGACGACATCGTCCGCGGCGCGTTCGCCGAGGTCAGCTCGCCGGGCCGGCTCGAGGTGGTCCGCCGCAGCCCCACCATCGTGCTCGACGCCGCCCACAACCCGCACGGCGCCGAGGCCACCGCGGACGCGCTCGACGACTCCTTCCAGTTCGACCCGCTCATCGGCGTCATCGGCGTGATGGGCGACAAGGACGCCGAGGGGCTGCTGGCCGCCTTCGAGCCGCACCTCGCCCACGTCGTCGTCACCCAGAACTCCACCTCCCGCGCGCTGCCCGCCGACGAGCTCGCCGTCGTGGCGCGCGAGGTCTTCGGTGACGACCGGGTCACCGTCGTACCGCTCCTCGCTGACGCCATCGACGCGGCGGCCGCGCTCGCCGAGCAGGAGGGCCGCGACGCGCTCAGCTCGGGCGCCGTACTCGTGACCGGGTCGGTCGTCACCGTGGGCGAGGCCCGGGTCCTGCTGGGAGGCCGCAAGTGAGCGACGCCAGCGACCCGAGCAGCGCCGAGCGGCAGAAGTCGCCGCGCCGCGGCATGTGCGCCGCCGTCCTGACGCTCGAGGCGATCGCGGTCGGCCTGTCGACCCCGGTGCTGATCGCGATCTCCGACATCCGGCCCGCCGTCGCGCTGCCGCTCGGCCTCGGCCTGGCCGTGCTGTGCGTGCTCGTCGCGGGGATGCTGCGCCGCGAGTCCGGCTACTACCTCGGTCATGCGCTGCAGGTCGGCGCCGTCGCGCTCGGCTTCCTCGCGCCGCTGATGTTCGTGGTCGGCGGGATCTTCGCCCTCCTCTGGGGCACCGCCTACGGCCTCGGGCGCAAGATCGAGCGCGAGCGGGCCGAGGCCTTCGCGGCGTACGACCGGAGCGACCCGGCGGCGTGAACTCCGCCGGTTCGTGACCGCTCGGTAGAGTGGCCGCGTGCCAGTGATCATCGACAAGCTCCTCCGCATCGGAGAGGGCAAGATCCTCCGACAGCTCGAGGGGATCGCCAAGGCCGTCAACGCCATCGAGGACGACTTCAAGGCGATGTCGGACGACGAGCTGCGCGGCATGACCGACGAGTTCCGCAAGCGCCTGGCCGACGGCGAGGATCTCGACGACCTCATGCCCGAGGCCTTCGCGACCGTCCGCGAGGCCGCCCGCCGGGTCATCGGCCAGCGCCACTTCGACGTCCAGATCATGGGCGGCGCGGCGCTGCACCTCGGCAATATCGCCGAGATGAAGACCGGTGAGGGCAAGACCCTGGTCTCGACGCTGCCGGCCTACCTCAACGCCCTCGAGGGCAAGGGCGTCCACGTCGTCACGGTCAACGACTACCTGGCGAAGTTCCAGTCCGAGATGATGGGCCGGATCCACCACTTCCTGGGTCTCACCGTCGGCGTGATCCTGCCGAGCATGCGCCCCGACGAGCGGCGCGAGGCCTACGCCTGCGACATCACCTACGGCACCAACAACGAGCTCGGCTTCGACTACCTGCGCGACAACATGGCCTCCTCGCTCGAGGAGTGCGTGCAGCGCGGCCACAACTTCGCCATCGTCGACGAGGTCGACTCGATCCTCATCGACGAGGCGCGGACCCCGCTCATCATCAGTGGTCCGACCCAGGACGAGGTCAAGTGGTACGGCGAGTTCGCCAAGATCGCCCAGAAGCTGACCAAGGACGTCGACTACGAGGTCGACGAGAAGAAGCGCACCATCTCGGTCCTCGAGGACGGCATCACCAAGGTCGAGGACCACCTCGGCATCGACAACCTCTACGAGTCGGCCAACACTCCGCTCATCTCGTTCCTGCACAACTCCATCAAGGCCAAGGAGCTGTTCCGCAACGACAAGGAGTACGTCGTCATGGAGGGCGAGGTGCTCATCGTCGACGAGCACACCGGCCGCATGCTGGCCGGACGCCGCTACAACGACGGTCTCCACCAGGCCATCGAGGCCAAGGAGGGCGTGAAGGTCCGCGAGGAGTACCAGACCCTCGCCACCGTCACCCTGCAGAACTACTTCCGCCTCTACGAGAAGCTCTCCGGCATGACTGGCACGGCCCTCACCGAGGCGTCCGAGTTCGACAAGATCTACAAGCTCGGCGTCGTCCCGATTCCGACCAACAAGCCGCTGCTGCGCAAGGACCAGCCCGACCTGGTCTACCGCACCGAGGAGGCGAAGTACGACGCCGTCGTCGACGACATCGTCGAGCGCCACGAGAAGGGCCAGCCGGTCCTGGTCGGCACCGTCTCGGTCGAGAAGTCCGAGTACCTCCACCAGCAGCTGACCAAGCGCGGCGTCGCGCACAGCGTGCTCAACGCGAAGGTCCACGCCGAGGAGGCGAAGATCGTCGCCCTCGCCGGCCACAAGGGCGCGGTCACGGTCGCCACCAACATGGCCGGTCGAGGCACCGACATCATGCTCGGCGGCTCGGTCGAGTTCCTCGCCGACGCCGAGCTGCGCAAGCAGGGCCTCGAGCCCGGCGGCGAGACGGCCGAGGACTACGACGCCGCCTGGCCCGCGATGGTCGAGCGGATCAAGAAGCAGGTCGAGGACGAGCACAACGAGGTCAAGGAGCTCGGCGGCCTCTACGTCATCGGCACCGAGCGCCACGAGTCGCGCCGCATCGACAACCAGCTCCGCGGTCGCTCCGGCCGTCAGGGCGACCCGGGCGAGAGCCGTTTCTACCTGTCCCTCCAGGACGAGCTGATGCGGCTGTTCAAGTCCGACTGGGTCGACCGTGTCCTGCTGCTGCTGAAGATCCCCGACGACGTCCCGATCGAGAACAAGCGGGTCACCAACGCGATCGCCAACGCCCAGGGCCAGGTCGAGTCGCAGAACTTCGAGTCCCGCAAGAACGTCCTCAAGTACGACGACGTCATGGACCGCCAGCGCAAGGTGATCTACGGCGAGCGCCGCGAGGTGCTCGAGGGCGTCGATCTCGAGGAGCAGATCCGAACCTTCATCGACGACGTCGTCACCGGCTACGTCAACGGCGCGCTCGACGAGTTCGCCGAGGAGTGGGACCTCGAGCAGCTCTGGACCGACCTCAAGCAGTTCTGGCCGGTCTCGGTGTCCTGGAAGGACCTGGTCGAGGAGGCCGGCTCACAGGCCGCCCTCGAGAAGGCCCACCTGGTCGACGTACTCAAGGCCGACGCGCACGCCGCCTACGACCGCCGCGAGGAGGAGGTCGGCGAGGAGGTCGCCCGCGAGCTCGAGCGCCGCGTGCTCCTGTCGGTGCTCGACCGCAAGTGGCGCGAGCACCTCTACGAGATGGACTACCTGCGCGAGGGCATCTACCTGCGTGCCTACTCGCAGCGCGACCCGCTGGTCGAGTACCAGCGTGAGGGCTTCGACATGTTCGCCGCGATGATGGACGGCATCAAGGAGGAGACGGTCGGCTTCCTCTTCAACCTGGAGGTCCAGGTCGAGGAGGAGGAAGAGGTCCACTACCACGCCGACGGCTCGATGCACGCCGGTCCGATGCACGAGGGCGCCTTCGCCGAGCCGCCGGTCGACCTGGCCGCCGGCGGCGAGCTCGACCTCGCCGCCATCTCGGCCGAGCTCAAGGCGGTCTCGCCGAAGGTCACCGCCAAGGGCCTCGACGCGCCCCGGGCGCCGCAGCAGCTCACCTACTCGGCACCCGACGAGACCGGGCACCAGGAGGTCCGCGGCAGCGGTTCGGCGTCCAACGCCGACGACGAGTTCTCCGAGATCGGCCGCAACGCCCTGTGCCCCTGTGGCTCGGGCAAGAAGTACAAGCGCTGCCACGGCGCGCCGGGTGGCCCCAGCGGCCACTCCGCCCGCGTCAACGGCTGACCCGGCACAAAAGAGCTCGCAACCTCCGCCGACCCGGCACAAACTAGCCCGCAATTTCCGCCGACCCGGCGCGAAAGTGCGTGGAAATCGCGCTGACCCGGCAGAAAGTTTCTGCCGGGTCAACGCGTTCTTGGAGCTGTTTTCTGCCGGGTCGGCTATTGGAGGGTCATGCGGGGCTCGCCGCCGAGCAGGCCGGTGCCGGTGCGGACGCAGGCACCGCCGCGCGGCGTACCGCCGTTGTAGGCCTGGCGCACGCAGGAGCGGACGGCGAGCTGGCCCCAGTAGTTGGGGTGCAGCGACTCCTGGATGTAGTAGGGGCTGCTGCCGGCGGTGGTGACGGTGCGGATCTGGTTGACCCACTCGGTGCGGTCGACGGCGCCGGCGCTGGTCCAGTTGGCCAGGCCGACCTCCTCGTAGAGTCCGACACCGGACTCGCACAGGCGGCGGCCGTTGAACGTGCTGGCGAGGTCGAGGACCTGGGCGTTGGTGATCCCGGCCTGGCCGATGGCGCCGGTGACCGTGTTGTTGATGGTCGGCAGCGCGGTGTTGTTGGCCCAGTCGGCGTCGGAGCTCCAGAAGCCGCAGCCGCCGGTGCTCTGCCGGGTGTAGCCGCTCTGGCTGTAGCGGAAGCCCGCGCCGCCCGGCAGCGGCGACGGGTAGGTCTGGACGAGCATCGTCCACTGGCCGTCGGCGTAGCCGGCGTTGCGCATCGCGGTGCGGAGATTGGTCAGCGCGGTCGCGATCCGGGTGCGTACGGCGTTGACGTTGGCGGTGGTGAAGTTGGACGTGACGCTGCTGTCGTCGGCGCAGTAGTCCTTCCACCACGACGGCGAGGCCAGGAAGTCCTGGACGCACTGCTGCACGATGCCGGCGAAGTTGAAGTCGTTGCCGCCGATGGAGACCACGACCATCCGCACGTTGTGGGTGCCGGCGAAGGTCTGCAGCGCCCGCGCCTGGCCGACGCCCTCGCTGCCGCTGTAGAAGTCGAGGCCCGGCTTGAACGGGCTGCCGGTGGCGGTCGTGGTCTTGGCGCCCGAGCACGCCAGGTTGAGGCTGCTCACGCCACCGCCGATGTGGATCTCAGCGCTCTTGGAGCGGTGGCAGCGGTCGATGGTCTCGGCGGTGTTGGCGGCGTTGTCGAAGTACGCCGTGCCGCCGAGCGCGTCGGCGCGCGCCGCGCTGTCGTTGGAGGATCCGGCCCAGCGGCCCGCCTCCCCGGAGATGTAGGAGTCGCCGACCGAGACGACCCAGGGGCCGCCGACGCCGGGGCCGTCGGCGCGGGCGGGGGCGGCGGCGGTCAGCGGCGCGACGGCGGCTGCGGTGAGGGTGGCCAGGGTGGCCGCGAGGGTTCGGAGCATGGCGGCACGCTAGTGACTCAGGTCACATCTGAACAGGCCTCAGGTTTCAGGAGAAGTCGAGGGCGGTGCAGATCCAGCGCTGCCCGATCCGCTCGAAGCGCGCCGCGACCGCGCGCGAGCGGGCGCCGTGGCGGACGTGGACGCCGCACTCGACGACCGTGTCGCTGATGAAGCACGCATGCACGCTCCGCACCAGCGGCCGGACCGGCTGCACCCGTGCGAGCCCGGCATGGTGACCGCCGGCGCGCGCGACGAGGAGGGCGCGGCGGTGGAGGTCGGCGTAGACGTCGCGGGCGGTCCAGCGCACCAGCTGCGACACCGGGCGGTCGCCGCCGACGATCTCGACCGCCGCCTGGACGAACCGCGCCGTCCACAGCTCGATGGTGCGGCGCAGCCGCCGGTCGATCGGTACGACGACCGCACCCGGCCTGCTCCGTGCCGGCGGCCGTGGCGTCTCGGTGTCGGGTGGGGACTGCCGGGGGAGCAGCGCCAGGGCGAGCGTGCCCTGGGTCGACGCGACCGGGATGCGCTGGCGACCGGCGCGGGGCGCGGCTGACGGGGCTGGGGCGGGAGCGGGCATGGGTTCCTCTCAGGGGGATCACGGCTCGGGGAGGCGCAGGGTCTGCCCGGGGTGGATCAGGTCGGGGTCGGCGCCGATGACGGCGGCGTTGCGCGCATGGATCCGCCGCCAGTACGTCGTCACGTCGGCGCCCGACGCACCCGGCCCGAGTGCGCGGGTGGCGATCGCCCAGAGCGTGTCGCCCGGTCGGACGCGGATCGTGGTGGCGGGGCTCGGGCCGTCGACGGGACGGTCGGGTAGGGGGAGGCCGGCGAGGCTGGTCGGGGGCGGCGCCGGTGGGTGCGGCGGGCCGGCGTGCGCCGGGGTGGCCGCGGCGAGGACCCCCACCCCGCACGCGGCCAGGAGCAGGCGCCGGACCGGACCGATCGTCCGCGCCCGCCCCCGTCCCGGCTCCCTGCCAGCCTCCCTGCCTGCCTCGCGCCCCGACCGGAGCACGCGCCAGGCCACCTCGGTCGCCGTCAGCCAGAGCGCGACCGAGGCGACCAGCGCGGCCGCCGTACAGCACTGGGTGAGGAGCTCGGCGAACCCCGGCCCCGGCGCCTGCGCCAGCAGCATCACCTCCGGCACCCCGGCCATCGCGACGGCGAGGGTGCCGGCGGTGACCGCGGACCAGACCCCGGCGGCACGGAATCGGAGGATGTTCATCGCCTGACCTTGCGTTTGCTTGCGTTTGCCACAGGCTGCGGCGGTTTGGCGTGCTCCTCAACCCACTCGGGCCGCGGCGCCGGGCCGGCGGGCGCATTCGTTGCCGGATCCGGCCAAAGTCGTGACAGATGGGGCTGCTGGGGCTCGCCGGGTGACGCCGGCCCGCCGAGTACGCGCCGACTGCGGTCGAGACGACCGTCCGTGCAAGGCTGGCTCCATGGGTTGGGAGGACGAGCTGTTCGCGCTCTTCGACGACCTCGAGGACCAGGCGAGCGCCCTCCATGCGACGGAGCGCGACGCCGAGGTGGCCGACCGCAGCCGGGCCGAGTATCGGCAGGTCTCGCTGGCGGGGCGCCTGATGGCCACCGTCGGTACGACGGCCACGGTCGGCGTCGTCGGCATCGGGCCGGTCACGGGCACGGTCGAGCGGGTCGCCGCCGGGTGGCTGCTGGTCGCGGCGCGCAAGCACGACTGGGTGATCAACGCCGACGCGGTGACGACGGTCGAGGGCGCGTCGGTCCGGTCGGTGCCGGAGGTGGCGTGGTCGCCGCTGACCCGGCTCGGGCTCGGCTCGGCGTTGCGGCGGATCTCCGAGGCGGGGGAGCGCTGCGTGCTGCACCTGCGCGACGGCAGCCGCCACGAGGGTGACCTGCGCCGGGTCGGTTCCGACTTCTGCGAGCTCAGCACCGGTGAGGAGCGGCGCACCGTCCTGGTCGCCTTCACCGCGCTCGCGGCCGCCCAGTCGCGGGCGTGATGCCCCCGGCGACTCCGAGGTCGCCAGCCCGGGCGAGGTGAACGGCGTCGCTCGCTGTCAGGTCCCGGCGTGCGCGGCGTCCTCGTTGGTGTGCCGCATGAACCGGTGCGCCTCGGCCGCCTCGCGGGCCCGCGCCTCCTCGCGGGATGCCACCGCGTCGAGCAGCTCGGCGTGCACGGCGAGCCGCTCCTTGACGTAGGCGAGGTCGGACGCCCGCTCGACGACGGACGACACGTCGTCGGTCAGCACCTCAGCCACTCGGCTCCGCCCCTGGGGGCGTCGTGCTCCGCCTCGCGCAGCGGGCTCCTCCTTCGCGACGGTGGGCTTGCGCCCGGTCCTCCTCATGGCGGCCGTGGCGGCCGTCTCGGAGCTGGTGGGCGGCGTCCTGCTGCTCACCAGACGACGGTGGCCGGCCCCGGCCGGTTCGCCGTACCGCTGGACCTGCCGTGGGGCGTGGGGGAGTGGGCCGGCGCACGTCCGGTGCTGCTCGGGCTCGCGCTCGGATCAGCCGTGACTGTTCTGACCGCAGGCCGTCGCCGGCGACCTGCCGTGACAAGGAGATGAGATGACATCGCAGCACCGTGAACTGACGATCCCCGCGCCGGAGCGCGCATCGATGGCGTGACCGAGCCGATCGCCGACCAGGCCTGTCTCTGGCTGAATCCCGCGACCGGAGACGTCGTGTGCGAGATCGCCGACGGGTCGGCCGCCCGACGTCGATCGCGCCGTCGCCGCCGCGCGTCGGGCCTTCGACGATTGCCGATGGCGAGGAATGACGGGTGCCCGACGCGGCCTGGTCCTGCACCGGCTGGCCGATCTCGTCGAGGCCCATGCCACGACGCCGGCGACCCTGGAGACGACCGAGATGGGCAAGCTCTCTGCGCTCGGCCTCGGCGGCGACGTGCCCGCGTCCGTGGAGTCCTGGCGCTACTACGCGGGTCTCAGCGACAAGGTCTACGGCCACACCGCGCAGCTTCCCGACTTCGGCACCTATCAGCGGTTCGGCTACACGGTGCGCGAGCCGGTCGGCGTCGTCGGGGCGATCCTGCCCTGGAACAACCCGCTCCTGATCGCGGCGTGGAAGCTGGCTCCCGCGCTCGCGGTCGGCTGCTCGGTCGTCGTCAAGCCTGCCGAGGACGCCGCGCTCTTCGTGCTCATGCTCGCCGACCTGGCGCGGGAGGCCGGCGTCCCCGACGGCGTGATCAACGTGGTGCCGGGCACCGGCGAGCGCACCGGTCGCGCGCTGGCGGAGCATCCCGGACTCGATGTGCTGAGCTTCACCGGCAGTCCCGAGGTCGGCCGCAGCCTGCCGACCATCGCCGGCGACAGGTTCCGCCGGCTGGTGCTCGAGCTTGGCGGCAAGAACCCGCAGCTGGTCTTCGCCGACGCCGACCTCGACGACAGGCTGCCCCTGATCGCGGCCGGCAACTTCTTCCACCAGGGCCAGGTCTGCGCCGCAGGCACCCGGGTGCTCGTGGAGGAGTCGGTGCTCGACCGCGTCGTGGACGGGATCGCCGAGATCGCCCGGCAGAGCGTGATCGGCGATCCGTTCGACGAGGCGACGACGCAGGGCTCGATCGTCAACGAGTCCCAGCTGCACCGGATCCTGGCTACATCGAGACCGGAGGCGCGGACGGCGCCGAGCTGGTCACCGGCGGACGGCGCGTCGACCGCGACGGCTTCTTCGTCGAGCCGACCGTCTTCGTGGGCCGCAACGACATGACGATCGCCCGCGAGGAGATCTTCGGCCCGGTCGCGACCGTCATCCCGTTCCGCTCGGAGGAGGAGGCCGTGGCCCTCGCCAACGACACCCGCTACGGGCTGTCGGCGACGCTGTGGACGTCCGACGTCGCGCGGGTCCACCGCCTGGTGCCGACGCTGAAGGCCGGGATGGGCTGGGTGCCCCCGATCCGTCGATCCCGTGGGGCGGCAACGACGTCAGCGGACTCGGTCGCGAGCTCGGCCCGGGCGCCATGGACGACGTCACCCGGGAGCGCTCGGCCCACATCTACTTCTAGGTGCGCCGCCCGCCGGCCGAGCGGTGCGACCCTGGCTCAGGTCGCGTCGAAGTCGTACGGCGGGCGCTCGCCCGGCGCCAGCGGCAGCGACGACGGGCGGTCGGCCTCGCCCGCGTTGCGGACCGCGTCGTCGAGCTCGTCGAGCTCGGCCATCGCCTCGGCGATGTGCTTGCGGACCAGGGCCCGCGGGTCGAGGTCGGTGAGCTCGAGGTCGGCGTACTCGGGGCCGAGCTCGGAGCGCAGCTCGTCGCGGGCGTTGTTGGCGAACGAGCGCAGCTGGCGCACGAACCGGCCCGCCTGGCGGGCCAGGTCGGGCAGCTTGTCGGGGCCGAAGACGAGCACCGCGAGGAACGCGATGACGATCAGCTCAGGAAAGCCGATTCCGAACACCCGTCAGCGCCCTCTCTACCCCGTGACCGTGCCCGTGCGCGCGGTGCGGGTCAGAACTTACTGGTCGGGGTGAGGCCGAGCTGCATACCGGCCAGTCCGCGGCCGCGTCCGCCGAGCCGCTCGGCGACCTCGCGCAGCGCGACGGCGGCCGGGGAGGTCGGGTCGGACTCGACGATCGGCTTGCCCGCGTCGCCGCCCTCGCGGAGCGCCACGTCGAGCGGGACGTCGCCGAGCAGCGGGACGTCGTAGCCGAAGCGCTGCGACAGCGTGGCCGCGACGCGCTCGCCGCCGCCGGCGCCGAAGATCTCGAGCCGGTGCTCCTTGCCCTCGGCCGCGCAGTGGGGGCAGGGGAGGTAGCTCATGTTCTCGACGACGCCCACCACGCGCTGGTGCATCATCGAGGCCATCGTGCCGGCGCGCTCGGCGACCTCGGCGGCGGCCTCCTGCGGGGTGGTCACCACGACCACCTCGGCGCCGGGCAGGTGCTGGCCCAGCGAGATGGCGATGTCGCCGGTGCCCGGCGGCAGGTCGAGGAGCAGGACGTCGAGGTCGCCCCAGTAGACGTCGGCGAGCATCTGGACGAGCGCCCGGTCGAGCATCGGCCCGCGCCAGGCGACGACCTGGTCGCGGCGCGGCTTGAGCATGCCGATCGAGATCACCGAGACGCCGGACGGCGTGGGCACGGGCATGATCAGGTCGTCGACCTGGGTGGGCCGCGCGTCGGCGACGCCGAGCATGGCGGGGATCGAGTGGCCGTAGATGTCGGCGTCGACGAGGCCCACCTTGCGGCCGGCCTGGGCCAGCGCGATCGCCAGGTTGGCGGTCAGCGACGACTTGCCGACGCCGCCCTTGCCAGAGGCGATGGCGAAGACCTTGGTCAGCGAGCCCGGCTGCGCGAACGGGATCTCGCGCTGCGCCTGGCCGCCCCGCAGCGTCTCGTGCAGGCCGGAGCGCTGCTCGGCCGTCATCACGCCGAGCTCGACGTTGACCGCGGTCACGCCGGGCAGCGCGGCCACGGCGGCGGTGACGTCGCGGTTGATCGTGTCCTTGAGCGGGCAGCCCGCCACGGTCAGCAGCGCCTTGACGGTGACGACCGAGCCGCCGTCGCCCGCCGCGATGTCCACGCCGTCGACCATCCCGAGCTCGGTGATGGGCCGCTTGATCTCGGGGTCGTTGACCTTGCTGAGCGCGGTCATGACCTGCTCGACGGACGGGGACTGCTGCGTGCTGCTCACAGTCCAGAAGTCTAGGCAGTGCCTGGGGAGCCCTCGTCGCCGCCGTCCTCGTGAGACGGGCCACGCCCGTCGGCGCGCTCCTCGGCACGTTCGTCGAGGTCCGACAGCAGCGACCGCAGCTCGGAGCGCAGGAAGTCGCGGGTGGCGACCTCGCCGACCGCCATCCGCAGCGACGCGACCTCGCGGGCGAGGAACTCCATGTCGGCATGTGCCCGCGCGTCGGCCTGTCGGTCCTGCTCGGCGATGACCCGGTCGCGGGCCTCCTGACGGTTCTGCGCGAGCAGGATCAGGGGAGCGGCGTACGACGCCTGCAGGCTCAGCATCAGGGTCAGGAAGATGAACGGGTAGTCGTCGAAGCGCAGGTTCTGCGGCGCCGCCAGGTTCCAGGCGATCCAGCCGACGACGAAGAGCGTCATGTAGATGAGGAAGGTCGCCGTCCCCATGAACCGCGCGAACTGCTCGGCGAAGACGCCGAACGAGTCGGCGTTGTAGGACGGCCGCCGGACCAGCTGGCGGCGCTCCTCGCGCGGCGTGTCGAGCCGCTCCGCGGTGCGGCGGGTGTCGCTCATCGCTGCTCGGCCCCGCGCTCGCGGGCGCGCTCACGCCAGTTGGCCGGCAGCATGTGGTCGAGCAGGTCGTCGACGGTGACCGCGCCGATGAGCCGGCGGTCCTCGTCGACGACGGGCGCGGCGACCAGGTTGTAGGTCGCCAGGTGGGCGGCCACCTCGTCGATCGTCGCCTCCGGCCGCAGCCACTCCATCGAGTCGTCGAGCGCGCCCGCCACCAGCGTCGACGGCGGCTCGCGCAGCAGCCGCTGGATGTGGGCGACGCCGAGCAGCTTGCCGGTCGGCGTCTCGAGCGGTGGGCGGCAGACATAGACGAGCGCGGCCAGCGCGGGCGTCAGGTCGGGGTTGCGGACGTGGGCCAGCGCGTCGGCGATGGTCGCGTCGGGGCCGAGGATCACCGGCTCGGACGTCATCATCGCGCCCGCGGTGTTCTCGACGTACGACATCAGGCGGCGCACGTCCTCGGCCTCCTCGGGCTCCATCAGCTCGAGCAGGATCTCGGCGGTCTCCGGCGGCAGGTCGCGGACCAGGTCGGCCGCGTCGTCGGGCGACATCTCCTCGAGGACGTCGGCCGCGCGCTCGGAGTCGAGGCCCTTGAGGATCTCGACCTGGTCGTCCTCGGGCAGTTCCTCGAGGACGTCGGCGAGCCGCTCGTCGTCGAGCGCCAGCGCGACCGCCGTACGGCGATCGGGCGGCAGGTCGTGCAGGATGCTCGCCGCGTCGGCGGGTCGCATCTCGTTGAGCGCCGCCACCAGGTGGGTCGCGCCCTGCCGGTCGTCGGTGCGGGTCAGGCCGGTCACGTCGCGCCACTCGACCACGTGGGACTGGCCGCGGCGCCGGAAGCCCTTGGCGGGCTCGCGCACGGCCACCCGGCTCAGCACCCAGTCGCGGGTGCGGGCGGGCTCCATCGCGACGTCGTAGACGGTGCCGGTGATGCCGCTGTCCTTGATCGTCACGGTCCGGTCGAGCATCTGCCCGATGACGAGCGTCTCGGTCGAGCGCTGCTCGAAGCGGCGCATGTTGAGCAGACCGGTGGTGTAGACGTGGCCGCTGTCGATATTGGTCACGCGCGTCATCGGCACGAAGATCCGGCGCCGGCCGAACACCTCCGCCACCATCCCGAGCACGCGCGGCTGGGTGCCCTCCGTGCGCATGGTCACCACGAGGTCGCGGACCTTCCCGACCTGATCGCCCTGGGGGTCGAAGATCGGGAGACCGACGAGCCGGGCCGCGAACACGCGGGTCGGGGTGGTGCTCACGGCCCCAACGCTACCGGTCCGGACCCTCCGTCCCGGGGATCGTGGAGGCGCCGCGTTGGTCATGGGCGCGAGCGCGTCTCCGGCACGTCGGGGGCAGCAAGCTGCCTGAGGCGCCTCCCGCCGCGCTGCCGCGCTGGTGCCGGATTGGTGTGACCCAGAGCGCAAGGTAGAGTCCATGGCTCCGATCAGCCGTCCCCCTGCCGATGGGACGTCGGGAGGGAAAACACCGGATGACTGAGCATCGCGGGCGCACGCGGGTCAAGCACGCCATCTCGCGCACCGAGCTCGTGGTCGTCGTCCTCGCCATCGTCGCCGGGCTGTCCGCGATCGTGGTCGGCACCCTCGTCGACACGTCCGTGACGCCGACCGGCGCCGACGTGGCCGCCGCGTCGTCCGCCGCGACGACGCCCGCAGCCGCCGGCTCGCACCTCCCGGCCGTCGCCACCGACGGTCCCTCCGACGCGGCGTCCGCCGATCCGAGCGCCGGTCAGGTGGGGGAGGGCAGCCGTCAGGAGCGGCCCACCCGCCGGCAGCCCAAGCGCGCGGTCAACCCGCTCGTCGAGAAGGTCGAGGCGCTGACCCGGCGCGCGACGCCGTCCTCGACGACCTTCCGGGTCGCGACGCTCAACATCCTCGGCAGCAACCACGCCGGCGGCGGGCTCAGCCGTGCCGGTCGCGAGGCCGCGCTGATCCGCGACCGCGGCGTCCAGCTGCTCGGCCTGCAGGAGGTCCAGCGCGACCAGCGCGGGGTCTTCCTCAACAGCCTCGGCGCGATGCAGATGTGGCCGCAGGACGCGCTCGGCCGCGACGGCTACCGGGTCCAGATCATGTGGCGCACCGACCGCTTCGAGATGGTCGACAACGGCGGCTCGTCGCACACCTTCAACGGCATCCCGAGCGTCCCGATCCCCTACGTCCTGCTCCGCGACAAGCAGACCGGCGCCCAGTTCTGGGTGATCGTCACCCACAACTCGCCGCAGGGCCGGCAGGGAGAGCGCAACGCCTCCGCCGAGATCCAGATCGACCTGGTCAACCGGCTGCGCGCGAGCGGCCACCCCGTGCTACTCATGGGCGACCTCAACGAGAAGACCACCGTCTTCTGCAAGTTCGCCACCCGCGCCGGCATGACCGCGGCCAACGGCGGCTCCGGCGCCGGCGGCAGCTGCCAGGTCCCCGGCGGGCCGCAGCGCATCGACTGGATCTTCGGCACCGCCGACAGCGTCGACTTCTCCGGCTACGTCCAGGACAGTGCCACCGTCTCCGGCGGGATGAGCGACCACCACATGGTCTACGCCGACGCGAAGGTCGTCGACAAGGAGTCCTGACCACCTAAGGTGGCGCCCATGGCTTCGCTCCTCACCGTCCGACTCGGCGCCCTGGTCGCGGCGACGGCCTGCACCCTCGCCCTCGCCGGCTGCGGCGACGACAATCCGTCCGCCGGCGACAAGACCAGCGGTACGCCGAGCGCCGCGTCGTCCGCGCCCCCCACGACGTCGCCGTCGCCCACCGCGAAGCCGAAGCCGCAGCTGCCGAAGTGCGAGGGCCTGTGGGTCGAGGGCAAGGCGCTGCCGTCGGCCTACAAGGGCTGCGTCGACAAGTACGGCCAGGTCTCCAAGAGCCTCAAGGGCTGCTTCAACCGCCGCCTGGCCCAGTACGGCGACCAGTACTACGCGATCGTCGGCCACGAGGTGATCAAGGCGCTGCCCGACCGCGAGCACAACAAGGCCTACATGGACCTCCTCGCCAGCTGCACCGGCTGAGCCCGCAAAGCCCCGACGGACCGCGGAATCCGCGGATCTCGTGGTACTGCCAGTTTCTGCGACACGGTGAGTTAGGATTTCGCTCGCTTTGCGCCGGGGCATCGCCCCGAGGCTGACTCGGAGTGTCCGAGCGGCGTGGACACGATCGAGAGTGAGCTTGTGATGCGGCGAGTCGGAACCGGCTTGGTGATCGGAGTGACGGCCCTCGGCGCCGTCCTCGGCCTGGGAGCGCTTCCGGGCGCCACCGCGTCCACGCCGACGGCCGCCCACGTCCAGGTCGCCACCGCCGCCGAGACCCCGGTCGCCGCCCGCAAGCTCAAGCGCGACCACTACAACCCGCCGGCCGGCCTGCGCTTCAACGAGCCCTACAACCGGGGCGGCAAGAAGTCGAGCACCATCCGCCGCCACGTGCTGCGCAGCATCGACAGCACCCGCCGTGGCGACGTGATCCAGATGGCGGCATGGAACGTCCGGGGTCGCTCGTGGCAGAACTCGATCATCCGCGCCTACAAGCGCGGCGTCGCCGTCCAGATCATCATGGACCGCAACAACTGGACCCGTGAGCACCCCAATCCCGAGGCCGCCGCCGTCTTCAAGGCGCTCAAGGGCAAGGAGGCCGGCCCGGTCCAGAGCTGGCTGCGCACCTGCAAGAGCTCGTGCCGCGGCACCAAGGGCATCCCGCACTCGAAGTTCTTCCTCTTCAGCCGGGTCCAGGACCGTCACTTCGTGACCATGTTCGGCTCCAACAACGCCACCGACGTCGCCGCCAACGACCAGTGGAACGACCTCTACACCTTCGTCAACAACAAGGCCGTCTACGACCAGTTCGTGGCGATCTTCAACGAGATGAAGCTCGACAAGAGCGTCGGCAGCAAGGGCTACCGCGCGTTCGACGTCAACAAGACCGAGAACATCTCGTTCTACCCCTACAAGGGCGCGATCCCGAGCAAGATCGGCGACCCCGACATGGCGCGGCTCAACCAGATCAAGTGCACCGGCCCGGGCCAGGCCGGCGCCACCAAGATCCGCATCATGCAGACCGCGATCCACGGTCAGCGCGGCATCAACCTCGCCAAGAAGCTGGTCCAGCTCAAGAAGCAGGGCTGCGACATCCGCATCGTCTACGCCCTCATGGGCGGCGAGGTCTACCGGATGCTCGGCGCGGCCAGGATCCAGAAGCTGCAGCTGGCCTACGACCGCGACCGCAACGGCGTCTACGACATCTACCTGCACATGAAGTCGATGGCGATCCGCGGCTTCTACGCCGGTCAGCCCAACTACCACGTGGTCTTCAACGGCAGCGCCAACTGGAGCGCCGTCCCGCTGGCCAGCGACGAGGTCGTCGGCGAGTTCCGCGAGGTCGGCATGACCAACGCCTACATCAACTGGACCGACTTCCTCTACAACCACCGTCCCGGTGGCTGGGGCCCGGTCAACCTGGCGCCGATCAAGGCGACGTCGGTCGAGGGACGTGTCGTCCCGGTCGACCCCTACGCCCTGATGAAGGAGAACGGCCTCTGACGGGTTCGTGGACGGCCCCCGCGACGGGGGCCGTCCACGGCCTGGGAGCGCGGGCATGAGCGGGCAGGGCATCGTCGTCGACAACGACGGGATCACGTTCCCCACGGCCTTCGTGGGGTCCGCGGACGTCTACTTCGGCGACCACCGCGGCTGGTCCTTCTCGGCCGACGAGCCGGGGGACACCCATGTGCGCTGGCCCAAGCGGCTGCGGCGCTTCCTCGTGGGCTGGTCCGACGTCCGCGTCGTGACCGAGTCGAGCACCCTCTACCAGGGCCGGGTCGTCTTCACCGACGACGACCACGAAGTCGTCATGCGCGACAAGCACGGGCTGCCCCTGATCGTCGACAAGTGGGGCCTGCTGCAGCGTCCGTTCGACGCGCGCGACCAGAGCCTGCTCGGGCTGCTCGCCGACGAGTCGCTGCGGATCATCGACGTCCTCGAGAACGAGTGCGACGTCCGCTCCTGGATCTCCTTCGGCACGCTGCTCGGCGCGGCCCGCAGCGGCAAGGCCATCGGCCACGACTCCGACGTCGACCTCTGCTACCTCTCCGAGAAGAGCTCGCCGGCCGAGATGCAGCGCGAGCTCTGGCAGATCGCCCGGGCGCTGCGCCGGGCCGGGATGCGGCTGCACGTGCGCACCGGCAGCTTCCTCACCGTCCAGGTGCCGACGCCCGACGGCGCCGGCGCGGGCATCGACGTCTACACGACCTTCTTCTTCGACGGCAATCTCTACGAGACGGCGACCGTCCGCACGCCGGTCCCGCGCGAGGCCCTGCTGCCGCTGCAGCCGATCGAGTTCGAGGGCCGGATGCTGCCGGCGCCCGCCGACCCGGCGAAGATCCTGGAGATCTCCTACGGCCCCAACTGGCGGGTGCCCGACCCGTCCTTCCAGCACCAGCCCGGACCGGAGATCGAGCGCCGCTTCGACGACTGGTTCGGCAAGCTCTGGCGCCAGCGCCGTGAGTGGCGGCTGCACAACCGCACCGTCGCGCGTGAGCGTCCCGGCCCCTCCGACTTCGCCCGGTCGGTGCTCCCGCAGCTGCCCGAGGGCGCGCGCGTCCTCGACATCGGCGCCGGCGTCGGCAGCGACGCCGCCTACTTCGCCGAGCAGGGCGTGCCGACGGTCGCCCTCGACTACGGGCTGCCGCACCACTGGCCGCAGGTCGAGGGACTGACCCGTGCCGAGGTCAACTTCTACGACGTCCGCGACGTCCTCACCCGCGCGGTGCTGCTCGCCCGGGGCCACCACGGTCCGACGGTGGTCTACGCCCGCGAGATGCTCGAGTCGCTCGCGCCCGACGGCCGCGCCCAGCTCTGGGAGCTGGTCGAGCTGGTGCTGCGCCGCGGCGGCCAGGTCCACCTCGAGTCCCAGGCCTGGTCGCGGCCGGCGCTCGCCGCCCGGATCGACCCCTCGGGCGGGCGCTTCTGGCCCACCGGTCCGGCCGAGGCGAAGCGTGCCGCCGAGGCGATGGGTGGCAAGGTGACCTCCGAGGACGGCGTCCGCGAGGCCGAGGCCACGCTCGCGGCGACCACCTCCGTGCCGCCGGCGACCTGGCGGATGACGATCGATGTCCCGGCCCGACAGGGGAGCCCCGCATGACCCGCACCGTCTACCTGCACGTCGGCTCGCCGAAGTCGGGGACGACGTACCTCCAGCGCGTGCTCGACGGCAACCGGGAGCGGCTGGCCGCGGCCGGCGTCCTCGTCGTCGGGCCCGACCAGGGCACCCGCGTCCAGGCCGCGCTGCAGGTGCGCGAGGACCCGCGCTGGAAGAAGCTGCCCGCCAACCGGCAGGACCAGTGGGGGCGCCTCGTCAAGGAGATCCGCGGCTGGTCCGGCGACACCGCGATCCTCAGCTACGAGCTGTTCTCCGCCGCGTCGGCCGAGCAGGCCGCCCGGGCGATCGGCGACCTCGCCGGCCTCGACGTCCAGATCGTCATCACCGCGCGCGACCTCGCCCGGTCGGTGCCCTCGGCCTGGCAGGAGCGGCTGAAGTTCGGCCTCACCACGCCGCTGGAGGAGTGGACCCCGCCGAAGGCCGAGGCGCCGCGCAGCGAGTGGGGATGGCGCACCACCGACCCGACCAGCGTCGCCGAGCGCTGGGGCGCCGACCTGCCGGCCGACCACGTCCACGTCGTCACCGTCCCGCGCAGCCCGGCCGACCCGACCGAGCTGTGGCGCCGCTTCGCCGACGCGTGCGGCATCGCCGGCGTGAGCGTCGACCTCGACCTGCCGCGCGTCAACGAGTCCCTGGGCGCCGTCGGCGCCGAGCTGCTGCGCCGGGTCAACACCCGGCTCGCGGCGCCGCTCGACAACGGCCGCGAGAAGGCGCGCTGGCTGCGCGACACGCTGGCGCACCGGGTGATCGCCGTACGCCGTGACGAGCCGCTGGCGATGACCGACGCCCAGTACGACGAGGCGAAGGCGCGTGCCGAGCAGGCGATCGCGACGCTCGCGGCGTCCGGTCATGTCGTCCACGGCGACCTCGAGGACCTGCGTGCCACCCGGCCCTCCGGCCGGCTGCCGGGCGAGGTCACCGATGCCGAGGTGCTCGAGGCGGCGCTCGACGCCGTCCTCGACCTGCTGCTGGTGTGGCGGGCCGACGAGACCGCGGCCGAGCCGGACGAGGCTCCGGGTGCGCAGGGCGCGACGCCCGGGCGCCGGCTGCGCCGGATCGCCCAGCGGGTCACCTCGCCGGTCGTCCACCGCGCCGACGAGCAGCTGCGCCGCCGGATCGAGGAACTCGAGGCCCAGGTGTCCGCGAGCCGTGCCCTGCACCAGCGGGTCGCGATGCTGCAGGACGTCGTCACCGAGCTGCTGCTGCCCGCCGACCTGCAGGACGGCAAGGTCACCAACGCCGCGCTGCGCCAGTACCGCGCGGAGTCGCTGTGAGCGCACGCGACCGGCTGCGCAGCCGCACCATCGCAGCCGCCGAGACCGTCGGCCTGATGCGCATACGACGCCAGCGGGCGCGGGTCGCCGAGGTCGAGGTGGCGGCGCGCGAGAACGCGCTGCTGGACGTCGAGCTGACCCGCGTCGTCGGGGAGCTGGAGCAGGCGCTGGTGCCGCTCCTGGAGCGTCGTACCGACGCTTCCTGAATCACATCGTTGTGATTCAGCGGGGGCGTAGAACCCCCATCAGAACTACACATTTGTAGTTCCTGGCGCGGTCTTGCTCTGGTGCCGATGTGACTGATGTGATCCCTGTGCACCACTGTTTCGAGACCCGACGGAGTGCTCTCATGTCCTTCATCCGAACCGTTGCGCGGACGCCCCGAACGGCCGTCGTCGCAGTGGTGACCGCCCTCGCCCTCGGCCTGCTCATGCTGCCGGGCGGACACGGAGGCGTGCGCCTCGCAGCCGAGGACGGAAGCGACACCCCGGTGTCGGCGCCGATGCGGATCGTCCAGGCCAACATCAAGTCCCGGATGAGCGACGCGAAGACGAAGGCCGACATCGCCGGCGTCTACGCGCAGAACCCGGACTTCGTCACCTTCAACGAGGCGACCGGCCGCAAGGACGCGATGCTCGCGCCCGCCGGCTATCAGCTGTGGCGCACGCCCGGCGCCTACACGGGCGAGACCGCCGTCGCATGGAAGACCTCGCGCTGGAATGTCGTCGACCAGGGCACCTTCCTGATCAGCAACAAGCTGCGCAAGCCCCCGAGCCGCAAGTACGAGCTCGGGCTGCGCTACGCCAACTGGGTCTCGCTGCAGAGCAACATCGGCGAGCGGATCTCCGTCATCGCCACCCACTTCTCGCCGCGCGTCGGGGAGTTCAAGGACCTCACCATCCCGTCGTTCAAGCGGCTCGCGGTGCTCGTCGACCAGCTCCGTGCCTTCGGCCCGGTCGTCGTCGGCGGCGACCTCAACGTCAACTACAAGGCGCCCGCCGAGTACCCGCGCAGCACCGTGACCGCGCTCGGCCTGACGCCCGTCTACGACGTCACCGGCGTCGCGCTGCCGACGGGCATGTACCGGGGTGCCACCATCGACTACATCCTGCTCGCCTCGGCGGGGCAGTTCACCGTGCGCGGACAGTCGGTCCGCACCGGCTACTCCGACCACCGCCAACTGACGGCCGACCTGGCCCTCACGGGCACCAGCGCCTCGGCGTTCACCCCCGGCACGGTCCTCACCGACCCGCGCACGTCGCCGCGGGCGGTGACCAGCCTGATGATCCGCTCCATCAACCTCGCCCCGAAGGGCGCCGTCGTCCACCTGGTCAGCCGCCAGCTCGCGGTCAAGGGCGTCGTCGACGCGATCAAGGCCGCCCGCAAGCGCGGCGTCCAGGTGCAGGTGCTGACCTCGGGCAAGAAAATCTCCGGCGGCGAGCGCGCGTTGATCAAGCTGCTCGGCACCAACACCCGCAAGAAGTCGTGGGTCGCGCACCAGCGCAACTGGACCAAGTACGGCCTGCCCGCCGCGAGCTCGCTCGTCAGCGCCTCGGGTGGCACGCGCGCGCTGCGCATCGACAGCAGCCGCCCGATCACGCAGGAGACGCACAAGGTGCCGACGCGTGCGGTGATCACGATCGACAAGACCAGCTACGACCGGCTGTTCGTGGCGTTCTTCAAGGCCGTCGGCCGCAAGGTCTGAGGCTCCTCGCCTCCGAGCTGACCTGCCGTCCTGTGCTCAGCGCCAGGCCGGCGGGTTGTCGGCGCTCAGTTGTCGGCGATCAAGGGCGTGCGCCCTTGGCAGCGGCGACGCCCTTCTTGACCGCCGCGGAGGCGACCTGGCCGGCGAGCTGGCCGGCGACCTTGAGCTGGTCGCCGACCTGCTGGGTGGCGGCGAGCGGGGCGAGGAGCTTGTCGGCGCGGGCGAGCAGGCCGTCGGCCTTGTCGACGACGCCGTCGAAGCCGGCGACCGACGCCTTGAAGTCGTGGACGGCGACGGTGAGCTCGGCGAGGACGGCGGTGAGGTCGTCGAGGGTGGCGTTCAGTCGGGCGGCGGTGGCGTCGTACTCGCTGGTCATGCGGGCCAGGCTAGTGGCCGCCGAGGCGCCTCTCGCAAGGGCGCGGCGGGCTGTCGCGGGGGTGCGATATGTCACGAGTTCAGGCGGTCCGGGGCCCCTTACTCGCGGGTACAGTGCGTCGCGGTAACACCAGCGAAAGGGAACCGATGCCGAAGCTCTGTCAGACCGAAGGACTCACCGAGGACCAGACCGAGATCCTGAAGGCCGTACGGACCTTCGTGGACGAGCAGATCATCCCGGTGGCGCAGGAGCTCGAGCACTCCGACACCTACCCGCAGGAGATCGTCGACGGGCTCAAGGAGCTCGGCGTCTTCGGCCTCACCATCCCCGAGGAGTTCGGTGGCCTCGGCGAGTCGCTGCTGACCTACGCGCTCGTGGTCGAGGAGATCGCGCGCGGCTGGATGAGCGTCTCCGGTGTCATCAACACCCACTTCATCGTGGCCTACCTGCTCATGCAGCACGGCACGGAGGAGCAGAAGCAGAAGTACCTCCCGCGCATGGCGACCGGCGAGGTCCGCGGCGCGTTCTCGATGTCCGAGCCCGGCCTCGGCTCCGACGTCTCCGCCGTGTCGACCAAGGCGACGGTGACGAGGCAGGAGGACGACGGCACTGCGCTTGAATACTCCATCACCGGCCAGAAGATGTGGCTGACCAACGGCGCCACGTCGACGCTCGTCGCGCTGCTGTGCAAGACCGACGAGGGCGCCGACTCGGTCTACAAGAACATGACCACCTTCCTCGTCGAGAAGGAGGCCGGCTTCGGTGAGACCGCCCAGGGCGTCACCGTCCCCGGCAAGATCGACAAGATGGGCTACAAGGGCGTCGAGACGACCGAGCTCATCCTCGAGAACCACCAGATCGCCGCTTCGCAGATCCTCGGTGGGGAGCCGGGCAAGGGCTTCTTCCAGATGATGGACGGCGTCGAGGTCGGCCGCGTCAACGTCGCCGCCCGCGCCTGCGGCCTGGCCTGGCGCGGCTTCGAGCTCGGCATCGCCTACGCCCAGCAGCGCAAGACGTTCGGCAAGGTCATCGCCGAGCACCAGGCCGTGCTCTTCCGGATCGCGGAGATGGCGACCAAGGTCGAGGTCGCCCACAACATGATGGTCCGCGCGGCGCGGCTGAAGGACACCGGCAAGCGGATGGACGTCGAGGCCGGCATGGCCAAGATGGTCGCCTCGGAGTACGCCAACGAGGTCGTCGAGGACTCCTTCCGGATCCACGGCGGCTACGGCTACTCCAAGGAGTACGAGATCGAGCGGCTGATGCGCGAGGTCAAGTTCATGCTGATCGGCGAGGGGACCTCCGACATCCAGAAGATGATCATCGGGCGGAGCCTGCTGAAGGACTACAAGCTCAAGGGCTGATGCTCTTCGATCCAGCCGGCGGTTCCTCTGGGGGCCGCCGGTTGGTCGTTTTTCGGGGGGTCCGCTTCGGGTGGGTCGGGGCGGCCGCGCGTAGCGGGCCGTCTCCCGCCGTCAAGGATCCTCGCTTCGCTCGGCCCGCTGCGCGGCGGCTTCGCCGTCCTTGACTGCGGGGCCCTGACGGCCCGCTGTCCGGCGCGTCCGCGGCACTCGCTGCGCTCGCGCCGCCGCTGACGCGGCCGCCCGCTGCTGTCGGCGGTGTGCGGGTGGGGCTGGCGTCTCAACCATCCACGGTTCGGCCGATTTCGCGCCGGATCGGCTGGTTTTCGGGCGAACCGTGGATGGTTCGTGCCCCGCCCTGCTTCGTGGGTGAGTCGTGTGCCTGAGAACGCCTGTGGGCGGGTTCTCAGGCACACGACTCCCGGGGGGAGCTGGTTGTTGCGCGGGTCAGCCGTCGTCCGGCTTCGCTTCGCTGGCCAGGTGCCTGAAATGGTCATCGGCGCGGATCCGATGAACCTGCTTCATCTGATCCGCGCCGATCTTGGCGCAGAGGCCCCTACGGGGTGGTGTCGCTGCCCGTGTCGCCGACAGCCGCACTCGCGTCCGCCTCGCCGCGACGCCGGCGGCGACCGACGACGTCGTAGACGCCGAGGGCGAGCGCGCCGAGTACGCCGATGCCCACGCCGAGCTCGGACACGGCCTTGCCCGGGCGGTCGTAGCTCAGCTCGAGGGTGCCGCGGGCGCCCTGGGGCAGGTCGACGGTGAGCAGGCCGGCCGGGTTGTGGCCGACGGTGACGTCCTTGCCGTTCAGGGTGGCCGAGTAGCCGGGCCAGTCGAGGAGGGCGAAGGTCAGCTGGCCACCGGCCGGCGCCGACAGGGCGACCGACTCGGACAGGCCGGAGCGGCGGGCCGACGACACGGTGACGCCGGACGACGCCCAGCTGAGCTCGCTGTCGGGCCAGGGGAGGGTGTCGGTGCGGGTGAGGACGATGCGGTCGCCGTGCTCGACGTACGTCCAGTTCGACGGCGGGGTCACGCCGACGGTCTGCTTGGGCTGGGCGACGACGGTCTGCAGCTTGAGCAGGTCGGCGAGGGGCGGCTGGCCCTTCGCGACGGGCTTCCAGACGTGGCGGTAGCCGCACGGGGTGGTGAAGCCCTCGTAGTGCAGGCACAGGCGCTTCTCGAACGGGCGGAAGCCCATGCCGGTGTAGTTGTTGACGGCGTCGACGCCGGCCACGTGGTACATGCTGCCGGGCAGGAAGTTCTTCCACGCCGCGCGCAGGGCCCGGTCGTCGCCGGTCTTCTGCGCCTTCTTCTGCGCCTTGCGGAAGTCGGCGAACTGCATCACCCGGCCGTCGAGGTCGCCGAACCGCTGCTGCAACGCGGCCACGTCGGTGGGGATGTGGTAGATCCGGGCGCCGGCGTTCTCGTGGTAGACCTTCGCCTGCAGGCCCAGGACGACGGCCGTGCCGCCCACCAGGACGGCGGCGAGCAGCACGGTCGACGTGGTGAAGAAGCGGTGGGCGGCCAGCAGCGCGAGGGAGAGGACGGCGAGCACGAGCACGCCGGCCAGCGTCGAGGCCAGCCGGGTGGGGTGCTGGGCCCAGGTCTGGAAGGCGAGGGCGGCGACGATCGCGGCGGTGCCGGCGGTGCGGGCGCGCCAGCGGTCGCGGGCCAGGCCCTTGGTGAGGACGATCGCGAGCGCGACGCCGAGGGCCAGGTAGAAGTACTCGATCAGCCGCAGCGGCCAGCGGAACAGCCACAGGTTCGACGGGCCGAGCGTCGCGGCGAGGTAGAGCAGGCCGATCACGCCGAGGCCGGTCAGCTCGCGGGCGCGGTCGCGCAGCACGCCATAGCGGAGCCAGGGGAGGAGCGGCAGCAGGAACCAGCAGAAGTAGGCGACCGGCACCTGGGTCGGGCCGGTGATCGAGATGATCCCGGGCACGAAGGTGGGGCTGCTCATGCCGAGCAGGTCGCCCAGCTCGGGCCGCAGCTTGCCGTTGTTGCCGAACACCGGACCGTCCGCGCGGGCGGCCAGCTCGGAGGCGCGCAGCAGCGGCAGGTAGATGAGGGGCAGCAGCGCGGCGACGCAGCCACCGGTCAGCAGCAGCCGTACGGCGCCCGCCCGGTTGCGGGTCACGAAGCCCTCGATGACCAGCCCGAGGCCGACCACGACCACCGCGAGCGTGCCGTAGGGGTTGCCCTGGGTGACGCCGAGCGCGCCGACGAGGAACGCCCAGAACGGGTTCATCGCGCCGCGCAGGGTCCGCCGGAACGCCCACCACACCCACGGCGCGTAGGCGAAGGCGGACAGGCCGGCCGGCCACGAGCCGGCGTCCCACCAGAGCGTGAAGCCGGAGAAGGGGAGCGCGATCGCGACCGCGGCCGCGGCCCACGGGGCGGCGTCGTACTCGCGGGCGACGAGGTAGGTGCCGAGCGCGATGAGCACCAGGATGGCGATCTTCACCGCGGCGACGGCGACCAGCAGGTCACCGGAGCCGGAGACGAACAGCCAGATCAGCATGTTGAGCGGGTTCCAGATGCCGAACAGCGCCTCGGCGGCGAAGTTGCCGCCGGCGAACGAGCCCGGGTCGAGGCCGATCGGGAGGCCGCCGTCGCGGACCAGGTGACCGAGATACCACCAGGTCGGGGCGAACTGGGCCGCCGAGTCGCCGCGCAGGTAGACCTCGCGGCTCCCGAGCAGCGGGATCAGGCCGTAGACAGCCGTGATGACGACGACGGCCGAGGGCCACGACAGGCGCTTGGTCACGCGCGATCCTCGTTCACTGTGATGTTGATGAACTGCTCGTGCTCCTGGCCGAGCAGGACGGCGACCGGCGTGTGCTCCGGTCCCTCGCTGCTCTCCTTGAGCAGGAAGTGCGGGCGGCCCTTGGTCTCCAGGTAGATCCGGCCGAGATACTCGCCGATCACGCCCAGCAGGATCATCTGGACGCCGCCGAAGCCGACGACCGTGCAGATCGTGGTGACGTAGCCGGCCGCCTTGTTGCCGTTGATGATCGCGTCGCCGAGCACCCAGAAGGCGTAGACGAAGGCGACCAGCGAGATGAAGGCGCCGAAGTAGATCGCCAGCCGCAGCGGCCGCGAGTTGAACGAGACGACGCCGTCGATGCCGTAGTTGACCAGGCTGCGCATGCTCCACTTGGTCTCGCCACCGGCCCGGGCGACGTTCTCGTAGTCGACGACGGCGGTGTCGAAGCCGATCCAGGAGAACAGGCCCTTCGAGAACCGGTTGTACTCGCCGACCGCGAGCAGCGCGCGCACCGCGCGTCGGCTGAGCACGCGGAAGTCGCCGGCGCCGTCTTCGAGGGTGACGTCGATGAGCCGGTTGAAGATCTTGTAGTAGGCCTTCGAGAACATGGTGCGCACCGGCTTGTCACCGGTGCGGGTACGACGCGCGATGACCTGGTCCTTGCCGTCGGCGAGCAGCGGCAGCATCTCCGCGAGCAGCGTCGGCGGGTGCTGCAGGTCGGCGTCCAGGATCGCGACCGCGTCGCCGCGGGCCTGGCTCAGCCCGGCGAGCATCGCCGACTCCTTGCCGAAGTTGCGGCTCAGCGCGAGATAGCGGAAGCGCGGGTCGTCGGCGTGGATCGCGCGCAGCCGCTCGAGGGTCCGGTCGCGGCTGCCGTCGTCGACGAGGAGCACCTCGAAGGAGTCGGCCACCTGCGGCAGCACGTCCTTGAGGACGGCGACCATCGAGTCGACCACGGCCTCCTCGTTGTAGCAGGGGACGACCACGGAGAGCATCACAGAAGAACCTCGGGTCGAATCCGCCACGGCCTGCACCTTAGCCCGCGCCCCGCCGTCGTACCCATCTGGTGAGCCTCGCGGCGCGGCAAATCAGCGGATGGGGACGGATCGGGTTTCATTGGCGTCATGAGTCGTCGCGCGCTGACGCGCCTTCGGACCGCACTCCACCGCACCGGCCGCGACCACGACCAGCGGCCGCGCGTGGTCTTCCTGGTGATGGGCATCCATGGTCGCAGTGGGGTCTCGCGGGCGGTCCTCAACATCGCGGGGGCGCTCGCGTCCACCCACCGCGTCCAGATCATCAGTGTCTACGGCGGCGGGTCGCACGCGTTCGCGGTCGACCGGCGGATCCCGGTGGAGTATCTGGTCCCGGTCGCCTTCCGGCGCCGCGAGACGCTGCCCAAGGCCAAGCTCGCGCTGGCGCGCCAGCCGAGCGCCCTGGCGCGCGACAAGTACCTCTCCGCGCTCACCGACATCGGGCTCACCGCGTCGCTGGGGCGGCTGGAGCCGGGCGACGTCCTGATCTCGACCCGGCCGGTGCTGCACAAGGCGGCGGCGAAGATGACCGATCCGGGGGTGATCCGGATCGGGTGGGACCACTTCAACTACCCCGCCCGGCAGGAGCCCGGCGGCGGCAGCCGGCCGATCGCGCGGGCGATGAAGCATCTCGCGGCCTTCGTCGTCCTGACCGACGCCGACAAGCGCGACTACCAGCGCGACTTCCCGAAGGCGCGGATCGAGGTGATCCGCAACGCGATCCCGTGGCGCGGGCCCGCCGAGCGGCCGGCCCGCGACAGCAAGACGGTCGTCGCGGCCGGGCGGCTGGCGCCGGTCAAGGGCTACGACCGGCTGATCGACGCCTGGGCGAGCATCGCCGACGACTTCCCCGACTGGCGCTGCAAGATCCACGGGGTGGGGCAGCTCGAGGAGGAGCTCCAGGCGCACATCGACGCCTCCGGCTCCCGCACGATCACGCTCGCCGGCAACTCCGACGACATGCCCGCCGAGCTGCGCGGCGCCGAGCTGTTCGCGATGTCCTCCCACCACGAGGGCCTGCCGATGACGATCATCGAGTCGCTCAGCCAGGGCACCCCGGTGGTCACCTTCGACTGCCCGCGCGGACCCGGCGAGCTGGTCGACGAGGGCAACGGCCGGCTGGTCCCGGACGGCGACGTCCCGGCGCTCGCGGCGGCCCTGCGCGAGCTGATGGCGAGCAAGGAGCTGCGCGACCGGCTGGGCGAGCAGGCGCTGCGCGACTCGCGTCAATACGACATCGATCACGTCGCCGACGTCTGGCGCAAGCTCATCGCCGACCTGACAGAATGACCGCCCATGAGCAAGACACTGGGTTCGAAGACGTGGGCCGGGAACTTCTTCGAGGACTTCAAGGTCGGCCAGGTCATCCGGCACGCGACGCCCCGCACCGTCACCGAGGGTGACCGGGCCGTCTACGGATCGCTCTACCCGACCCGCTTCGCGGTGCCGTCCTCGGCCGCCTTCGCCGCGTCCGTCGGCCTCGACCCCCACCCGGTCGAGGAGCTCATCGCCTTCCACATCGCGTTCGGCAAGACCGTCCCCGACGTCTCGCTCAACGCCGTCGCCAACCTCGGCTACGCCGAGTGCCGCTTCCACCAGCCGGTCGTGCCGGGCGACACGCTCAGCACCACCTCCGAGGTGATCGGCCTCAAGCAGAACTCCAACGGCAAGAGCGGCGTCGTCTACGTCCGCTCCACCGCCACCAACCAGCGCGGCGAGGTCGCGCTGGAGTGGGCGCGCTGGGTGATGGTCCACAAGCGGGACGTCGACGCCCCGGCCCCGGAGGCCGTCGTGCCCGAGCTGGCGCCGGCTGTGGCCGCCGCCGACCTGGTGATCCCCGCGGGCCTCGACTTCACGTCGTACGACTTCGGGGCGGCGGGGGAGTCGCACCGCTACGACGACTACGCGGTGGGCGAGCGGATCGACCACGTCGACGGCGTCACGCTCACCGAGTCCGAGCACCAGCAGGCCACCCGTCTGTGGCAGAACACGGCCAAGGTGCACTTCAACGTCGAGGCCCGCCCCGACGGCAACCGCCTCGTCTACGGCGGCCACGTGATCTCGCTGGCCCGCGCGCTGTCCTTCAACGGCCTCGCCAACGCCCAGCTCATCGCCGCCATCAACGCCGGCGCCCACACCGCCCCGGCGTTCGCGGGCGACACGATCTACGCCTGGTCCGAGGTCCTCGACAAGGCCGAGACGTCCGCCCCGGGCGTCGGCGCGCTCCGGCTGCGCCTGGTCGCGACCAAGGGCCGCGACGAGTCGATGACGCTGCGCGGCGACGACGGCAAGTACGCCGCCGGCGTCCTGCTCGACCTCGACTACTGGGTGCTCGTCCCGCGCTGACCGCTCAGGGCAGCACCCGCACGTTCTTGATCGTGTAGGTCACCTCGTCGTCGGTGGCGTTCGCGATCCGGTCGACGGCGACCGAGGTCGGGTGGTCCTGGCCGTCGGGCCAGGTGACCTCGACCTTCGCCGCGGCGGGGTCGTTGGCCATCGCGATGATGTCGTTGATGGACAGCCGGGTGTAGTCGGGCGCCGGCTTGCCCCTGCCGTCGCCGGAGAGCGCGGTCGCGCCGGCGACCTTGCCGCCCTCGACCCGCACCTTGACCGGGCCGACCTGCGGGCAGAAGCACATCACCTCGAGCCGGTAGACGTAGTCGGTCGCGGCGAAGGCGGGATAGCGGCCGGTCGACTCGGGCGTGCCCGAGGGCGACTCCGTCGCGCTCGGGGCGGGCGCGGGAGCGATGGAGTCGGTCGCGCGGTCGTCGTTCTCGTGTCCGCACGCGCTCAGCGGCAGCAGCAGCAGCGGGACGACGGGCAGCAGGCGCGCGCGGGAGGACATGGCTCTCATGATGCCTGGGACGACGTGCGGACCCGTCGCGTTCCCCCTCGCCCCGAGAAAAAACTGAAACACGTTGCACTTTAGGCCGTGACTCGGGTCACAGGACGCTCGTTGGAGTCTCGAGGTCGCCGGGACCGGGACCTTGCTGTGCTCACAGAGTCGAGAGGTTCTGCATGCTTCTCCGAGACCGCGCGCGTCGCATGGTCGGCGTCTCCGCCTTGGTGCTGACGCTCACCGCCTGCGGCTCCCAGCTCGATCCGAACACCGTCGCCAGCATGAACGGCGGCGGGGGCGGCTCCGGCGGAGGCACGGACGCCGCCGGCGCCCCGATCGCCCCCGGCGGCGGCGCCCCCGACAGCACCGGCGGCACGTCCGGCGGTGCCGGCGGGACCGGTGGCACCTCGGGTGGCACGGGCGGCACCGGCGGGTCCGGTACGACGGGCGGCGGCGCCACCGGCGGCGGTACCGGCAACGCCCCGACGTCCGGCCAGGGCTCGTCGTCCGGCGGCGTGAAGGCGGCGTCGTGTGCCGGCTTCAAGAACCAGAAGGGGATCACCGACAAGACGATCACCCTCGCCAACGTCGCCGACCTGTCCGGCCCGGTGCCGGGCATCTTCGAGGCGGCCCAGCAGGCCACCCGCGCGTACGTGGAGTACTTCAACTCCCAGAACACGATCTGCGGCCGCAAGCTCGAGCTGCTCAACCTCGACAGCCGGGCCGACGCCGGTGCCGACCAGCAGGCGTACACCAAGGCCTGCGACCAGGCGTTCGCCGCGGTCGGCTCGATGGGCGCCTTCGACTCCGGCGGCGCCGGGGTGGCCGAGTCGTGCGGCATCCCCGACATCCGGGCCGCGATGACGACGCCCGAGCGGGCCGGCTGCTCGACCTGCTTCGGCGTCTACTCGATCCGCCCCAACCTGATCGCCGACTCGGGCCCGAAGTGGCTGGCCAAGCAGCACCCGGACGCCGTCAAGAACGTCGGCGTGCTCTACATCAACGGCGGCGCGGCCCCGATCAACGCCAAGAGCCAGGCCGCGGCCTGGGGCAAGATGGGCTGGTCGATCAAGTACACCCAGGGCATCGACGTCGCCGAGTTCAACTTCGCCCCCTACGTTCAGCAGATGAAGGACAAGGGCATCAAGATGGTGGTCTACACCGGCCCCTACCAGAACACGGTGAAGCTGCAGCAGGCCATGCAGCAGCAGGGCTACAAGCCCGACGTCTTCATGCAGGACCCGACCATCTACGACCAGCGCTACATCCAGCAGGCCGGCTCGCTCGCCGAGGGCACCTACGTCTACTCGACGACCGACCTGTTCGAGAACAAGAACAACGCCGAGATCCAGCTGTACCTCTCGTGGCTGCAGCAGGTGAAGCCCGGCGCGATCCCGAACTTCTACGGACTCTTCGCGTGGTCGGCGGCCCGGCTCTTCGTCCAGCAGGCGCTCGCGCTCGGCGGCAAGCTCGACCGGGCCTCGCTCGTGGCGGCCGTCAAGAAGGTCAACAACTGGACCGACAACGGCGCGCACACCGCGATGCGGGTGGGCACCGCCGAGACCCCGCCCTGCCAGAAGATCATCCAGTACAAGGGCGGCCGCTGGCAGCAGGTCTCGCCGGGCAACTACCTGTGCGGCAACGTCATCAACTCCGGAGTGGGTGGCTGAGACATGAGGGCTCCGGGGGGAACCAGGTCGGCCAGGGCGCGTCGCGCGATGCGGGTGGCCGGCGTGGCCGCCGTCCTGCTCGCGGTGACGGCGTGCGGGTCGCAGCTCGACCCGAACGAGGTCGCCCGGGCGACCGGCGGCAACGGATCGGGCGCGGCGGCCGGCTCGGGTGACGGCGGCGGCTCCGCGGTCGACGGCGGCTCCGGCACCGGGGGCGACTCCGGCACCGGCGGCGCCCCGGCCGCAGGTGGCGCGGGAACCGGCAGTGGCGGCGCCGGCGGCAGCACGGGCGGCGGCACCGGAGCAGCGAGTGGGGGCTCCGGTGCCAACGGCGGCGGTGGCGGCGGTGGCGGCGGCTCGTCGTCCGGCGACGGGTCGGCGACCGGCGGCGTCAAGGCCGGCTCCTGCGCCGGCTTCAAGAACCAGACCGGCATCACCGACAAGACGATCACCATCGCCAATGTCGCCGACATCTCCGGCCCGGTGCCCGGCATCTTCGAGTCCGCGCAGCAGGCGACCCGTGCCTACGTCGAGTACTTCAACTCCCAGAACACGATCTGCGGCCGCAAGCTCGACCTGATCAACCTCGACAGCCGCGCCGACGCGGGCGCCGACCAGCAGGGCTACGTCAAGGCGTGCGGCTCCGCCTTCGCGACCGTCGGCTCGATGTCGGCCTTCGACTCCGGCGGCGCGGCCACGGCGGCCAACTGCGGGATCCCCGACCTGCGCGCGGTCACGGTCAACCCGGAGCGCCAGGCGTGCAAGAGCTGCTTCGCGGCGTACTCGATCCGGACCAACCTGATCGCCGACCCCACCGCGAAGTGGCTGGCGCAGAAGTACCCCGACGCGGTCAAGAACGCCGCCGTGCTCTACATCAACGCCGGCGCCGCGCCGGTCAACGCCAAGAGCCTCGCGGCCGGCTTCGAGAAGGGCGCCGGCTGGAAGGTCACCTACCAGCAGGGCATCGACGTCGCCGAGTTCAACTTCGCGCCCTACGTCCAGCAGATGAAGGACAAGGGCGTCAAGGCGGTCACCTACCAGGGGCCGTACCAGAACACGGTCAAGCTGCAGCAGGCCATGCAGCAGCAGGGCTTCAAGCCGGACTTCTTCCTGCAGGACCCGACGATCTACGACCAGCGCTACGTCCAGCAGGCCGGCGCGCTCGCCGAGGGCGACTACATCTACTCGTCGAACGACCTGTTCGAGAACAAGAACAACGCCGAGATCCAGCTCTACCTGTCGTGGCTGCAGCAGGTGAAGCCCGGCGCGATCCCCAACTACTACGGCCTCTACGCCTGGTCGGCGACCCGGCTCTTCGTCGAGAAGGCGATCGCGCTGGGCGGCCGGCTCACCCGCGCATCGCTCGTCGACGCGGTCCGGCACACGACGTCCTGGACGGGCAACGGCGCGCACACCGCGATGAACCTCGGTACGGCGAACACGCCGCCGTGCCAGAAGGTCGTCCAGTACAAGGGCGGCCGCTGGCAGCAGGTCTCGTCGGGCAACTACCTGTGCGGCAAGGTCGTGAACACCGGAATCGGAGGCTGATCGTGAGCTCCCTCTTCGCCTACACCCTGCTGGGCCTGTTCACGGGCGCGGCGTACGCGATCATGGCCAGCGGCCTGGTCCTCACCTACACGACGACGCGGGTCTTCAACATCGCCCACGGCGCCTTCGGCATGCTGCTCTCGTTCGTGTTCTGGGACTTCACCCAGCGTCAGGGCGTGCCGACCTGGCTCGCCCTGATCCTGGTGCTCGGCGTGGTGGCGCCGGCGATCGGCTGGTTCATCCAGCGCTTCGTCACCCGCGGCCTGGGGGAGGGGCCGGTGTCGGTGGCGCTGGTGGTCACCCTCGGCATGCTCGTCGCGCTGATCGGCCTCGCCCAGCAGCTGTGGCCGCCGGAGCCGCGCGCGCTGCTGCCGTTCTACGCGGGCACCAGCTGGAACGTCGGCGGCACCTATGTCACCGCCCATCAGCTGATCACCCTGCTCTGCGCGATCGCCGTCGCCTTCGGCCTCTACCTGCTGCTGAGCCGGACCCGGATCGGCACCGCGATGCGGGCGTCGGTCGACAACCCCGAGCTGCTCAAGCTGTTCGGCGGCAAGCCCGACCGGGTGGCCGCGCTGTCGTGGATGATCGGCATCTCGCTCGCCGCGCTCGGCGGCATCCTGCTCGCGCCCGTCGTCCTGCTCGACTACTACGCGCTGACCCTGCTCGTCATCAACGCCTACGCCGCGGCGATGATCGGCAAGCTCAAGAGCCTGCCGATGACCTTCGCGGGCGCGATGATCCTCGGCATCCTCGAGTCCTACGCGGTCGCGTACCTGCCGAAGGACGGCATCCTCAACTCGGTCCGCGCGGTGATCCCGGCGCTCTTCCTGTTCGTGATCGTCGTGGCGATGCCCCAGGCGCAGCTGCGGATCGGCCAGGTCAAGGGCATCGTCACCGCGCCGCTGCCCACGATGCGCCGCTCGCTCGGCTCGGGCGCCGGCCTGCTGGTGGTGGCCTTCGTGCTCATCAACGCGGTGGCGCCCAACCAGGTGCTGCTCATCGGCGTCGCGGCGACGTACGCGATCGTGATGCTGTCGCTCGTCCTGCTCACCGGGTACGGCGGCCACGTCTCGCTCGCGCAGTTCACCTTCGCCGGCATCGGCGCGCTCACCTACGCCAAGCTCGACGAGCCCAACCTCTTCGGCCTGGCGGTGGCGGCGCTGGTGGCCGCGGGCGCCGGGGCGCTGGTGGCGCTGCCCGTGCTGCGGCTGACCGGCCTCTACCTGGCGCTCTCGACGATGGCCTTCGCGGTGCTCATGGACAAGGTCATCTTCAACGCCGACTTCGCGTTCAAGTTCAACGGGACGCTGGCCGCCCAGCGCCTCTCGATCCTCGGCATGCGGATCGGCAGCGACACCTCCTACGTCTGGTTCATGGTGCTCGCCTTCGTCGTTCTCGCCCTGGGGCTCCTGCTGCTGCGCCGGGGCGCCCTGGGCCGGCTGCTCATCGCGATGCGCGACAGCCCGTCGGCCTGCGGCACCCTCGGCCTCGACATGCGGTGGTTCCGGGTCGGCCTGTTCGCCCTCTCGGCGGGCATCGCCGGTCTCGCCGGCGGCCTCTTCGCGGGCCTGCGCGGCACGGTCGGCGCGGCGGACTTCCTCTACTTCCAGTCGCTCCTCGTGCTGCTGCTCGCCGTGGTCTTCGGTGCGACCTCGGTGACCGGCGCCCTGCTCGGCGGTACGGCGCTCATGCTGCTGCCCGAGTTCCAGGCGTCGGCGCCCGAGATGGCCGGCCTGCTGTTCGTCGTGATCGGCGTCGGCGCGGTGCTGCTCGGCCGCGACCCCAACGGCCTGGCGAACTACCTGTTCAAGCTGGGCCGCTGGACCGGCGGCAAGGTGGCGCCGGGACTCGAGGGCCGATTGCAGGGGCTGCTGCCGCGTGGCGGCGGCGCCGAGCCGGCCGCCACGGGCGACGTCGTACTGGAGGCGGACGTGGAGTCCACCATGGTCATCGAGAAGGTGGGCTGACATGGCGCTGCTCGAGGTCGACGAGGTCGTCGTGCGGTTCGGTGGCGTGACCGCGGTCAACGAGGCCGCGTTCACCGCCGACCGCGGCTCCATCACCGGGCTGATCGGGCCCAACGGCGCCGGCAAGACCACGTGCTTCAACGTGATCACCGGCCTGCAGAAGCCCACCAAGGGGCGGATCCGCTACCGCGACCGCGACGTCACCGGCTGGCCGGTGCACAAGCGGGCGCGGCACGGCGTGGGCCGCACCTTCCAGCGGCTGGAGGCCTTCGGCTCGCTCACCGTGCGCGACAACGTGCGGGTGGCGCAGGAGATCCACGGCGGGCCGCTGGCGTGGTTCGGGCGCTCGCGCGGCGGTGTCGACATGCTGCTCGACCGCGTCGGCATCCTCGACTACGCCGACGAGCGCGCCGACTCGATCCCGACCGGCACCGCGCGGCTGCTCGAGCTGGCCCGCTGCCTGGCCAGCGATCCCCAACTGCTGCTGCTCGACGAGCCGTCGTCCGGCCTCGACGAGACCGAGACCGACGCCTTCGGCGAGCTGCTCGTCGAGCTCGCGGGCGAGGGCTGCGCCGTCCTCATGGTCGAGCACGACATGGACCTGGTGATGAGCGTCTGCAACGACATCCACGTCCTCGACTTCGGCCGGATCATCGCGTCCGGCACGCCCGCCGAGATCCGCGCGGACGCCGACGTCCAGCGGGCCTACCTGGGCTACTCCGAGAGCGACGAGTCAGCCCACGACACCAGCGTGATGGAGGTGGTGACGCCGTGAGCGTGCCGATCCTGGAGGTCGTCGACCTGCATGCCGCCTACGGGCGGATCGAGGTGCTGCGCGGGGTCGACCTCGCCGTCCCGCGCGGCGCGGTGATGGCGCTGCTCGGCCCCAACGGCGCCGGCAAGTCGACCCTGGTCAAGGTGATCAGCGGCCAGAAGGAGGCGACGTCGGGCGACATCCACCTGGCCGGCGTCCACGTCCGCAAGGCGCGCTCGGACGAGTTGGCCCGGGTGGGGCTGTGCACGATCCCCGAGGGCCGGTCGGTGTTCCCGAACCTCACCGTCGAGGAGAACCTCCGCCTGATGTCGTACGCCGGCGTCCCGGCGCCCGCGATCCTCGACACCGCCTACAGCTACTTCCCGCGGCTGCACGAGCGCCGCGACCAGCTCGCCGGCACCATGTCCGGCGGTGAGCAGCAGATGCTGGCGATGTCCCGGGCGCTCGCCTCGGATCCCGCGCTGCTGCTGCTCGACGAGCTCTCGATGGGCCTCGCTCCGCTCATCGTCGACGAGCTCTACGAGACCGTCGCCCGGATCGCCGAGTCCGGCGTCTCGATCCTCTGCATCGAGCAGTTCGCCCGCACCGCGCTGCGGGTCTCCGACTATGCCGCCGTGATGAGCGGCGGTCGCATCGTGGCCACCGGTGAGCCGGGGGAGATCCTCGACACCATGGCCGACGTCATCCTGGGGGGAGCAGCATGAGCAGGTTCCGACTTCTGTTGGCGGGGGGCATCGCCGCCTCGATGGTGCCGATGGCCGCCGGTCCGGGCGCCTCGCCCGCGGCGGCCGCGCCCAAGCCGGCGTACGGCGGCTTCTCGTCGTCGGCCTGGTCGGCGCCGATCCGCGTCGAGATCTACGAGCCGAGCCTGCCGATCCCGGCGAGCCCGCAGGTCGAGATGGAGGCCGGCTACACCAAGGTCAAGGCCGACTCCGGCCAGTCGACCGGCCGGGCCAGCTTCTTCTGGCCGGGCGACCCGGTCGGCGAGGGCCTGAAGACCTTCGCCGAGCAGCTGGGCCTGCCGTCGAACCCGCTGACCGACGGCGGCTACCCGGTCCAGGTCAACTCGCAGTACCCCGGCGACACCCCGACCCAGTCGGACGAGAAGCTCCCCGGCTCGGTCATGCGGACCACGTCGGGCGACAAGACCGCGACCGCCGAGGCCGGCTTCTCGCCGGACGGCGCCGTCGCCGGCCCGGATGCGGACGAGGGCGCGGCCCCGGGCGGCGGCCTCGGCGGCGGGGGCAACCCGCTCACCGACCTGCTCGGCAAGCTGACCGGCGGCCTCGGCGGCCTCGGCGGGCAGAAGAAGACCGCGACCAGCACCCCCGGCCTGCCGCCGGGCCTGGCCGCCCTGGTCGACGTCGACGGCTACGTCTCCAGCTCCAAGATGACCGCCGTCGACGGCCCGGTCGTGACCGCCTCGCGCGCCACGCTCGGCGAGATCCGGCTGCTCGGCGGCCTGATCACGCTCGGCGGCGTCGAGACCGTCGCCAAGGCCACCTCGGACGGCGCCAAGGGCACCGCGACCGGCAAGGCCGTGTGGGGCAAGATGGCGATCGCCGGCCAGGAGTTCGGCATCGGCCCCGACGGCGTGATCGCGATGGGCAAGACCACCCCGATCCCCGGTCTGAAGGACCTGCCGGCCGCGGCGCTGCAGCAGCTCGGCGTGACCTTCGAGATCCCCGAGCCGGTCCGCACGGTCGAGGGCGACACCGCGACCAGCGTGTCCGAGGGCCTCAAGATCACCATCGACACCAAGGTCCTCTCGCCGCTGCTCAAGGCGTTGCCGGCCGCCCAGCTGGCGCAGCTGATCCCGGCCCAGGCCGGCCCGCTCAAGGGCATCGTGGCCGGCCTGTCCGGCCTCGCGCCGCGGGTCGTGATCACACTCGGCGTCGCGTCGGCCACCGTCGACACGGTGCCGCCGATCGACATCGCCCCGGCGCCCGCCGCGGGCGCCCCTGCGGCCGGCACACCGCCGCCGGCGTCCGGCAAGCCCGCCGCGGGCTCGGTCGGCGTCCCCCCGGCCGCCGGCCCCGCACCCGTCGGCGGCGCGGCGACCGGCGGCGAGACGCCCCAGGCCATGCCCGACACCAAGCCCACCAGCGCGGGTCTGCCCCCGCTGGGGTCGGTGCCCGGGATGCTCATGGTCGGCGGCCTGATCCTGGCGGCCGTGGCCGGCAGCTGGATGCGCCGGCTCGGCGTCCTCGCGCTCGGCGGCGGCGCCGCCTGTCCTCACGGCCTCGACAGCGGCCTTCCCGACCTCCGAAAGGCATGACCATGACCGCAACCAGCCTGCCGCGCGTCGGCGAGTCTTCCTCCCGCTCGGGCGTCGCGCCGCTCAAGGACAACTACTACGCCCTGCTCCAGGTCGTGCTCTTCTGGGCCGGCGCGATCATGCTGCCGCTCGGCATCGTGGTCATCATCCTGGGCTGGTACGGCGCCTCGAAGTCGCCGTACCAGTGGGACCAGCTGTCGTACGTCATCTCCGGCGGCATGCTCGGGCTCGGCCTGACCTTCGTCGGCGGCTTCCTCTACTTCGGCGCGTGGCTGGCGCGGATCGCCGCCGACGGCCGCGAGTCGTCGAAGCGGCTGGCCGACACCCTGCTCGTGCTCGCCGAGGTGACCGCCACCAACGCGCGCACCGACGAGCTGGGCCACGACGTGGGCGCGATCCCCGTCGTCGCCGGCGACGGTACGACGATGCACCGGCGCGACTGCGCGCTCATCGCGCACCGCGAGGACCTCACGCCGGTGGGGGAGAGCAACGCCCACCTGACGGTGTGCCGGGTCTGCCGGCCTACCGCTCGGCGCTGACCTCCGGCGCCTGCTCGTTCGGCGTCGGGCGCTCGGGACCTCCCGGGCGCCCCGACCCGAACCAGCGGGCCAGCGGCAGCAGCGTCAGCACCAGGAACAGCGGCACCACGAAGCCGTAGCGCAGCTCGTCCTTGCCCACCACGCCGGTGAGCACCGCGCCGAGCAGCCCGCCGACATAGTTGAACTGGTTGAACCGGGCGATCACCGCGTCGACCCGCTCGACCGAGCCGCCCGCGATCCGCGCGGCGGCGGAGAAGCTGAGCGGCGCCACGACCGAGATGCCCGCGCCGGTGAGGGTGAAGCCGAGGACCGCGATGCCCCACGTCGGCGCGGCCGTGACCACGACCAGCCCGGCGCAGGCGACGACCGCGCCGATCCGGAGCACCGGCGTCGCGCCGTACCGCTCGACGACGCGGTCGCCCGCCAGGCGCACGATGAGGCTGGCCACCAGGTAGGGCAGCGTCGCGAGCGCGACGAACCGGGACGGCGCGGCGACGACCTCGTCGAGGTAGACCGCGCCCCAGGTCTGGGCGGCGGTGTCGACCATGTAGAAGACGACCATGCCGAGACCGACCATGAGGATCGGGCGCCAGGGGACGGCGATCGCGGCCGCCGCGGCCGAGCTGGCGGGGCCGGCGGTGTCGGCGGGTGCGTCGTCGCGGGGCAGGAAGGCCGCGCCCGCGACGAGCACCGGCAGGATCGCCACGAGCGCCGTCCAGGCCAGGTCGACGTCGGCCGTGGCGAGCGTGACGGCCGCGCCGAGCAGGCCGCCGAAGGTCCAGGCGCCGTGGAAGCTGGGCAGGATCGTGCGCCCGTAGCGCACCTCCAGCGCCACCGCCTGCATATTGGTCGAGGCGTCGACCATGCCGAGGCCGACGCCGTAGACCGCCACCCCGGCGAGGTACGCCGGCCACGCCGGCGCCGCGAGCATCAGCGCCGCCCCGACGGCCGCCAGGACGAGGCCGACCCGCAGCACCCGCGCGCTGGCCGCCCGGGCCGCGAGCCGCTCCGCGACGACCGAGCCCGCGCCGGCGAGCAGCACGATCGCCAGCAGCACGCCGGAGACGCCCAGCTCGGAGAGGTCCCAGCGGTCCTTGATGTCCGGCAGCCGGGTGGTGAGGCTGATGAAGACGAAGCCCTGAGTGGCGAACCCGGCGGCGATCGCGAGGCGATGGCGGGACAGCGGCAGCGGCATGGCCGGATCCTGCCACTCGGCGGCTTCCGCTGGCAGGATGTCGGGTATGACCGATTCCGCGTTCTTGGTCCGTCACGGCGCGACGGAGTGGAGTGAGTCCGGTCGGCACACCTCGTCGACCGACAAGCCGCTGCTGCCGGCGGGCGAGCAGCTGGCCCGCGAGCTGCGGATCCGGCTCGACGGGCCCTCCTACCGGGAGGTGCTGACCAGTCCGCTGCTGCGCGCCCGCCGTACGGCGGAGCTGGCCGGGTTCGAGCACGCTACGGTCGTCGACGACCTGCTCGAGTGGGACTACGGCGACTACGAAGGGATGACGACCGCGCAGATCCGCGCCGATCGGCCCGACTGGTCGCTGTGGACCGACGGCTGCCCCGGCGGCGAGACCCCCGAGCAGGTCGAGAAGCGCGTCGACCGGGTCGTCGACCACATCCGGCTGACCGGCGGCGACGTGCTGATCTTCGCCCACGGCCACGTGCTGCGGGCGCTGACCGCGCGCTGGCTCGGGCTCCCGGTGCGCGACGGCGCGCTGTTCAGGCTCGACACCGCGACCATCTCGCAGCTCGGCTACGAGCGCGAGACCGCGGTCATCCAGCGCTGGAACGCTTGACGAACGAGCCCCCGCGCAGGAGCGTGGCGAGATGTCGACCGAACAGCCCGTGACACCGGGGGAGCCGGAGCCGCCCGGCTTCCGCGTCGAGTGTCCGCGCTGCCCGACGCCCGTCGCCGAGGTCGGCGACGGGTCCTGGTCGTGCCCTGACCACGGCGTCGTCGTGCCGATGTGGAGGCCGGTCGCCTCGTCGTACGACGGCTTCGCGGCGCACCTGCTGCGGGTGGGCCGCTTCCCGACCTTCCTGCCCTGGCCGCTCGGCCCCGGCTGGACGGTCAGCGACTTCGCGGCGGTGGTCGGCACGGCCGGCCCTGCGGGCGCGCCGCCCCAGGCGACGATGACCTGCGTCGCCGGCACCAGCCAGCTCGACGGACCGGTCGACGTGATGGTGATCAGCGAGGAGCCCGGCACCGGCTTCGGCGCCCGCGTCGCCGGCCTCGACGCCGACGAGGTGCTCGATCCCGGCCACGAGGTCGGCGACGGCCCGCCGCCCGTGCGCGTCCGCGTCGAGCAGCACCCCGTGGGCCTGTGGCCGGTCTCGGTCAGCTCGGCGCCGGGCGACTGGGACCGCTCGGTGCTGGCCGGTGAGTCGGGCGGGCGCTGGCTGTGGCTGGTGCTGCGCCCGGCCTCGGCGATCCTGCTGCTGCGCGACGACTGGATCCTGCGCGACGTTTCGGCCACCGGGCCACAGCTGGTCGCGCTGCCGTTCGGGGGCCCTGCCCCGGCCTGGTGAGGCGCGGGCCACCGTCCCGAATTCGGCCGTTCCGCGTCGCCAGGACGCCGTGGTGCGGGACGATCCTCCGTCGGACGAGGAGGAGCGAGAACGATGGCACGCAATGCGCAGACCCTGCGCCGCCGGACGGCGGAGGCGATAGGGCAGCGGACCAGCACGGCGGCCCGCCCCGCGGCGCCCCCGGTCGGTATCCGGGCCCGCCTGCGGTACGGCTTCGACAACACGATGGCGCGCGGGACGCCGGCCCTCGTCGCCTGGCTGTTCGCGGTCACCGTGCTGCTGGTGGTCGTGTTCGCCGTCGTCGACGTCGTGTCGGGGATGCGCGAGCAGCACATCGGCTTCTGGGAGGCCGCCTTCCAGGCGCTGCTCCATGCGCTCGACCCCGGCACCGTCGCGGGCGACACCGGCGCGCGGTGGAGCTTCATCCTCACCATGCTGGTGCTCACCGTGGCCGGCCTGTTCATCGTCAGCGCGCTGATCGGCGTCATCGCGGCCGGCATCGACGCGCGCATCGCCGAGCTGCGCCGCGGCCGGTCGGTGGTCCTCGAGTCCGACCACACCGTGATCCTCGGCTGGTCCGACTCGATCTTCACCGTGATCAGCGAGCTCACCATCGCCAACGAGAGCCGGCGCCGACCGGTCGTCGCCGTCCTCGCGGACCGCGACAAGGTGGAGATGGAGGAGGAGATCCGGGCCAAGGTGAGCAGCCTGCGCGGCACGCGCGTGGTCTGCCGCTCGGGATCGCCGTCCGACATCGACGACCTGGCCATCGTCAGCCCCGCCGCGGCACGCTCGGTGGTCGTGCTGTCGTCCGACCCGGGCGGGCGCGACCGCAGCGCGTTCGACCCCGACCGCGAGGTGATCAAGTCCCTGCTCGCGCTGCGCTCCACGCTCGACGGACCCGAGGCTGCCGACGGCGCCGGCCCGCGGGTGGTCGCCCAGCTGCGCGACCCGGCCAACCTCGAGGTCGCCCGCCTGATCGGGCGCGACCGGCCCGGCGGGATCTCGCTCCTCGACATCCGCGAGACCGTGGCCAAGCTGGTCGTGCAGACCTCGCGCCAGTCCGGCGCCGCTGCCGTCTACCGCGAGCTCTTCGACTACGACGGCGACGAGATCTACTTCATCGAGCAGCACCCGCTCGCGTCGGCTACCTACGCCGAGGCGCAGCTGCACTACGCCACCCTCAGCGTGATCGGGCTGACCGACGGCGACGCCGTCCGGCTCAACCCGGCGCCCGACACCCCCGTCGGCGGCCGCGGACTCGTCGTCGTCGCCGAGGACGACTCGATCCTCGCGACCGCGCCGCGCTCGTCCGCGAAGGTCGACGAGGACGCCATCGCCACGCCGCCGGTCGAGACGCCGCACGCGACGCACGCCGTGGTGCTCGGCTGGAACGAGCGGGCGCCGATCATCCTCAGCGAGCTCGACCGGTACGCCGCACCGGGCTCGACGCTCACCGTCGTGGCCGAGCACGGGACGCCCGTCGTACCGGACACGCGGAACCTGGCCATCACCGTGGCGACAGCGAGCACGACCCGGCGCGCGGTGCTCGACGAGCACGTGCCCGCCGACTGCGACCAGGTGATCGTGCTCTGCTACTCCGACGATCTCGACGCCGAGGCCGCCGACGCCACGACGCTCATCACGCTGCTCCACGTCCGCGACATCCTGGCCCGCTCGGCGAGCAGCACGCCCGTCGTCAGCGAGATGATGGACGACCGCAACCGGGTCCTGGCGCAGGTCGCCGACATCGACGACGTCGTGGTCAGCGGCGAGATCGTCAGCCTGATCGTCACCCAGCTCTCCGAGGATGCCCGGATCGAGCCGGTCTTCCACGACCTGCTGCAGGCCGACGGGAGCGAGATCTACCTGCGCCCGGCCGAGGGCTACGTCGTCGCGGGGCGGGAGACCGACTGGGCGACCTTCGTGGCGGCCGCGGCGCGTCGGGGCGAGACCGCGATCGGCTACTCGTCGGCGTCGCTGGCCGAGGCCGGATCCCGGTTCGGCGTCGTCGTCAACCCGCCGAAGGGCGAGCGCTTCGCCGCCGCGCCGGGCGATCGGGTCGTGGTGCTCGCCGAGCTCTGAGCCACACCACTAACCTCGTACGGTGACGATCGACCTCCACACCCACTCCAGCGTCAGCGACGGCACCGAGCAGCCCGCCGACCTGGTGCGGGCCGCGGCCGCGGCGGGGCTCGACGTCGTCGCGCTGACCGACCACGACACCACCGCCGGATGGGACGAGGCGGTCGCGGCCTCCGAGGAGGCCGGCATCGGGCTGGTCCGCGGGATCGAGGTCAGCACCCGCTTCCGCGGCGCCGGCGTCCACCTGCTCGTCTACCTGCCCGACGCCGACGACCCGGGGCTCCAGGAGGAGCTCGAGCGGATCGTCGGCGGACGCGAGGCGCGGGTGCCGGCGATGCTCGCCCGGCTGCGCGAGCTCGGCATCCCGGCGACCGAGGAGGCGCTCGCGGAGGTCAGCCCCGGCAACCGGGTCACCGGCCGGCCCCACGTCGCCGACCTGCTGGTGCGGCTCGGGGTGGTGGCCGACCGCGACGAGGCGTTCGCGCGCTACCTGTCCGGCAGCCGACCGGCGTACGTCGGGCGCTACGCCGCCGACCTGCTCGACATGCTCGCCCGGGTCACGACCGCTCGCGGCGTGGCCGTCGTCGCGCACCCGTGGGGCCGCGGGTCGCACGACGTCCTCGATGCGGAGGCGTTCGCGACGCTGGCCGACGCGGGCCTCGCGGGTATCGAGGTCGACCATCTCGACCACGACGCCGCGGCGCGCACGGCGCTGCGGGAGATCGCCGTACGGCACGGGCTGATCGTCACCGGCTCCAGCGACCACCACGGCGGCGGCAAGGTCGGCCACGACCTCGGCATCGAGACCACCGCGCCCGACCAGCTGCGGCGGATCCTCGATCGCGCCGCCGACCTCGGCTCACCCACCACCCTGGCAGGGAAGGCGCTGCGATGATCGACTCCGTCCTCATGGTCGAGGTCTTCGTGACTCTCTTCGTGATCATGGACCCGGTCGGCACGGTGCCGATCTTCCTGTCCCTGACCGCGGGCCGCAGCCCAGCCACCGCTCGCCGCGCGGCCTGGCAGGCGGTCGCGGTGTCCTTCCTGGTGATCACGCTGTTCGCGCTCTTCGGCCAGCAGATCCTCAGCTATCTGCACATCTCGCTGCCCGCGCTGCAGTGCGCCGGAGGCCTGCTCCTGCTGCTCGTCGCGCTCGAGCTGCTGACCGGCAAGGAGGGGGAGGTGACCGCCACGGCGGACGCCAATATCGCCCTCGTCCCGCTCGGCACCCCGCTGCTCGCCGGCCCCGGCGCGATCGTCGCGACCATGCTCTTCGTCAAGCGCGTCGACTCCTGGCCCGACGGCGTCTCCGTGGCGCTCGGCGTCATCGGCGTCCACGTGGCGCTGTGGGCCGCGATGCGCTTCTCGCTGCCGATCCTGCGCCTGATCCGGGACGGCGGCGTCCTGCTCGTCACCCGGATCGCCGGCCTGCTGCTGTCGGCGATCGCGGTCCAACTGGTCGCGGACGCCGTCCGCGCCTTCATCGCGGGGGAGGGGTGAGACCCCCGCGCGCTACTTCCGCCCCAGGGACTGGAACCGCTGCAGCACTCCGCCCGGCACCAGCCGGGTCGCGGCGACGATCGCCTTGTAGCGCTTCGACGGGATCGACATCGGCCGTCCCCGGTCGAAGTCGGCCAGCGCCTCGCGGACCAGCCGGTCGGCCTCGAGCCACAGCGGCTTCGGCGCGGACGCGTCGCGGTCGACGCCGAGCCGCTGGTGGAACTCGGTCTTCACGAACCCCGGGCACAGCGCCATCACGGTGACGCCCTGCGCGCCGTACTCGTGGTGGGCCCAGGCGCTGAACGAGTTCACCCACGCCTTGGCCGCGCTGTAGGTGCCGCGGGGCAGGAAGGCCGCCACGCTCGACACGTTGATCACACCGCCGGTACGGCGCTCCACCATGCCGCCGAGGGCCGCATGGGTGAGCCGCAGCACCGCGCGGACCAGGACGTCCTGCTGGGCCTGCTCGACGTCGATCGGGTTGTCGAGGAAGCGCTCCTTGAGGCCGAAGCCGGCGTTGTTGACCAGGACGTCGACCGGCCGCGCGCGGTCGGCGAGCCGGGTCTCGACCCGGGCCAACTCGTCGAGCGAGGTCAGGTCGGCGGGGAGCACCTCCACCGCGACCCGGTACGACGACTCGAGCTCGGCCGCCACGGACGCCAGCCGGGCGGCGTCACGGGCCACGAGGACCAGGTCGTCGCCGCGCGCGGCGAGCTGACGGGCGAACTCCAGGCCGATGCCGGCGGTGGCGCCGGTCACGAGGGCGGTGGGCATGGGCACAGTCAACCAGGCGGTGTCGCGGGTGTTCCGCCGCGAACCGGGTGTCGTCCGGCATGATGGGCCCCGATGAACAGCGTGCCCGCTCCCCCCACGATCCTCGCTGTCGCCAACCAGAAGGGCGGCGTCGCGAAGACCACCAGCGTCGCCTCGATCGGCGCCGCGCTCGCCGAGCGCGGCCAGTCGGTGCTGCTCGTCGACCTCGACCCGCAGGCCTGCCTGACGTTCTCGCTCGGCATCGACCCCGAGGACCTCGAGCTCTCCGTCCACCACGTGCTCACCAAGGGCACTGCCGTGGGCGAGGTGATCATCGCGACCGACGACGGCGTCGACCTGCTCCCCGCGACCATCGAGCTGGCCCGCGCCGAGGCCGACCTGCTCACCCGCACCGGGCGCGAGCATGTGCTGCGCGGCGTCATGGAGGACCTCCAGGCCGCCGGCACCCACTACGACTGGGTCCTGCTCGACTGCCCGCCGTCGCTCGGCGTCCTCACCGTCGCCGCGCTGACCGCCGCCGACGGCGTGCTGATCCCGCTGCAGTGCGAGACGCTCTCGCACCGCGGCGTCGGCCAGCTGCTCGACACCGTGCACGACGTCCGCCGGTTCACCAACCGCGACCTTGCCGTCTGGGGCGTGCTCCCGACGCTCTACGACGGCCGCACCAACCACGCGCGCGCCGTCCTCGACACGATCTCCGAGACCTACGAGCTCGAGGTCGTCGAGCCGCCGATCCCCAAGACCATCAAGTTCGCCGAGGCCCCGGCCGCCGGCCGCTCGATCCTCGCGACCAGCCGCACCAGCAAGGGGGCCGAGGCCTACCGCGAGGTCGCCGGCGCCCTGATCGCGCGGGCGGCTCGCTGACCGTGAAGCACGCCGCGCCCAAAGCCGCCCCCGGACGTCGCAAGGCGGTCCCGGCCGGACGCCGCAAGGCCGCCTCGACGCGTCCGCGCTACGGCCGGATCACCGCCTTCGGCGCCGCCGTCGCGGTGACCACGCTCGCGGTGCTCGGCGGCTTCGGGCTGCTGCCCTCCGACGAGGGCGGGCCGGAGGCGGCCGATGCGGCGACCTCCGCGCTGACCCGGCCGGCCGACGACCTGTCCCGCGCCGACGCCCGCACCGCCACCACCTCGGGACTCCTCGACGCCGACGGCACCCCGCTCGCCGCGCTCAGCGAGTCGACCGCGCTGCCGGCCCGCTCCGGGCAGGGGCGGCGGATCGTGTTCAGCGAGAGCCGGCAGCGGGTCTGGCTGGTCGACGGCGCCGGCCGCGTCGTCCGGACCTACCTGGTCTCCGGCAGCGTCACCGACAACCTGCAGCCCGGCACGTACGCCGTGTACTCGCGCTCGCGCAACGCAATCGGCGTCGACGACTCGGGGACCATGGAGTACTTCGTCCGGTTCACCCACGGCACCGAGGGCGCCGCGATCGGCTTCCACACCATCCCCGTCGACGACGGCAAGCCGGTGCAGACCCTCGCCCAGCTCGGCACGCCGCGCTCGCACGGCTGCATCCGTCAGGAGCGGGGCAACGCGATCGCGCTGTGGGACTTCGCGCCGGTCGGCACGGCGGTCGTCGTCACCGCTTGAGCGTTGCGGTGGGAATCCCCGCTGAAGCGGGGATTCCTGCACTTCCTGCCCGTTGCAACGGCCAGGAAGCGCAAGGATCCGTCAGGAAGTACGCCGTTCAGGCGGTCGGCTGCGGCTCGGCGGTCGTGGCGCCGCCCTGGCCGCCACCGCTGCTGCGGCGACGGCGGCGACGACGCGGGGCGCCGCCCTCGGTCGCCGTACCGGCCTCGCCCTTCGCCTCGCCCTTCGCCTCGCCCTTCACTTCGCCCTTGGCCTCGGCGGGGGAGCCGCCGTCGACCGGCTGGCCGCCGCGGGTGCGCGTGCGGGTCCGGCTGCGGGCCGGGCGCTCCTTGCGCTCGCCCCGCTCGCCCCGCTCGCCCCGCTCGCCCCGCTCGCCCCGCTCGCCACGGTCGGCCTTGGCGGCCGGCGCCGGCGGGGGAGCGATCCGGCCCTTGGTGCCGGGCGCGATGCCCTGGTCGTGGTAGAGGTGCTCGGACGTCGAGTAGGTCTCGAGCGGCTCGTCGAAGGGCAGGTCGAGGGCCTTGTTGATCATCTTCCAGCGGTGCACGTCGGTCGCGTCGACCAGCGTGATCGCGATGCCCGACGCGCCGGCGCGGCCGGTGCGGCCGATCCGGTGGACGTAGGTCTTGTCGTCCTCGGGGCAGGTGTAGTTGATGACGTGGCTGACGCCGGAGACGTCGATGCCGCGGGCGGCGACGTCGGTGGCGACGAGGACCTTGATCTTGTCCTCGCGGAACCGGGTCAGCGCCTTCTCGCGCGCGACCTGCGCCATGTCGCCGTGCAGCGGGCTGGCCTTGAAGCCGCGCTCGACCAGCTCGTCGGCGACGCGCTGCGCCTGCCGCTTGGTGCGGGTGAAGACGATCATCTTGTCGGCGTCCTCGGCCTGCAGGACCCGGCCGAGGATCTCCGGCTTGTCGAGGTCGTGGGCCAGGTAGATGAACTGCGCGGTGGCGGGCACCGTCGCGTTCTCGTACGACGACTCGGCGCGGATGTTCATCGGGTGCCGCATGTGCATCCGGGCGAGCGCGACGATCGCGGCCGGCATGGTCGCGGAGAAGAGCATGGTCTGGCGGGTCTCCGGGGTGAGCCGGAGCAGCTTCTCCACGTCGGGGAGGAAGCCGAGGTCGAGCATCTCGTCGGCCTCGTCGAGGACCAGCGCGTGCACGTGGGAGAGGTCGAGGACCTTGCGGTTGGCCAGGTCGATCAGCCGGCCGGGCGTGCCGACGACGATGTCGACGCCGGTCTCGAGGGCCTCGATCTGCGGCTCGTAGCCGACGCCGCCGTAGACGGTGAGCACGCGCAGGCCACGGTCGCGGCCGGCCAGCTCGAGGTCGCCGGACACCTGGATCGCGAGCTCGCGGGTCGGCGCGACGATGAGCGCCTGCGGCTTGCCCTGCGGGATCTCGGAGTAGTCGGGGTCGGTCGGCGCGACGCTGCGCTGCAGCACCGGGATGCCGAACGCGAGGGTCTTGCCGGTGCCCGTGCGGGCCTGGCCGATGAGGTCGGTGCCCATCAGCGCGACGGAGAGGGTCATCTCCTGGATCGCGAACGGGTGGGTGATGCCGGCACGCTCCAGCGCGTCGCAGATCAGGGGCATGACGCCGAGATCGCGGAAGGTGGGCGTGGCGGGCGCGGTGGACTCAGTGGTGGAAGTCAGGGTCGTATTCGCTTTCGTGAGTGTCGTCAGCCGGTCGGCGTGGCGCCTGATTCGATGCGGCTGATTCACACTCAGCCGCGCACATACGTGGGCGGGTGCCCGGGCGGTGCCGGTCGCGTTCCCCGTCGTTGCCGGGGAGAGGACTGGCTCGCGCCGCGGACAGTCTACGTGCCGACGGCGCGGCGGGGGTCATCGTCGACAGCCCGGCGACCCGTGCGGTGGCGGAGACGCGCCCGGCCTCGGCAACTTGTACGCTCAGCGCATGGCTGAATCCGCCGACGCGACCGGTTCCCTGGCCGACGACGACCCGTCGTACCGCGAGGCGGTCGTCGACCTGCTCGCGGCCATCGCGTACGGCGAGATCTCCGCCTTCGAGCGGCTCGCCGAGGACGCCAAGCTGGCGCCCAGCCTGGCCGACAAGGTCGACCTGGCGACCATGGCGAGCGGCGAGCTGACCAAGGTCCACGCGCTGCACGACCGGCTCCGCGCGCTCGGCGCCGACCCGTTCGAGGCGATGGCGCCCTTCCGGGACGCGCTCGACGAGTTCCACCGCCACACGGCGCCGTCGGACTGGTACGAGAGCCTGGTCAAGGCCTACGTCGGCGACGGCCTCGCCAACGACTTCTACCGCGAGATCGCGGCCTACCTCGACCCCGAGACCCGCGACCTGGTGATCACCTCGATGGAGGAGGGCACCCATGCGGTGTTCGTCGTCGACCGGGTCCGCGCCGGCATCGCCGACGACCCGCGCCTCGGCGGCCGGCTCGCGCTGTGGGGCCGACGGCTGATGGGCGAGGCGCTCACCCAGGCGCAGCGGGTCGCGGCCGACCGCGACGCGCTCACCGCGCTGCTGGCCGGGGGCGTCGACCGCCCCGGCCTCGACCTGGCTGCGCTGGGCCGGATGTTCACGCGGCTCACGGAGCGGCACCTGGCCCGGATGGGCGAGCTCGGCCTCGACGCCTGACGGTGCGCGACGGCGGTCGGCCTGACCGGCGACCTCAGTCGGCGCCTGCAGAGCTGAGCTCCTTGCCCGCGGGGGCCGTCGGCGTCCACCCCGGCGGCCCGAACAGGTAGCCGAGGCGGTCGCGCCAGCTCGCCGCGTGCCGCACGTTGCGGGCGATGGCGGCGTAGTCGCCGTACTCGAGGGTGAGCAGGTTGTAGGTGTCGACCGGCTTGGTCAGCCCGTACGTCGGGCGCTGCCGCTCGGGCGTGAAGGTGCCGAACATGCGGTCCCAGACGATGAGGATGCCGGCGTAGTTCCGGTCGAGGTACTCCGGGTCGGAGCCGTGGTGCACGCGGTGGTGGGACGGCGTGTTGAAGACCAGCTCGATCGGGCGGGGGAGCCGGTCGATCGTCTCGGTGTGGACGAAGAACTGGTAGACGAGGTTGATCGAGAAGGCGACGTACAGCGTCCACGGCGCGAAGCCGAGGAAAGGCAGCGGCAGCCAGAAGAAGAACTCGAACCAGGGGTTCCACTTCTGCCGCAGCGCGGTGGCGAAGTTCATGTACTCGCTGGAGTGGTGGGCCTGGTGGGCGGCCCAGCCGATGTTGACCCGGTGCACGAAGCGGTGGTTGGCGTAGTAGGCGAGGTCGAGGCCGACGATGAGGAGCACCCAGTACCACCAGGTGTCGGTGGGGAGGTGGACCGGCGCGAGGTGGGTCGAGATCGCCGAGTACACCACGAAGGTGCCGACCTTGAAGACGGTGAGGAAGAGCAGCGACCCGATGCCCATCGAGATCGAGGTGCGGGCGTCCTTGAGGGAGTAGCCGGTGACGTTGTCGTCGTGGTCGAGCCACGTCAGTGCGGCGAGCTCGACGAGGACGCTGAGGACGAAGAACGGGACCGCGTAGGTCACCGGGTTCTGCATCGGGTCGAGCAGGTCGTGCATGACGTCTCCTTGAATTGACTCGTGGGTAAGTTACTACAAGGTCAATTCCCTGGGTAGGGTGATCCGCATGACGTCGTCGGCACGCCGCTCGGGCACCAAGGGCGTCGCGCGCGCCGACCGCGAGGCACAGATCCTCGACGTCGCCGGCCGGATCTTCGGCGAGCGCGGCTTCGCCGCCACCTCCGTCGCCGACGTCGCCCGCGAGGCCGGCATCTCCAAGCCCCTGATCTACCACTACTTCGGCTCCAAGGAGGGGCTCTTCGAGCGCTGCCTGAGCGAGGCCTCCGGCGTCCTCGTCGGCGAGATCGAGCGCACCGCCGGGCTCGGCGAGGTCGGCCTCGCCCGCGCCCTGGCCACCCTCGACGGCGTCTTCGCCGTCCTCGCCGGCCGGACCTGGATCTGGCAGGTCGCCAACGACCCCACCGCCCCCGCCACCCCTGCCGCGGCCACCCTCCTCGGCTCCTACCGCACCCGCCTCGAGACCCTCGCCCACGACGGCGTCCGCGAGCTCCTCGCCCTCGGCGGGGTCGACGACCCGCTCGACGTCGACGCGATGGCCGCGGTGTGGAGCAATGTGTTCGCGGCGCTCGTCGACTGGTGGTGCGCCCACCCCGACGTCGTACCGGACGAGATGAGCGCGCGGTGCGCCCGGCTGTTCGGCGCGGTCTTCAGGCCCGCGGCGCCGTAGCCGGCAGCCCACCTCGATCGGCGACGGGCAACCCGAACCATCCACCGTTCGCGCCGATTTCGGGCGTTCCGGGCCGAAACCGGCCCAACCGTGGATGGTTCGTGACGCGGACCCGCCTGCGGTCCGCCGTGCCGGGCGGCGAGGGGCGGCGACGCAACCCGTCCACGCCCGGTGGGTGCTGCCGGGTCCACGCCCCCGCTCGGTCTAGGCTGACCGCGACGACAGCCCGTCCCCGACTCCAGGAGCAGTACACGTGGCAGCGATCGAAGCCGTCGGAGCTCGCGAGATCCTCGACTCGCGCGGCAACCCCACCGTCGAGGTCGAGGTCCTTCTCGACGACGGGTCCTTCGCCCGGGCGGCGGTGCCGAGCGGCGCCTCGACGGGTGCCTTCGAGGCGGTCGAGCTGCGTGACGGCGGCGACCGCTACGTCGGCAAGGGCGTCGAGACCGCGGTCGACGCGGTGATCCAGACGCTCGGCCCGGCTATCGAGGGGCTCGACGCGGCCGACCAGCGGCTCATCGACCAGACCCTGCTCGAGGCCGACGGCACGCCCAACAAGGCCCAGCTCGGCGCCAACGCGATCCTCGGCGTCTCGCTCGCGGTCGCGCGCGCGGCGGCCGACTCCGCCGACCTCCCGCTCTACCGCTACGTCGGCGGGCCCAACGCCCACCTGCTGCCGGTGCCGATGATGAACATCCTCAACGGTGGCGCGCACGCCGACACCAATGTCGACATCCAGGAGTTCATGGTCGCGCCGATCGGCGCCCCGACGTTCCGCGAGGCGCTGCGCGTCGGCGCGGAGGTCTACCACGCGCTCAAGTCGGTCCTCAAGGACAAGGGCCTGGCCACCGGCGTCGGCGACGAGGGCGGCTTCGCGCCCGACCTCGAGTCCAACCGCGCCGCGCTCGACCTGATCGCCGAGGCGATCGCCAAGGCCGGCTACGAGCTCGGCAAGGACGTCGTCCTCGCGCTCGACGTCGCCGCGTCCGAGTTCTACGAGGACGGCGGCTACCGGTTCGAGGGCGCCAAGAAGTCGGCCGACGAGATGATCGCCTACTACGCCGACCTGGTCGCCAACTACCCGATCGTCAGCATCGAGGACCCGCTCAACGAGGACGACTGGGACGGCTGGAAGGCCATCACCGACCAGCTCGGCGACAAGACCCAGCTCGTCGGCGACGACCTCTTCGTGACCAACGTCGAGCGGTTGCAGCGCGGCATCGCGGGCGGCCAGGCCAACGCGATGCTGGTCAAGGTCAACCAGATCGGCTCCCTCACCGAGACCCTCGACGCCGTCGAGCTGGCCCACCGCAGCGGCTACCGCAACATGATGAGCCACCGCTCGGGCGAGACCGAGGACACCACGATCGCCGACCTCGCGGTCGCGACCAACTGCGGTCAGATCAAGACCGGCGCCCCGGCCCGGTCCGAGCGGGTCGCGAAGTACAACCAGCTCCTCCGCATCGAGGACGAGCTGGGCGACGCCGCGCGCTACGCCGGCGCCGGTGCCTTCCCGCGCTACCAGGGCTGAGCACCAGGAGACCCCAGGAGACCCCAGGAGAACCGCATGGCCGACGAGCGTCGTACGTCGCGCAAGCCCGGCCGCCCCGCTGCGGGGCGGTCCGGGCCGCGGTACGCCGAGCGGCTCAAGGCCGAGCGGAAGAAGGCGGCCCGCGAGCGCGAGGCCGCGCTGGTCCGGGCGCGCAAGGAGCACCAGCAGAAGGCGCGGCTGACCAGTCGGGCCGCGATCCTGGTGCTCGTGCTGGCCGTCCTGGCGGTCTCCTACGCCTCGTCGCTGCGGGCCTATCTGCAGCAGCGCGGCAATATCGACCAGTTGGAGAAGCAGATCGCCGCCCGCGAGGCCACGATCAGCGACCTCAAGCGCCAGAAGGAGCGCTGGAGCGATCCGGCGTACATCGCCCAGCAGGCGCGGGAGCGGTTCGGCTACGTCGACAAGGGCGAGACCCCGTTCGTCGTGGTCGACCAGAACGGCAACCCGCTCGACCCGTCGTCCGACCTCGGTGACTCCTCGAAGGTCGCCGACCCCGACAAGATCACCTGGTACGAGGGCACCTGGGAGTCGATGAAGGTCGCCGGTCACCCGCCGACCACCGTGCCCGGGCCCAAGAACGAGATCAAGGCTCCCAAGGAGGACCTGAAGCAGTGAGCAGCGACGACCGCGCTACCGACGAGGTGGTCATCGCCGCCCAGCTGGGCCGACCCCCGCGGGGCGTGCACGCCATCGGGCACCGCTGCCCCTGCGGCAACCCGGACGTCGTCACCACGGAGCCGCGGCTGCCCAACGGCACGCCGTTCCCGACGACCTACTACCTCACCTGCCCGCGGGTGAACTCCCGGATCGGCACTCTCGAGGCCTCCGGGCTGATGAAGCAGATGCAGGACCGCCTCGGCACCGACCCCGAGCTGGCCGCCGCCTACCGTCGCGCCCACGAGGCCTATCTGGCCGACCGGGCGGCCGTCGGCGAGGCCGGCGGGTTCGACGTCCCCGAGATCGACGGCATCTCCGCCGGCGGGATGCCCGACCGGGTCAAGTGCCTCCACGTGCTGGCCGGCCACGCGCTGGCCGCCGGCCCGGGCGTCAACCCGCTCGGCGACGAGGTCCTCGAGATCCTCGGCGACTGGTGGGCCAAGGGCCCGTGCGTCGCGCCCGGTGACGCCGCCGACTCAGCCGACTCCGACGCTGCCGGTGCCGCTGGCGATGAGTGAGCCGGTCGCCGCGATCGACTGCGGCACCAACACCATCAAGCTGCTGGTCGGCGACCCGGCGGGCGAGCCCGACGGCGTACGACGCGAGAGCCGGATGATCCGGCTCGGCCAGGGTGTCGACGCGACCGGCCGGTTGGCGCCCGAGGCGCTGGCGCGCGCCTGGGAGGCGATCGACGAGTTCGCTGCGATCATCGCCGAGGCGGGGATCGGGGCCGAGCGGGTGCGGTTCTGCGCGACATCCGCCTCGCGCGACGCCGAGAACGCCGCGGAGTTCACCGCCGGCGTCCACGCCCGGCTCGGCATCGACCCCGAGGTGCTGTCCGGCGACGAGGAGGCCCGGCTGGCGTTCGCCGGCGCCGTCCGCGGCCTGCCCGACGCCGGTCTCACCGCGCCCACCCTGGTCGTCGACATCGGCGGCGGCTCGACCGAGCTGATCCTCGGCGACCCGGCCGACGGGCCGAGCGCCGCGCACTCGATGGACATCGGCTCGGTCCGGCTCCACGAGCGCCACGTCCGCCACGACCCGATCACCCCCGACGAGATCGCCGCCGTGGTGGCCGACATCGACGCCGCGCTCGACGCCTGCCCGGTGTCGCCGGCCGACGCGCGCGCCGTCGTCCTCGTCGCCGGCACCAACACCACGCTCGCCGCGGGCACGCTCGGCCTCGAGGCCTACGACCGCACCCTCATCCACGCCCAGGTGCTGACCGTCGCCGCGCTCCACGAGCAGGTCGACCGGCTGCTCGCGATGACCGTCGCCGAGCGCCGCGAGCTCGGCTGGATGCATCCCGGCCGTGCCGACGTCATCGACGCGGGCGCGCTCATCGTGTCCCGCGTGCTGCGGCGGATCCCGGTCGACCGGGTCGTCGTCGCCGAGACCGACATCCTCGACGGGATCGCCTGGTCGCTGACGCCATGAGCGATCCCGCGGAGGCGATGGCGCGGCTGGACGACAGGATCAGCCGATGCCGCCGCTGTCCGCGGCTGGTCGCCTGGCGTGAGCAGGTCGCCCGGGAGAAGCGAGCGGCGTACGCCGACCAGGACTACTGGGGCCGCCCCGTCCCCGGCTTCGGCCCGGCCGACGCGCGGATCCTGCTGGTCGGCCTCGCGCCCGCCGCCCACGGCGCCAACCGCACCGGCCGGATGTTCACCGGCGACCGCGCCGGCGACTGGCTGTTCGCCTCCCTCCACCGGGTCGGGCTCGCCAACCAGGCCGAGAGCGTCGCGATCGGCGACGGCCTCGAGCTCCACGACGTCCGGATGGCCGCGCCGATCCGCTGCGCCCCGCCCGCCAACAAGCCGACGCCGCAGGAGCGCGACAACTGTGCGCCGTGGCTCGACGCCGAGCTGGCGATCCTGCGGCCGTCGCTGAAGGTCGTCGTCTCGCTGGGGGCGTTCGGGTGGCAGGCCGCGCTCACCGCGCTCGGCCGGGCCGGCTGGACGATTCCGCGTCCGAAGCCGCGGTTCGGGCATGGCGCCGAGGCGCTGCTGGCCTGGGGCGGCGCGGGCCGCGGGTCGGACGTCGTCCTACTGGGCTGCTTCCACCCCAGCCAGCACAACACGTTCACCGGGCGGCTCACCGAGGCGATGACCGACGAGGTGCTGCTGAGGGCGCGGGAGGTCGCTGCGATGATGGGCCGGTGAGCACCGACCTGTACGCCGTCACCGTCCTCGGGCACGACCGCCCCGGCATCATCGCCGCCACCACGGCCGGACTCGCGGAGCTCGGGCTCAACATCGAGGACTCCACGATGACCCTGCTGCGTGGGCACTTCGCGATGATGCTGCTGTGCCGCGGCGCGTCCGACGCCGCCGCGATCGAGAGCGCGCTGGCGCCGCTGGCCGCCGACGGCGACCTCGACGTCGCCGTCCGCCCGGTGACCGACGAGCCCACGCCCGCCGCCGGCGGCAGCCAGTGGGTGCTGACCGTCCACGGCGGCGACCGCTCCGGCATCGTCTCCGCGATCATCGCCGAGGTCGCGTCGGCCGGCGGCAACATCACCGACCTCACCACCCGTCTGTCCGGCGACCTCTACCTGCTCGTCGCCGAGCTCGACCTCCCGGTCGGCTCCGACGTCGCCGCGGTCGAGGGCGCCATCCGGGCCGCGGCCGAGCGGGTGGGCGTCACCGCCACCCTGCGCGCGGCCGAGGCCGACGAGCTGTGAGCAGCGAGCGGGTCGCGGCCTGGTCCGAGACCGAGCTCGGCGTCGACGGCCGGATCCTCGACGTCGTCCGCGCCCCGGCCGGCGTCCTCTCCGCCCGCGGCGACGACGTCGACCCCACCGCACCCGAGATCGTCCAGCTCGCCGCCGACCTGGTCGCCACCATGCGCGTCAGCCCCGGCTGCGTCGGCCTGGCCGCCAACCAGGTGGGCGTCGGCGTCCGCGTCTTCTGCGTCGACGTCACCGAGCATCCCAAGACCCGCACCCGGCACGGCACCTTCGTCCTCTGCAACGCCGAGGTCGTCGAGTCGAGCCGCAACGAGAAGGCCCGCGAGGGCTGCATGAGCGTCCCCGACTTCACCGGCGACGTGAAGCGCGCGTCCCGGCTGACCGTCCGCGGCCAGCTCCCCGGCACGGGCGAGACCGTCGAGTTCGCCACCGACGCCTTCGAGGCGCGGGCGCTGCAGCACGAGATCGACCACACCGACGGCTTCCTGTTCCTCGACCGGGTGGCGGGCGCGCACGCCATCTACGCTCGGCAGACCTATTTGTGAGGATGGGCCCGGCCCCCGTATCCCAACTGGCAGAGGAGGCCGCCTTAAAAGCGGCTCCAGTGTGGGTTCGACTCCCACCGGGGGCACGTCGCGGCTGGATGTACCCGGCCATCAGGTTGGTAGCAGCGGCGCGTCACCGTTGACGTAGGGAGAGCCCCCGGATGGGGTGTGGCTTGTCTAGGTCCCACTCCACCCTGGAGGCTCTCGTGTCCCACCGTGATGCCCGCCTGACCGTGCACGGCCGCATGCTCATCGTCCAGCGCCACCGGGCTGGTTGGAAGCAGGCCCACATCGCTGCCGCGATGGGGGTGTCCCGCAAGTGCGTCCGCACCTGGATCGACCGGACGCCGAGCTCGGACTCGAGCCGCGGCGCGAGCGCGCTGAGCTCGCGGTGACTGACATGGCCTCGGTCATCGCCGAGGAGGGCGATCGTGGGGAGCGGCACGCCCACTCTCAGCCCACGGGACCCTTCTGCTGACAGCAGAACTCGCCGCCGACGCCCCGTCCGCCCCGATCCGCCGACCTACGATGAGGCATGGCCGAGGAGCAGAAGGCGGCGGAGCCGCTGTTGCGGGACCTGGTGGGACGACGGCTGCGCGACCTGCGTCGCGAGCGCGGTGAGACGCTCACCGAGACCGCGCGGCGGGCGGGGATCTCGCCGCAGTACCTCTCCGAGATCGAGCGCGGCACGAAGGAGCCGAGCAGCGAGATGATCGCGGCCGTCCTCGGCGCGCTCGGCACCACGCTGCTCGACCTCACCTCCGCCATCGCCGGCGACCTGTATGTCGTCCAGAGCGCCGCGCCGGTGCCCGCCTCCGCGAGCAGCACGGCGTACGCCGAGGTCTACGCCCTCGCCGCCTGAGCCGGCAGCGGCTCGCGCGACTCGATCACGTGGTCGAGCAGGCCGTACTCGCGCGCGGCCGACGCGGTGAACACCCGGTCGTGGTCGGTGTCCGCGCGCAAGGTCGCGGTGTCCTGACCGGTGTGGCGCGACAGGATCCGCTCGATGTCGGCGCGGACGCGGACCACCTCGTCGGCCTGCAGGATCAGGTCCGGGATCGCGCCGCGGCCCTGGGCGGCCGGCTGGTGCAGCACGATCCGCGCGTGGGGGAGCGCGGCCCGCTTGCCCGGCGCGCCCGCGGCGAGCAGGACGGCGCCGACGGCGATCGCCTGGCCGACACAGGTCGTCGCGACCGACGGCCGGATGTACTGCATCGTGTCGTGGACGGCGAGCATCGCGCTCGGGTCGCCGCCCTCGCAGTTGATGTAGAGCTGGATGTCGCGGTCGGGGTTGTCGGCCTCGAGGTAGAGCAGCTGCGCGACCAACGCGTTCGCGACGCCGGCGTCGATGGCGGTGCCGACGTAGACGACGCGCTCGGTGAGCAGGTGCGAGTAGACGTCCATCACCCGCTCGCCGCGCGGGTGCTGGGCGATGACGTTGGGGATCAGGTAGCCGCTCATCGCGCGGCCGCCGTCCCGAACGTCCCCAGCCCGGCCGTACGGCGGTGCGGCGGCACCACCGCGTCGAAGGACGCCACGATCTCGTCGACGAAGCCGTAGTCGAGCGCCTGCTCCGCGGAGTACCAGCGGTCGTGCAGGGAGTCCTCGAACACCCGCTCCAGCGGCTGTCCGGTGTCCTCGGCGATGAGCGCGAGGACGGTGTCGCGGGTGTGCCGGAGGTCCTGTGCCTGGAGCTCGATGTCGACGGCGGTGCCGCCGATGCCGGCCGAGCCCTGGTGCATGAGGATCCGCGAGTGCGGCAGCGCGCGGCGGCGTCCCGGCTCGCCCGCCGACAGCAGGAACTGCCCGGCGCTGCAGGCGATCCCCAGCGCCAGCGTCGACACGGGGCACGGGATCAGCCGCATCACGTCGCGGATCGCGAGCATCGAGGGGACCGATCCGCCGGGGGAGTGGATCCACAGCGCGATCTCCGCGCCGGCGTTGTCGGTGGCGAGGCCGACCAGCTGGGTGGTCAGCAGCATGCCGTTGTCGTCGTCCAAGGGACCGTCGAGCACGAGCACGCGCTGCTGGTACAGCTCGCGTCGTACCCGGTCGTCGAAGAGGCGGGGCCTGGTGTCGTCGCTCATGGCGCCACCCTGCGTCGTACCGGACGGCGGGAGAAGGCCGATCCACCCAGAGCAGCGGCCCGCTGCCGACAGCAGCACACGGCCTTGACTTCAGGTCCACCTGAACCGACAGAGTGCTGTCATGCACCGTCACCACCACGATCACGCGCACGGCCAGGACGACTCGTTGGAGACCCTGCGCGACGCCCTCACCGCCCGCTTCTGGGACGAGAGGTACGGCGGCAGCGACCGCGTCTGGAGCGGCCGGCCCAACCAGCGCCTCGTCGAGCAGACCGCCGACCTGACGCCCGGCACCGCCCTCGACGTGGCCTGTGGCGAGGGCGGCGACGCGCTGTGGCTGGCCGAGCAGGGCTGGCAGGTGACCGCCGTCGACGTGTCCGAGGTGGCGCTCGGCAAGGTCGCCCAGCACGCCGAGGACGCCGGCCTCGACGACCGGGTCAAGCTCGGCCTCTACGACGCGCTGGCCGATCCGCGCCCCGCGGGCCGTCAGCGCTTCGACCTGGTGACGGTCAGCTTCCTGCACGTCCCGCAGCCCGACTTCGCCGCGATCTACCGCGGGATCGCCGACGCCGTCGCCCCCGGCGGACGGCTGCTCGTCACCGCCCACCACCCCGAGGACGTCGCCACCGGCGCCCGCCACGACCACGGCCCGGGGCTGCTGTTCGAGCCCGACCGGGTCCTCGAGACGCTCGGCGCCGACCGGCCCGGCGGCGACTGGGAGGTGGAGGTCGCCGACACCCCGACGCGGCAGCAGGCGACCGCGGACGGGCCGCTCGCCGTACGGGACACGGTGGTGCGGCTGCGGCGCCTCACCTGACCCGCGGATCGGTGGGACTTTGGGGAACCTTCTCCGCCCACCGCACGTTCCCCAGAAGAGCCGCCTAGACTTGAGGCGGAGAGGGCAGCCGCCTGGCGGCCCGGCAGACGCAAGCCTGCGGAGGAGATCATGCAGAGCAACAACCCGGTTTTCCGGCGCTCCGAGGAGTTCAACCGGAACACCTACGGCAACCAGACGTACCAGGGCAACGGCGCCGCCTACCAGGGCTACGGCGCCCCGCAGGGCACCGGCTACGCGTCGCCGGCCGGCTTCGGCACGCCCCCGACCACCGTCGAGCGGCGGATGACCATCGACTCCGTCGTGCAGTCGACCGCCATCACCCTCGGCGTCACGATCCTCGCCGCGGCCATCACCTGGTTCGCCACCCCCGACGTGGCCTCCGACCCGAAGAGCGCGCTGCCCGCGCTCTCCGCGGCCATCGCCGTCGGCGGCGGCGCGGCGTTCATCCTGTCGCTCGTCAACTCGTTCAAGCGCGTGATCAGCCCGGCGCTGGTCATCGCCTTCGCGGTCGCCGAGGGCATCGCGCTCGGCGGCATCAGCAAGCTCTACGACGCCGTCTTCGGCACCGACTCGAGCAGCTACGGCGGCATCGTCGTCCAGGCCGTCGTCGGCACCTTCGCGGCCTTCGCGGGCACGCTCGCGGCGTACAAGTTCTTCGACATCAAGGTCGGCAACAAGTTCCGCACCTTCGTCGTCGCCGCGATGTTCGGCATGGTAGCGCTCAGCCTGATGGAGCTCGTCCTGGGCTTCTTCGGCGCGCAGCTGGGCCTCTTCGGCTTCTCCGGCCTGGGCTTCGTGTTCTCGCTGGTCGGCCTGGTGCTGGGTGTGTTCATGCTGATCCTGGACTTCGACTTCGTCGAGCAGGGTGTCCGCAACGGCCTCCCCGAGCGGGAGTCGTGGCGCGCGTCCTTCGGTCTGCTCGTCAGCCTGGTCTGGATCTACACCAACCTGCTGCGCATCCTCGCGATCCTCCAGCAGGACTGAGTTCGACGGGCCGCGCGTGTCGGAGCTTTGCCTGACACGCTGCCGGCCATGCGGTCGAGGGCCGCTCGGTGCATGGGGCGCCGGGCGGCCCTTGGCGTCTGCGGGGTGCGGGCGCGCGCCTTGTAACTCGGTGTTACGCCGTCCACCACGGTGGAGCGGCATCCACCACAGGGTCGTGACCGGTCATGACCCTGTGGTGGATGAACGGACACCGAGTTACACGACCGCCAGCGCCACCTGCCTCGGCGTCAGCCGTTCCTGGCGGGCTCCCCGGGGTCTGCGCGCTGGCCGCGCCTTGTAACTCGGTGTTACGACCGTCCACCACGGTGGAGCGGCATCCACCACAGAGTCGTGACCGGTCATGACCCTGTGGTGGATGAACGGACACCGAGTTACATGACCGCCAGCCCCCGCACCCGGGGTCAGCCGTGCTCGGCAGCCGCCGGCGCCTCGGCCGCGACCTCGCCCCGCGTACGGCGGTGCCGCAGCTCCACCCACAGCCCACGCATGCCGGCGCGGCGCCCGCCGATCTCGGTGCCGCCGAGCTCGGTGCCCGGCTCGTTGACGGCCTGGACGGCGGCGCGGATGACCGGCAGCACGCCCTCGCCGCGGAAGGCCTCGAGCACCGCCTCCTCGTCGGTGGCCTGCTCGAGGGCGGCCAGCACCGACGGGATGAGGACGCCGGCGAGCGCCTTGTAGCCGGCGACCGAGGGGTGGAACTGGTCGGGGCCGAAGAGCAGGGCCGGGGCGGCCGCGAACTCGGGGCCGAGGATGTCGCCGAGCGACACGGTCCGGCCGCCCTCCTCGACGACGGCGATGGTCTGCGCGGCGGCCAGCCGGCGCGACCAGGCGCGGGCGACCTGGCGGAGTGGGGGAGCGATCGGCTGGATGGTGCCGAGGTCGGGGCAGGTGCCGACGACGACGGTGGAGCCGGCGGCGATGAGCCGGCGCACGCCGTCGGAGAGGTAGCGCACCGAGTGCGAGGGGCGCACCGTGTGGGTGACGTCGTTGCCGCCGATGAGGATGACCGCGACGTCGGGCTCGATGAGCAGCGCGCGGTCGACCTGCGCGGCGAGGTCGGACGACTTCGCGCCCACCACGCAGAACTCCCGCAGGTAGACGCGTCGGTCGGCGTGCTCGGCCACGGCGCTCGCGATCAGCGCGCCGGGCGTCTGCTCGACCCGCTCCGCGCCGTAGCCGGCCGCGCTGGAGTCGCCCAGGAAGGCGATCTTGATCGCCGGCCCCGGGCGGCCGCGGCCGTACCAGCCGGTCGCGTCCGGCGGCGGGTCTTCGCGGGCCGGTCCGATGGTCTTGCGGGCGAGCTTGGCCTCGGCGCTCAGGACGCCGTAGAGGCCGGCGCCGAGCGCGGACAGTCCGCCCCCGCCGTACAACGCGGCGGCGGCCAGCTTCCGAGCAGCACTGGCTTTCGTCACGCCGCAACCATAGAAGGTTCTCCATGGCGCCGGGACGGCGCGGTGGCAACCTCGCGACCGCTACGGTGAGCCCATGGAGTACGTCGAGTCCCTGCTGGAGCTGATCGGCAACACCCCGCTGGTCCGGCTCAACCGTTCACTCGATCTGCCCGCCGACGGACCGTTGGTGCTGGCGAAGGTCGAGTACCTCAACCCCGGCGGTTCGGTGAAGGACCGCATCGCCACGCGCATGATCGAGGCCGCCGAGGCCTCCGGCGCGCTGCAGCCCGGCGGCACGATCGTCGAGCCGACGTCCGGCAACACCGGCGTCGGGCTGGCGATGGTCGCCCAGCAGAAGGGCTATCACTGCATCTTCGTGTGCCCCGACAAGGTCAGCGAGGACAAGCGCAACGTCCTCAAGGCCTACGGCGCCGAGGTCGTCGTCTGCCCCACGGCCGTCGCGCCCGAGCACCCCGACTCCTACTACAACGTCAGCGACCGGCTCGCCAGCCAGCCCGGCGCCTGGAAGCCCGACCAGTACTCCAACCCCCACAACCCGCGCTCCCACTACGAGGAGACCGGCCCCGAGCTGTGGCGCCAGACCGAGGGGCGGATCACGCACTTCGTCGCGGGCGTCGGCACCGGCGGCACCATCTCCGGCATCGGCCGCTACCTCAAGGAGCAGAAGCCCGAGGTCCAGGTCATCGGCGCCGACCCGGCCGGCTCGGTCTACAGCGGCGGCACCGGCCGCCCCTACCTCGTCGAGGGCGTCGGCGAGGACTTCTGGCCCGAGACCTACGACCGCGGCGTGGCCGACCGGATCATCGAGGTCTCCGACGCCGACTCCTTCGCCTTCACCCGCCGCCTCGCCCGTGAGGAGGCGCTGCTCGTCGGCGGCTCGTCCGGCATGGCCGCGTACGCCGCGCGCCAGCTCGCCCAGGAGCTCGCCGCCGAGGGCAAGAACGACGCGGTCGTCGTCGTCCTGCTGCCCGACTCGGGCCGCGGCTACCTGAGCAAGGTCTTCAACGACGACTGGCTCGCCCAGTACGGCTTCAGCACCGGCCAGCCGCGCCCCGCGCAGACGGTCGGCGAGGTGCTGCGCGGCAAGTCTCAGGGCATGCCCGCGCTGGTCCACACCCACCCCAACGAGACCATCGCCGAGGCGGTCCAGATCCTCCAGGAGTACGGCGTCTCGCAGATGCCCGTCGTCCGCGCGGAGCCGCCGATCGTCGCGGCCGAGGTGGCCGGCTCGGTGTCCGAGCGCGCCCTGCTCGACGCGCTGTTCACCGGCAAGGCAAAGCTCACCGACTCGGTCGAGCAGCACATGTCCACCGCGCTGCCGACCATCGGCTCGACCGAGGACGCCACGGCCGCCGTACCGCTGCTGGAGTCGGCCGACGCAGTGCTGGTCCACGAGGACGGCAAGCCGGTCGGCGTGCTCACCCGGCACGACCTGCTCAACTTCCTCGCGCGTGGCTGACGCCGCCGAGCTGAGCGGCCTGATCGCTCCGGCGACGCCGGAGGACGTCCCCGACGTCCTCCGGCTGATCCGCGCGCTCGCCGACTACGAGCGCGAGCCGGACGCCGTCGAGACCACCGAGGACGACCTGCGGCGCTGGGTGTTCGGCCCCGACCCGGTGGCCAACGTCCTCGTCGCGCGGGCCGAGCCCGGCGGCAAGGTGGTCGGGATGGCGCTGTGGTTCCGCACCTACTCGACCTGGACCGGCGTCCCCGGCATCTACCTCGAGGACCTCTTCGTCGAGCCCGACCAGCGGGGGAGCGGCCTGGGCCGCGCGCTGCTGCAGGCGCTGGCCCGGATCGCCGTCGAGCGCGGCTACCGCCGGGTCGAGTGGGCGGTGCTCGACTGGAACACCCCGGCGATCGAGTTCTACGACGCGCTCGGCGCCCGCCCGATGGCGGAGTGGTCGACCTACCGGCTGACCGGCCAGGCGCTGGCCGAGCTCGGGGCGTAGTAGCGGCAGGTGTGGTGCGGGGCGAACCCCAGCGCCTCCCAGAACGCCTGCGCGCCCGGGTTGTCGGTCTCGACGTGCAGCCAGGCCGTGAGGGCGCCCTGCTCGGCCGCCCAGCCGAGCAGCTCGGCGACGACGGCGGTCGCCAGCCCGCGGCGGCGATGGGTGGGGTCGACGGTGAGGCCGTGCAGGCCGACCCAGTCGCCGTCGACGGCGGCGCGCGCCTCGGCGAGCGCGTCGCAGCCGGTGCCGACGGTGGCGACGGTGGCGACGGCCCGCGGTCCGGATCCGGCACGCTCGACGTCGACGCCCCGGCTCAGGAGTGCGAGCTCGCGCCGCACCCGCGAGACGGAGGCGAGCCAGAGCTCCGACTCGCCGTACGCGAGGCGCTGCCAGCCGGCCGCGGCGAAGGCGTCCTCGAGCGCCGTACCGGCCTCGACCTGGGCGAGCGGGTCGCGACCGCGCTCGGCGTAGAACGCCTCGACCGCGGCCAGCGCCGCCGCGAAGGGGACGCCGGGATCGCCCATCGCCAGGCACGAGTTGGCGCGCTTGAGCAGCCGGCCGGTGGGCGCGGCGTCGGAGCGGAGCACCCAGTCGCCCAGCCCCGAGGTCTCGACGGCGGGCCACAGGACGCCGGTGTGGGTCTCGGCGTCGCGCGCGCTCACCCGGAGCCGGGCCGCCGGGCGCGGCGGGACCGGCTTGCCGGAGACGACGTCGGCCAGCGCGATCCGCACCTTCTCGCCGTCGGCGCGCTCGACCAGGCAGCTGTCGGCGTCCCATGCCAGGCAGACGCCGAGGACGTCGGTGAAGGCGGGGCCGCCGGTGGGTCCGGTCTGCCCGGGGAGCACCCGGCGGACCACGATCCGCTGCCCCACCACGTGGGGGCCGAGGAGATGGCGTCCAGATTCCGGGGGTCTGCGCGCGTCGGGCACGCCGGGGATACTAGGCTGGCCCCCGATACGAAACACATTCGTGTCTGACTCGAACCGCTTGTCCTGTTGCAGGAGGAACCGATGACCTACATCATCTCGCAGCCGTGCGTCGATGTTAAGGACCGCGCGTGCGTCGATGAGTGTCCGGTCGACTGCATCTACGAGGGCAAGCGGATGCTCTACATCCACCCCGACGAGTGCGTCGACTGCGGCGCCTGCGAGCCGGTCTGCCCGGTCGAGGCGATCTTCTACGAGGACGACGTGCCGGAGGAGTGGAAGGACTACTACGACGCCAACGTCAAGTTCTTCGACGACCTCGGCTCGCCCGGCGGCGCCGCCAAGATGGGCGAGATCGACAAGGACGCCGAGTTCGTCGCTGCGCTCGAGCCGCAGAACCAGGACCACTGAGTCCGGCCTTGGTGACGTCGGGAGCCGTCTCGGGCCGGCTGCCCGACTTCCCCTGGGACAAGCTGACCCAGTACGCCGCGCAGGCACGCGCGCACGCCGACGGGATCGTCGACCTGTCGATCGGCACGCCGGTCGACCCGACGCCCGAGGTGGCGCGGCGCGCGCTGGTCGAGGCCGCCGACTCGCCGGGATACCCGCTCACGGTCGGCACTCCCGAGCTGCGCCAGGCCGTCGTCGACTGGCTGTCCGGCACGCACGGCGTGACCGGCCTGGGCCTCGACCAGGTGCTGCCGCTGATCGGCTCCAAGGAGCTCATCGCGCAGCTGCCGGCCTACCTCGGGCTCGGCCCGGGCGACCTGATCGGCTTCCCCGAGCTCGCCTACCCGACCTACGAGGTCGGCGCGGCGATGGTCGGCGCCCGCGGCGTCGCCACCGACTCGCTCACCGCCTTCGGGCCGGAGACGCCCCAGCTGCTCTGGCTCAACTCGCCGTCCAACCCGTCCGGCCGCGTGCTCCCGCCCGAGCACATCAAGAAGGTCGTCGACTGGTGCCGCGAGCGCGGCGTGCTGCTCGTCTCCGACGAGTGCTACCTCGACTGCGTCTGGGAGGGCGAGGCCTACTCCGCGCTCCACCCCGACATCTGCGGCGGCTCCGCCGAGGGCATCCTCGTCGTCCACTCGCTCTCCAAGCGCTCCAACCTCGCCGGCTACCGGTGCGCCTTCGTCGCCGGCGACCGCGACGTGATCGCCGAGCTGCTCGCGGTCCGCAAGAACCTCGGCCTGATCATGCCCGGGCCGCAGCAGCGCGCGATGGCCGCCGTCCTCGCCGACGAGGCGCACGTCAAGGAGCAGCACGAGCGCTACCGCGCGCGTCGTACCAAGCTCCGGGCGGCGCTCGAGGGAGCCGGCTACACGATCGAGCACTCCGAGGCCTCGCTCTACCTGTGGACCACGAAGGGCCCCGACGGCCCCGACAGCTGGGAGCTCGTCGCCGAGCTCGCGGCCCACGGCATCCTGGTCGCGCCCGGCTCGTTCTACGGCGTCGCCGGCTCGAAGCACGTGCGGATCGCGCTGACCGCGACCGACGAGCGGATCGACGCCGCCGTCGCCCGCCTCGCCGCCCTCTGAGCAGGCCGGCAGCGCGGCGGGAGGCGCCGTTCGGCAGTGTGCTGCCCCCGGCGCAGCCGGACACGCGCTCGGCCCAGATCAGCGGAAGACGTCGATCTCGACCGTCGTCGAGGTCGCGTCGTTGCGCCAGCCCTCCCGGCCGGCGGTCCAGATCCACCCGTCGAAGCGGACCGTGCGGATCTTCAGTCGGGCCGCGTTGGCGACCGCCCAGTGCGCGAGCGCCCAGCCCTTGGCGTCGCCCGCCTTGGTGGGCCGGACGACCACGTTGACGCTGCGGCCGTCGGCCGGCGCCGCCGCGAACGAGAGCCGGCCGAACTGCGTCAGCAGCTCCTTGCGTACGACGTCCGCGCGCGGCGTCAGCCCGGTCGCGGTGAGCTCGGCGTCGGCCGAGGGCGCGCCGCCGGCGAGGTCGCAGCTGAAGGTCGCGGGGGAGTAGCCGGTCAGCGCGGAGGCGAGGGCGCGGCCGTCGGCCTCGTGGTCGGCATAGGCGGTGGGGAAGGCGGAGCGCTGCACCTTCTGCGCGGCGACCGTGATCTCCATGTTCTCGTAGCCGCGCACCTTCACCAGCGCGTCGTAGAAGCGGTTGGTGGCGTAGGTCGGGTCGAGGATCTGCGCGCGGGTGCCCCAGCCCTGCGACGGGCGCTGTTGGAAGAGGCCGAGGGAGTCGCGGTCGCCGTAGTCGATATTGCGGAGCTTGGACTCCTGGAAGGCCGTCGCCAGCGCGATCGACGCGGCCCGCGCGGGCAGGCCGCGGCGGACCGCGATGGCCGCGATCAGGGCTGCGTTCTCGGCCTGCTCGCCTGAGATGTCGACCTGGTGGCCGGCGACGGTGACGGTGCAGTCGCCGTTGGGGCCGCCGACCAGCTTGTCGGAGACCCGGAGCACGCCGATGCCGACACCGATGGCCGTCGCGAGGACCGCGACCCCCGCGATGACGGCCACCGCCCTTCTCTTCACGGCACCCAGTCTGCGGGGGACGTGGTTGACCGGCGCCGGAGCGCGGCGGTCAGTTGGCGTGCAGGGCCGCGTTGAGCGCGATGCCCTCGCCCTGCCACGGAACGGCCTCGATCGCGCCGGTCACCGAGTTGCGGCGGAACAGGACGTTGCTCGCGCCGGACAGCTCGCGCGCCTTGACGACCCGGGCGTCGCGGCCCGGCTCGAGGACGGTCACCTTGGTGCCGGCGGTGACGTAGCAGCCGGCCTCGACGACGCAGTCGTCGCCGAGCGAGATGCCGATGCCGGCGTTGGCGCCGAGCAGGCAGCGCCGGCCGATGGAGATGACCTCCTTGCCGCCGCCGGACAGGGTGCCCATGATCGACGCCCCGCCGCCGACGTCGGAGCCGTCGCCGACGACGACGCCGGCCGAGATCCGGCCCTCGACCATGGAGGTGCCGAGCGTGCCGGCGTTGAAGTTCACGAAGCCCTCGTGCATGACGGTCGTGCCCTCGGCGAGGTGGGCGCCGAGACGGACGCGGTCGGCGTCGGCGATCCGGACGCCGCCCGGGATCACGTAGTCGACCAGGCGCGGGAACTTGTCGACGCCGTAGACCGTGACGTGCTGGCCGGCGGCCTGCAGCCGGGCGCGGGTCAGCTCGAAGCCCTCGACGGCGCACGGGCCGGCGGAGGTCCAGACGACATTGGTCAGCAGGCCGAAGATGCCGTCGAGGCTCTGCCCGTGGGGCGCGACCAGGCGGTGCGAGAGCAGGTGCAGGCGCAGCCACACCTCGACCGTGTCGGCAGGAGCGGTGCCGAGGTCGGCGATCTCGACCAGGTTGACCTTGCGGGTGACCTGGCGGGCCTCGTCGGCGCCCTCGAGCGCGACCAGCTCGGCCGGCGCCTGCGCGTCGGCGGGCTTGGCGCCCAGCGCGGGCGCGGGGAACCAGGTGTCGAGGACGGTCGAGCCGTCGGCGGCGTAGGTGGTCAGGCCGAAGCCCCAGGCGGAGGTCACGTGAGGAGATTCTAGACGGCGTACGACGTCAGCCGTCGGCCAGGATCGCCAGCTGGCGGCTCTGCGCGAGCAGCCGCCCCTGCTCGTCCCACAGCTCGACGTCCTCGTCGTGATAGCCGGCGACGACGTGACGGGTCACGACGTGCCCGAGCGCCCACACCGTGCCGGGCTCGGGCCGGCGCCGGAAGTGGACGGTCAGCTGGATCGTCGCCGACGCGAGGTGACCGATCTCGGCGGTCACCGGCGGGAAGGCGTCGGTCATCGCACCCGCGAGCAGCGCGTCGACCGGCCGCTCGTCGGCCGCGCGGATCCAGCACAGCGACTCGGTGACGCCGGACGGCGTCCCGGTCAGCCAGCCCGGCACGCTCGGCGCGCGGTAGCTGTAGCGGTCGAGGATCGGCACCATCCCGGCGGGCACCAGGGCGCTCACGTCGGCACAGTCCTCCGGTCGCGGCGCCTCCGGTACGGCGTGCGGCGTGTGCGCGAACGTCCCCGCCGCATCCCAGTCGTGGGTGCTCACGACAGCGTGCGCGACCTCCTTCCCGCCCTGCGTGAGCACCGCGTCGTACGTCGACACGCGCCTCCCCACCCGCACCTCGCGGACAGCGATCTCGGCGGAGCCGGCGACGGCCGGGCGGAAGTAGGTGATCGCGATGGTGAGGGCGTCGGGGTGCTTCGACTCCTGGAGCACGGCGTTGAGCAGCAGCGCCAGGATGTAGCCGCCGTTGGGCGTCTGGTTGGCGGTGTGCCAGTCGGCGGTGACCTGGACGCGGTGGCGGCCGTCGCCGAGCGGCTCGGAGGCGATGGCGTCGTCGAGGAGGTGGCTCACCGGGCCATCCTCCCCGAGGCCGCCGGCGTCACTCGCCGGTGGTGCCGTCGATGCACTCCCGCAGCAGGTCGGCGTGCCCGCAGTGCCGGGCGTACTCCTCGATCATGTGCACCACGATGTCGCGCACCGGAGCCGTCTCGCCGTCGCTGTTGTAGACGACCTCGGCCGCCATGGTCGCGTCGGTCTGCGCGTCGAGCCACGCGTCGGCGCGGGCGATCTGGCGCTCCCACTCCGCGAACGCCTCGTCGACGCACTCCTGCGTGCCGACCGCCTGGTTGAAGTCGAAGTCGCGGTCGTCGGGGTCGGTGAAGGGCCGCGGCTCGTCGAGGTTGGCCTGGAGCGCCCGCTGGAACCACGCCTGCTCGACGTACGCCATGTGCCGCACCAGGCCGAGCAGGCTGAGCGTGCTGGGCGGCACCGAGCGGCGCGCGAGATCGGCGGGCCCGAGGCCCGCGCACTTGCGGGCGAGCGTCCGGCGGTACTGCGTGAGGTAGTCGCGGTAGTTGGTCAGCTCGTCGCTCGCCGGTACGTCGACCGTGGGCTCGGCCACGACATAGCCGTCCTCCCACTGCTCCAGGCTCGGCTGCACCTCGAGCGTTCCGGGCTCCTCGTGCCAGATCCGCGCCAGCCGGGCGCACGCCGGCGCGCCGTCGGCGGCGACGTGCACGCAGACCGGCCAGCCCACGCTGCCGCGGTGCGTGGGCGCGACGCTCCACCCCGCGCGCAGGGCGAGCGCCGCGGCCCGGGAGCCGGCGATCACGGCGTCCGGCCCGACCAGCGGGGAGTCGGTCGCGATCACCACGACACTGCCGGGGAGCCCGGCCAGCCACGCCTCGACCTCCTCCTCGGAGCCCGCCCGGCCGCTCGCGACGAGCGTTCCGGCAGAGTCGAGGGCGGCCAGGTCGACGGTCTCGTCGGCGGCGGCGAGAGCCAGCCCGACGTACAGCTTCTCGGTCACCCGACCACCCTAGGTCGAAACCGGTTTCCCGTTCCGGCGCACCACGCCCTACGCTGGGAGGACAGGCGCTCGAGCCGTCATCAGCGGCGAGCCCCGGGAAGAAAGCCGCAAGGCAAGTAGAACCCGGCGGGTAGGCCCGTCACAGCCGTGAATGAGCGGTCGTCCCCGTGCACTGCGGGGCCGGCAAGCGAGGTGGTACCGCGGCACACGTCGTCCTCGTGCAGACCCAGCACGAGTTGCACGAGACGCAGGAGACCAGCCGATGACCTATCCCAAGGTCACCACCGACCCGACTGCCGGCCAGGGCGCCGTCCCGAGCTCGCCGCGCTTCCCCGCGATCGAGGAGGGTGTGCTCGCCTACTGGGCCGAGGACGACACCTTCCGCGCGTCGGTCGAGCAGCGCGACCCCGGCGCGCACGGTGAGAACGAGTTCGTCTTCTACGACGGCCCGCCGTTCGCCAACGGCCTGCCGCACTACGGTCACCTGCTGACCGGCTACGTCAAGGACATCGTCCCCCGCTACCAGACGATGCGGGGCAAGCGCGTCGAGCGGCGCTTCGGCTGGGACACCCACGGCCTGCCCGCCGAGCTCGAGGCGATGCGTCTCAACGGCATCAAGACCACCGACGAGATCGTCGAGATGGGCATCGACAAGTTCAACGACGCCTGCCGTGCGTCGGTGCTCAAGTACACCGGCGAGTGGCGCGACTACGTGACCCGCCAGGCGCGCTGGGTCGACTTCGACAACGACTACAAGACCATGAACCCCGAGTTCATGGAGTCGGTGCTCTGGGCGTTCAAGAGCCTCTTCGACAAGGGCCTGGTCTACGAGGGCTTCCGCGTCCTGCCCTACTGCTGGAACGACGAGACGCCGCTGTCCAACCACGAGCTGCGGATGGACGACGACGTCTACCAGATGCGGCAGGACCCGGCCGTCACCGTCGGCTTCGAGATCGCCACCGACGGCCCGCTCCAGGGCGCCAAGCTGATGATCTGGACGACGACGCCGTGGACGCTGCCCAGCAACCTCGCGGTCATGGTCGGCACCGAGATCGACTATGTCGTCGTCGACCACGACGGCGACCGGCTGGTGTTCGCCGAGGCCCGGCTGGCGGCGTACGCCCGTGAGCTCGGCGACGAGCCCAGGGTCACCTGGCGCGGCACCGGCGCCGACCTGCTCGGCCTGTCGTACGTGCCGCCCTTCGGCTACTACGCCGGCCACGAGAACGCCTTCCGCGTGGTCGCCGCCGACGAAGCCGTGACCACCACCGACGGTACGGGCCTGGTGCACAGCGCCGGCGCCTTCGGTGAGGTCGACAAGGAGGTGACCGACCGCGAGGGCATCGAGGCGGTCATGCCGGTCGGCAAGGACGGCCGGTTCACCGCACCCGTCGGCGAGTACGCCGGGATGCTGGTCTTCGACGCCAACCCGCACATCATCGACGACCTCAAGAGCCACGGCGGCGCTGTCACCCCCGGCACGCTGCTGCTCCGCCGCGAGACCTACGACCACTCCTACCCGCACTGCTGGCGCTGCCGCGAGCCCCTGATCTACAAGGGCGTGAGCAGCTGGTTCGTCGAGGTCACCGCGTTCAAGCAGCGGATGGCCGAGCTCAACCAGGAGATCCGCTGGGTCCCCGAGCACATCAAGGACGGCCAGTTCGGCAAGTGGGTCGACAACGCCCGCGACTGGTCGATCACCCGCAACCGGTTCTGGGGCAGCCCGGTGCCGGTGTGGAAGTCCGACGACCCGGCCTACCCCCGCATCGACGTCTACGGCTCCTTCGAGGAGATCGAGCGCGACTTCGGCCGGCTGCCGCTCAACGACCAGGGCCTGCGCGACCTCCACCGCCCGTGGATCGACGACCTGACGCGGCCCAACCCCGACGACCCGACGGGGAGGTCGACGATGCGCCGTGTCACCGACGTCCTCGACGTGTGGTTCGACTCGGGCTCGATGTCGTTCGGCCAGGTGCACTACCCGTTCGAGAACAAGGAGTGGTTCGAGAACCACTTCCCGGCCGACTTCATCGTCGAGTACATCGGCCAGACCCGCGGCTGGTTCTACACGCTGCACATCCTGGCCACCGCGCTCTTCGACAAGCCGGCGTTCTCGTCGTGCATCAGCCACGGCATCGTGCTGGGCTCCGACGGCAACAAGATGTCGAAGTCGCTGCGCAACTATCCCGACGTCTCCGAGGTCTTCGACCGCGACGGCGCCGACGCGATGCGCTGGTTCCTCATGGCCTCGCCGATCCTGCGCGGCGGAAACCTGGTCGTGACCGAGCAGGGCATCCGCGACGCCGTGCGCCAGGTGATGATCCCGCTCTGGAACACCTGGTACTTCTTCGCGCTGTACGCCAACGCCGAGAACTACGAGGCCAACGTGGGCCGCGCGGAGTCGCTGGGCTCGACCGACCCGCTCGACCGCTACCTGCTCGCCAAGACGCGGCAGTACGTCGAGAAGCTCACCGCCGAGCTCGACGACTACGCGATCGCCGACGCCTGCGAGACCACGCGGACCTTCCTCGACGTCCTCACCAACTGGTACGTCCGCCGCTCCCGCGAGCGGTTCTGGGAGGGCAAGCCGGAGGCGTTCGAGACGCTCGCCGCCGTCCTCGACGTGGTCTGCCGCGCCGTGGCGCCGCTGCTGCCGCTGACCACCGAGGAGATCTGGCGCGGCCTGACCGGCGGCCGCTCGGTGCACCTGGCCGACTGGCCCGACGTGTCCGCGCTGCCCGCCGACGACAAGCTGGTCGCCGCGATGGACGAGGTCCGCGAGGTCTGCTCGACGACGTCCGCGCTGCGCAAGGCCGCCAAGCTGCGCAACCGCCTGCCGCTCGCCGGGCTCACCGTCGTCGTCGACGACCCCGCTGCGCTCGAGCCGTTCGCGGCGATCGTCGCCGACGAGCTCAACGTCAAGGCGGTCCGCCTGCTCGCGGCCGACTCCGAGGAGGCCGCCGGCTTCGGCGTCGAGCAGAAGCTCTCGGTCAACGCCCGCGCCGCCGGGCCGCGCCTCGGCAAGGACGTGCAGGTCGCGATCAAGGGCTCGAAGTCGGGCGACTGGTCGATCTCGCCGGACGGCGTCGTCACCGCCGGTGGCCTGACGCTGGTCGAGGGGGAGTACACCTTGGAGACCGTCGTCGGCGCCGCTGGGGAGGGCTCCGCCACCGCGATGCTCCCGGGCGGCGGCTTCGTCGTCCTCGACACGGACGTCACGCCCGAGCTCGCCGAGGAAGGCGTCGCCCGCGACCTGGTCCGGGCCGTCCAGCAGGCGCGCCGCGACGCCGACTTCCAGGTCACCGACCGGATCGAGCTCGTCATCGCCGGCACCGCCTCGGTCCTCGCCGCGGCCCGCGCCCACGAGGCGCTGATCGCGGGGGAGACCCTCGCGACGTCGTACACGGTGGTCGAGGAGGCGCCCGCGGGCGCCACCGAGGTCACCGTCGGCGACGGCGAGAAGGCGGCGCTGAGCGTCAGCCTGGCCTGAGCGCGCCCCCTGGTGGGGAGTCGTGTGCCTGAGAACCCCTGCAGGGACGTTCTCAGGCACACGACTCGACCGATCGGGCGGCCTGGTTGACTGTTCCCGTGCCCTCGATCGACCTGACCGCCGACGTCATCACCCTGACCCGCCAGCTCGTCGACATCGAGTCGGTGAGCCGCGACGAGCAGGAGATCGCCGACGCGGTCGAGCAGGCCCTGCGCGCGCTCCCGCACCTCACCGTCACCCGCCGCGGCCACACCGTCGTCGCGCGCACCGACCTCGGCCGGCCCTCACGCGTCGTCATCGCCGGCCACCTCGACACGGTGCCGGTCAACGCCAACCTCCCCAGCCGGTACGACGAGCAGGCCGGCGTCCTGCACGGCCTGGGCACCTGCGACATGAAGGGCGGCGACGCCGTCATCCTCCGGCTCGCGGCGAGCGTGACCGAGCCGGTCCACGACGTCACCTACGTGCTCTACGAGGCCGAGGAGATCGAGTCGCTCTACAACGGGCTGCGCCTGCTCGGCGAGTCCGACGCCGAGCTGCTCGAGGCCGACTTCGCGATCCTCATGGAGCCCTCCAACGCCGGCGTCGAGGCAGGCTGTCAGGGCACGCTGCGGGTGGAGGTCCGCACCCGCGGCGAGCGGGCGCACTCGGCGCGCAGCTGGCGCGGGGTCAACGCGATCCACGGCGCCGGCGAGATCCTCGCCCGGCTCAACGCCTACGAGGCACGCCGTCCGGTCATCGACGGCCTGGAGTACCACGAGGGGCTCAACGCCGTCGGCATCAGCGGCGGCGTCGCCGGCAACGTCATCCCCGACGAGTGCGTGGTCACCGTCAACTACCGCTTCGCGCCCGACCGCTCCGAGGCCGAGGCGCTGGCCTTCGTCGAGGAGTTCTTCGCCGGCTTCGAGATCGAGCTCACCGACACCGCGCCGGGCGCGCTGCCCGGCCTCGACCAGCCCGCGGCGAAGGCGTTCATCGACGCCGTCGGCGGCACGGTCGCGCCGAAGTTCGGCTGGACCGACGTCGCGCGGTTCACGGTCCTCGGCGTGCCTGCGGTCAACTACGGTCCCGGTGACCCGATGCTGGCTCACAAGCAGGACGAGCACGTCGAGGTCGCGCAGATCGTGCGTTGCGAGCAGCAGCTCGGCGCGTGGCTGCGCGGCGAGACCACCATCCCCGAGAGCACCGAGGAGAACGCATGACCAGGCGCAGCGGCCCCGGACCCCGACCCAGCGCGGGACGTCCCGAGGGCTCGACCACCGACCAGCGACTGCTCGACAGCCGGGGCGACAGCGGCTGGGTCCACACCGACCCGTGGCGGGTGCTGAAGATCCAGGCCGAGTTCGTCGAGGGCTTCAACGACCTGGCCGAGGTGGGTCCGGCGATCTCGGTGTTCGGCTCGGCGCGGATCCCCGACACGCACCCGGCGTACGACATCGGCGTGCGCGTGGGCTCGGCGCTCTCGAAGGCCGGCTTCGCCGTGATCACCGGCGGCGGCCCGGGCGCGATGGAGGCCGCCAACAAGGGCGCGATGGAGGCCGGCGGCGAGAGCGTCGGGCTCGGCATCGAGCTGCCGTGGGAGGCGAAGCTCAACGACTACATCACCTTCGGGCTCAACTTCCGCTACTTCTTCGTGCGCAAGATGATGTTCGTCAAGTACAGCCAGGGCTACGTCGTCCTGCCCGGCGGGCTCGGCACCCTCGACGAGCTGTTCGAGGCGATGACGCTCGCGCAGACCCTCAAGATCACCCAGTTCCCGATCGTGCTGATGGGCGTCGAGCACTGGCAGGGCCTGATCGACTGGATGCAGGGCTCGATGCTCGAGGACGCCCGGATCAAGCAGTCCGACCTCGACATGCTCACCCTCACCGACGACGTCGACGAGGCTGTCGCGCTCATGGTCGCCGCGCGCGACCGCCACTCCTGAGGCCCGGGTGATCGTTCGATGATGTGGGTGTTCGCGGTGCTCATCGTGCTCGCGATGGGCGGTGTCGCGATGCTCGCGGCCGGCCACGGCGAGCCGATGAGCCCGGCCTACGACGACCGCCCGGACGCCGTCCTACCCACGGACCGGCCGATCGCCGGGGGCGACCTGCGCACGGTGCGCTTCTCGCTGGCCCTGCGCGGCTACCGGATGTCGGAGGTTGACGCCCTGCTGCAGCGGCTCGCACACGAGCTGGAGCAGCGCGAGCAGGCGGCATCCGAGCCCGCTGGCGAGCACGTCGCAGAGCCCCACCGCGAGCGCCCTGACGAGCACCCCGCGGAACCGGGCGACCAGGCTTAGGTCGGTCTCGGCTGCGCGTCTGGTGTGGCATAGGCGATAATGGTGGCGCGCACGGTCGGGTGCACCGGGCGCTCGACAGCTCGCAGAAGTAGTGGAAGAGGGGTGCCGCATGGCGGCGATGAAGCCTCGGACCGGTGACGGTCCGCTCGAGGTGACCAAGGAGGGGCGCGGCATCGTGATGCGCGTCCCGCTCGAGGGCGGCGGCCGGCTCGTGGTCGAGCTCAACGCCGAGGAGGCCACCGCGCTCGGCGACGCGCTCAAGAACGTCGTCGGGTGACCTCACCAGGCACTCCCACCACCGGCCCGGTCCTCCCGAGCCAGGTCTCACCCCCGGAGTTCGCGGCCAGCGAGCTGCGGCCCGGTGCCATCACCGGCGTCGACGTCGTCGCGCTCCCAGTCCTTCCGGGCGACGACGGCGTCCTGCTCGGGCTCGGCGCGGCCGAGCTGGCCGACGAGCTCGCGCTCGACCTCGTGGGGATCGCCGAGGTGCACGGGCTGACCGGCGCCACCGGCGAGGTGGCCGCCGTCCCCGTGCCCGACGGCACGCCCACCAACCCCACGCTGCGGCTGGTCCTGCTCGTCGGCGTGGGCGCCGCGCGGCCGATCGACCTGCGCCGCGCCGGCGCCGCGATGGCCAAGGCCGCCCGCGACCGCGCGGCGGTCGTGACCTCGATCCCCGCCGTCGCCGAGGATGCCTCGCCCGACGACCCGGTCGCGCTCGAGGCCTTCGTAGCCGGCACCATGCTCGGCTCGTTCGTCTTCCACTGGCGCTCCACCGGCCCCGAGCACACGCCCGTACGACGGGTCGTGCTCGCCGGCGCGCCCGCCGCCGCCGACCGTGCCGCCCTCGAGCGCGCGGTCGCCCTCGGCGGCGCCGGCTGGCGCTCGCGGCTGCTCGCGACCGTCCCGTCCAACCTGAAGAACCCCGCCTGGCTCGCCGCCCAGGCCGAGGAGGTCGCCGCGGCGGCCGGCCTCGATGTCCGGGTGTGGGACGAGCAGGAGCTCGCCAAGGACGGCTTCGGCGGCATCCTCGCCGTCGGCGCGGCGTCCGCGACCCCACCGCGGCTGATCCGGCTCGACTACACGCCGGCCGGCGTCTCGGCCCGCGCGGCCAAGAAGCTGCCGCTCGTCGTCCTGGTCGGCAAGGGGATCACCTTCGACTCCGGCGGCCTGTCCATCAAGCCGAGCGCCTCGATGGGCTCGATGAAGCGCGACATGACCGGCGGCGCCGTCGTCCTGGCGACGATGGCCGCGCTGGCCGACGTCGACTGCCCGGTGCGCGTGGTCGGCCTGATCGCCGCCGCCGAGAACGCCATCTCCGGCAGCGCGCTGCGCCCCGGCGACGTGATCACCCACTGGGGCGGGCGCACCACCGAGGTCGGCAACACCGACGCCGAGGGCCGCCTGGTCCTCGCCGATGCTCTCGCCTACGCCGTCACGGAGCTCGACCCCGCCCTCGTGGTCGACGTCGCCACCCTCACCGGCGCGGTCAAGGTCGCGCTCGGCCAGCAGGTCGGCGGCCTCTTCGCCAACGACGACGCCCTCGCCGCCGCGCTCATCACCGCCGGCGAGCGCGCGGGCGAGCCGCTGTGGCGCTTCCCGCTCTACCGCGGCTACGACGACAAGCTGGCCTCCAAGGTCGCCGACGCGAGCAACGACCCGGGTGGCGCCGGCGCGATCACCGCCGCGCTCTTCCTGCGGCCGTTCGTGGGCGACGTCCCGTGGGCGCACCTCGACATCGCCTCGGTGGGCGACGTCGAGAAGGAGTGGCACGAGTGGACAGTCGGTCCGTCCGGCTTCGGCTCGCGGATGCTGCTGTCGTGGCTCGGCACGCCCGAACCGCTCGCCGGCGTACCCCACTGATCGTCGTACCGGACGAAACGGTCGTGAAATCGGCCGATCGGCGACGATTTCGTCCGGTACGACGGACTCAGTCGGCCTCGGGGACCCATTCCTTCTTCGCGACCAGCAGCCCGTCGCCGACGGGCAGCAGCGCCGGGATGAGTCCCTCGGTCGCGGCGACCTGCTGGACCAGCTCGCGGATGGCGACGGTCTCGTCGTCGCGCTGGGCCGGGTCGGCGACCCGGTCGTGCCATAGCGCGTTGTCGAAGATCACGACGCCGCCGGGGCGCAGCAGGCGCAGCGCCTCGGACAGGTAGGCGCCGTACTCGCGCTTGTCGCCGTCGGCGAACACGATGTCGTAGTGGCCGTCGGTCAGGCGGGGGAGGACGTCGAGCGCGGAGCCGGCGATGGTCCGGACCCGCTGCGGCGCGATGCCGGCGTCCTTGAAGGACTCGCGCGCGAGGCGCTGGTGCTCGGCCTCCACGTCGACCGTGGTCAGGACGCCGTCGGGGCGCATGCCGCGCAGCAGCCAGACGCCGGAGACGCCGGTGCCGGTGCCGATCTCGACGACGGCGCGGGCCTCGAGGACGGCGGCGAGGAAGCGCAGCGTCGCCCCGCTCCCGGCGCCGATGGGCACCACGCCGACCTCCTCGGCGCGCGCCCGGGCGGCGGCGAGAACGTCGTCCTCACCGACATAGGTGTCGGCGAAGGTCCAGCTGGTCGCGTTGACAGGTGTCGGAGCCACGGGCTCACCCTAGAGGTTCTCGGCGCTCCGGGGGCGGACCCCGGCCGGGGATGAGCGGATCGAAGGGAACACCTGATCGTCATCGTTCGTTGATGGATTTCACAGGGAACACTCAGATCCCACCCCTACGGTGAGAGGAGCCAGGAGACCTTGGCACTGATCCAGCGGAAGAAGGCCACGATGAAGGAGCCCGTCGATCCCCACCCCCAGCCCACCGGGCAGGGGCAGTCCGACCTGGACTGGGAGAGCATCGTCGAACAGCACTCCGACCGTGTCTACCGCCTGGCGCTGAGGCTCACCGGCAACCGCCACGACGCCGAGGACCTCACCCAGGAGGTCTTCGTCCGCGTCTTCCGCTCGCTGCACACCTACACCCCCGGCACCTTCGAGGGCTGGCTGCACCGGATCACGACCAACCTCTTCCTCGACCAGGCCCGCCGCAAGCAGCGGATCCGCTTCGACGCGCTCTCCGACGAGCGCGCGGCCCGGCTCGCCAGCGCGCTGCCGGCGCCCGACCTGGCCTATGCCGACCAGACCTTCGACGACGACGTCGCCGCCGCGCTCGCTGCGCTGCCGCCCGACTTCCGGGCCGCCGTCGTGCTGTGCGACATCGAGGGGCTGAGCTATGAGGAGATCGCCGAGATCCTCGGCGCCAAGCTCGGCACCGTCCGCTCGCGCATCCACCGGGGGCGCGCGCTGCTGCGCACCGCCCTGGCCCATCGCGCCCCGACCGCCGGCCGGACCCGGTACGCCGGTCCCGTCGCCGTCGTCGGGGGAGCGATGTGATCGGCCACCTCGGGCCCCGGGTCAGCGCCCTCCTCGACGGCCAGCTGTCCGCGAAGGACGCGGAGGAGGCGTGGGCGCACGTCTACGTCTGCCACGCCTGCCGCGACCTGGTCGAGCGCGAGGGCTGGGTCAAGACCCGACTCGCGGGGCTCTGCTCCGACCCCGGGCGTGGCGCGTCCTCCGACCTCAAGGGCTCGCTGCTGAGCATGCCCCCGGGCATGCCGCCGGGCGACGCGCTGCTGGCCGACGCCGATCATCACCGCGCCCACCCCGCCGGACGCCGCACGGCCGGCGCGGTGATGATCGACGGCGGCGCGATCGGCGCCGCGATGCTCGGCGTCCTCGCGCTCGGCTTCGGCGGCGCCAACCAGCCGGTCGACCGCCGGCCGCCGGTCACCCAGATCAACGTCAACTCGACGGTGCCGAGCGGCACGGGCACGCCCTCCGGCGTCCCGGCCGGCTCGACGCCCGCGCCGGCCGACGTGAGCCGGGGCGTCCCGGTGCCGGTGCGCCGGATGCTGCCCTGACCGGTCGCCTCACCGAACCTGATTCGGGACCATCGGACATGATGGTCCCGTGAACGACGCGCACGACGCCGACCGGGAGCCCACCGAGCCGATCGCCGACCCGGCTCCCGAGCCGACGCCGCCGTCCGACCTGGTCCCGCCGCAGTGGGCGCCGCCCGCCGCCGGCTCCGCGCCGCAACCGGCGAGCGCCGCCGCGGGCGCACATCCCGAGCCGACCCTCCCGCTGGCCCCGTCGCTGCTGCCGCCTCCGCCTGCCCACCCGCCGACCGCGGCCGACCTCACCGTCCGGCTGCCCGGCGCCCCGTTCGGGGCCGGCCCCGGCGGCCCCGCCGCCCCGCGCACCGAGCGCGGCGGCCGCCCGGCCGGCTGGGTGTGGCCGCTCGTCGCCGCGCTCGCGCTGGTCGTCGGTCTCGGTGGCGGCTTCCTCGGGGCGCTGGGCTACGACAAGCTCAACGGCGACACCACGGCCGGCCCCGGCTACTCCACCGGCGGCCTGTCGAGCCAGGACCTCGAGAACAAGGCGCCCCTGGCCGCCCCCGGCTCGGTCGCCGCGGTCGCGCAGGCGGTCCTGCCGAGCACCGTCCAGATCATCGCCGAGTACAAGGGCGAGGACGCCGGCGCCAGCGGCTCCGGCTGGGTCCTCGACCGCAACGGCCACATCGTCACCAACAACCACGTGATCGCCGACGCCGCCAAGAACAACGGCCCGATCGTCGTCATCGACCACGACCGCAACCGCTACGACGCGAAGGTGATCGGCCGCAGCTCGGTCTACGACCTGGCCATCCTCTACGTCGAGAAGCACGGCAGCCTCAAGCCGGTGAAGCTCGGCTCGTCCGCGCAGCTCCAGGTCGGCGAGCCGGTCGTCGCGATCGGCTCCCCGCTCAACCTGCCCGACACGGTCACCTCGGGCATCGTCAGCTATCTGCACCGCCCGGTCACCACCGGGGCGTCGGCCGACGAGTCGTCGTACATCGACGCGATCCAGACCGACGCCGCCATCAACCCCGGCAACTCCGGTGGCCCGCTGGTCGACCAGCAGGGCGAGGTGGTGGGGGTCAACTCCGCCATCGCCACCGCGGGCGGCAGCTCGACCGGCGGCGAGGCCGGCAATATCGGCGTCGGGTTCGCGATCCCGGTCGAGCAGGTGCGCGTCACCGCCGACCAGATCCTCAAGACCGGCAAGGCCCAGTACCCCGTCATCGGCGCCAAGGTGAAGACCGGCGGCGTCTCCAGCGGCGAGGGTGCCGAGCTCGACGAGATCGTCCCCAACAGCCCCGCGCAGGCCGCCGGCCTCCACAAGGGCGACGTGATCACCCACGTCAACGGCAGCCGGGTCACCGACGGCACCGCACTGATCGTCGCGATCCGGACCTACCAGCCGGGCGAGACGATCGAGTTCACGCTGACCCGCGGCTCGCAGACCAAGAAGGTGAAGGTCACCCTCGACGGCAAGGACGGCTGAGCCGAGTCGTTCGGTGTCACCCGGCATATCTGCTCCGAAATCGGCCGAGATCGAGCAGGAATGCCGGGTGAGACGGGGCCCCGGGTCAGGCGTCGGCGTCGGACTCCACGAACGGGTGGTCGGCGACGTACTGCGCGGCCGCCCGGTACTGCGCCTGGATGTACTCCTCCAGCCGCGACGCCTCCACCCGCCACTGACCGCGCCCGCCGATCTTGATCGCGGGCAGCTCGCCGCGCCGAACCAGCGCGTAGACCTGCGCGCCCGAGGTGTTGAGCACCTCGGCCACGTCGGCGAGCGTGAGGAACCGGGGGCCGTCCATGGGCCCATCGTCGCATCCGCCGCCGAGGTGTGCAGCCCGCGACACCGCCGCCCTGTGGACGGCGTCCGTCCGCCGGTTGCCGGATCCGGCAACGGATCGGCGTCCCGGGCCTCCCGGTCGCGCCCGCCCCGGTGACGGAGCCCCGGCCCGGCGGCACGCTGGGCCGATGCCCACGGACCCCGGCAGCCCCCGCAGCCCCCTCGCCCAGCGGGTGACCCGTCCGGCCTGGCGTGACCCGCGGCTGTGGTGCGGCGTGCTGCTGGTGACCGGGTCGGTCGTGCTCGGGGCCCGCCTGCTGGCGGAGGTCGACGAGACGGTCCCGGTGTGGGCGGTCGAGCACGCCCGGGGCGCGGGCACGCCGGTCGCACCGGACGATCTGGTCGTCGAGCGGGTCCGGTTCGCCGACGGCGCCACGCGGGGGCGCTACTTCGCGGCCGACCGGCCGCTGCCCGACGGGCTGGTTCTCACCCGGCCGGTCGGCGGGGGAGAGCTGCTCGCCCGCTCCGCGGTCGGCGCGGCCGACGCGACGCCGACGCTGCGGGTGCCGATCGAGGTCGACCCGCAGCGGGTCCCGCCCGACGTGGCCGCGGGCTCGGTCGTCGACGTCTGGGTCACCGCCGCCGCCCCCGACGAGCGGGCACCCGCGGAGCGCCCGGCGCTGAGCGCGGTCACCGTCGTCGCCGCCCCGCCGTACGACGACGCGTTCGCCGTCTCCGGCACCCGCCAGCTCGTCGTGGCCGTCGACGACGAGCGGGCGGCCGCCTTCGAACGGCTGCTGGCCGGCCTGGCCGACCCGGTGGTGCGGGTCCTCCAGCGCTCCTGAGTGGTGAGCCGATGATCGTCGTCCTGCTCGTGTCCACGGGCGCCGCGTGGGAGAGCGCTGCGCTGGCCGCGCTCGACGAGCACCCGGGCACGGTCGTGCTCAGACGCTGCGTCGACGTCCCGGACCTGCTCGCTGCGGCCGGCACCGGCCAGGCCGACGTCGCCGTCCTGGACGCCGACCTGCCGGGCCTCGACCGGCGAGTGGTCGACGAGCTCGGCCGCCACGGGCTGCGGACCCTCGCCATCGCGTCGTCGCCCGACACCCAGACCCACGGGCTGTGGGCCTGGCCGTCCGCGCGGGTCGCCGAGCTCGCCGAGCTGCTGACCCAGGGCCCCGACCAGCTGACTCCGACGCCGCGGCCCGCCCCGTCGGGAGCGGCCGCCCAGGGCCGGATCGTCACGGTCTGGGGCCCGGGCGGCGCTCCGGGGCGCACCACCCTCGCCACCGCCCTGGCGGGTGAGCTGGGCGGCCGCGGGCTGACGCCGTTGCTCGTCGACGCCGACCCCTACGGCGGCACCGTGGCCCAGCAGCTCGGCATCCTCGACGAGACCTCCGGACTGCTCGCCGTCGCCCGGCTGGTCGCCGACGGCGATCCGCTCGTCGAGCGCTTCGACGCCGTCCAGCGCCGGCTCTCCGACCGGGTCCGGGTGCTGACCGGCCTGCCCCGCGCCGACCGCTGGGGCGAGCTGCGTCCCGGCGTCCTGACCACCCTGCTCGAGCGCGCCCGCCACGACGGCCCGGTGGTGGTCGACACCGGCTTCAGCATCGAGCCCGACGCGAGCTATGCCGCCGGCCGGCCCGAGCGCAACGGGCTCACCCGCGAGGCGCTCGAGGTGGCCGACGACGTCGTCCTGGTCGGCACGGCCGACCCGGTCGGCCTCACCCGGCTGGCCCGGGCCCGTGCCGAGCTGGGCGAGCTGCTCCCCGAGGGGCGTACGACGCTCGTCGTGAACCGGATGCGGTCGAGCCTCGGCTGGCGCGAGTCCGACGTGGTCGCGCTGCTGCGCCGGGTCGGCGCAGCCGAGGCCGTCCACGTGCTGCCCGACGACCAGACCGCGACCGACCGGGCGGTCGTCGCGGGCCGGCTGCTCGTCGAGTCGGGGGAGTCCGCGCTGCGGCGCGCGGTCGCCCGCCTCGTCGACGCGCTCGCCGTCAGGAGCTGAACAGCAGGTACAGGCCGCCCGCGGTGAAGCCCACCATCACGACCAGCAGCGGCAGCTGACCGGTCACCTGCTCGCGCTTGGGCAGCAGGGTCAGCGCCCGGTCGTGCGCGGCAACCGCGGCCACCACGTGGCCGATCACGACCGCCAGCACCTTGAGGGTGGCGAGCAGGGTGGGATGGTAGGAGAACCAGTACGACGGCTCGACGCCCGCCGTACCGAGCATGTCCCAGCCCTTGCCGAACGGGTCGCTCACCCGCGCCAGCGTCTGCGTGCCGACGTCGACGAAGAGCGTCAGGTAGTGGGCGAAGATGTAGGCCAGCACGATCGGCGCGATCGAGTGCGCATAGCGGCGCGGCAGCTCGCGGCGCGGCACCTCGCCGTGGCCGGTCGTCAGCGCCGACGCACCCGCCAGCAGCACGCCCGCGGCGAGCACGAAGACCAGCAGCGCGATGTTGTCGAGCGTGGCCTTCGACACCGAGGCGTTCTGGTAGAACCGCACCCACCACGACGACTCGCCGAACGAGTCGAACGCCGTACTGCCGAAGAGCACGGCCACCACGCCGATCAGGCCCGCGCGGGGCGGCACGGTCGCGAGGTTGGCGAGGGGGCTGCGGACGACGAGCTGCCCGTCGACCCGCGCCCACGGCGACAGCTTCGCGACGAGCGAGGAGTAGACCTCGAACGGGTCGGCGTACTCGTAGAAGCGGTTGCCGAAGATCGCGCCGCCGACGAGCATCGCGCCGAAGTAGAGCGCGCACCAGAGCCGGACCGAGCCGAGCTCGGTGGGGTGGGTCGAGGCGAGCTCGAGCCACACGAAGGCGTAGAGGCCGACCGCGGCCGGCCAGTGGCCCAGCCACGCGGGGTAGTCGCGCAGGCCCACGTCGGGATCGCCGCCGGAGACCTTGGCGAGCAGGGTGTTGATGGCGCGGACCGGGCTGATCGCCTTCCAGACCGGGCCGAGCAGCGCGGAGGCGAAGACGATGCCGACCCACCACCACACGTAGACGATGCCGAAGAGCGGGTTGGTCAGCAGGTCCTGGCCGGCGACGGCGCACGCGACCGAGAAGGCGAAGGCCAGCAGGCCGAGCGTGCGCAGCACCCCGAAGAAGATCGGGGACGACGTCAGCGCGTCGAGGAAGGCCGGCGCGGGCCGGCCGGGGTGCTCGCCCCAGTCGTAGCGGGGCTTGCGCCAGGCGACGATGAGGACCGTGAAGGAGATGACGAGGGCCGCGACGGCGCCGGAGACGGCGAGCTCCAGCGGGATGGGCAGGTCGGCCTGCCCCCCGATGCCGTGGGCCTCGATGGTGCCGTTCACCTGACTTCGAGCTGGACGATGATCTGCGGCGGGTCGTGCGACTCGACCTCGATCACGCCCGGGCGGTCGATGGTGATGGGGAACGTCTTGGTGCCCTTGTCGTAGGCGAACTCCTGCTCGGGGTCGGAGTGCATGTGCAGCGAGCCGGCCCGGTCGGCGGTGACGACCAGGTCGATCGGCTGGCCTGCGCCGACCTTGATCCGGTCGCCCTTCGGCGTGATGTCGCCGTTCTCGACCGTGATCTTGACGACGACGGTCTTGTCGGAGCTCGCCGAGCTGTGGTCGGAGCCGCACGCGGTGACGGTTCCGAGCAGCGTGATGGTGGCGAGCGCCGCGCCGACGATGCGCAGGCGCTGCATGCGTTCCTCCTGTCGATGACACCCGTGGCCGGTGACCACGGATGCGGGGGTTCTCTGTCAGAATCTCACGGTGATCCCAAAGGCGGCGGAATGGGGCCGTCGCCGGTCGTGAGGGGATCCGTCCAGAGGCTGGAGGTCGACGTGGTGGACCGGGTGGGACCGCGGGACCTGTTGTTCCTCGAGGAGGAGTCGGCCGAGACGCCGCAGCACAACGCGACGATCGAGATCTTCGATCCGGGCGAGGGGCCCGACGCGCTCGACCACGCCCGTCTGGTCGCGCTGATCCGCGACCGGATCGCCTTCGTGCCGCGCTACCGGCAGCGGCTGCAGGCCGTCCCCGGCCATGTCGCCGGCCCGGTGTGGGTCGACGACGAGAAGTTCGACCTCGGCTTCCACGTACGACGCTCCGCGCTGCCGCGCCCCGGCACCTCCGCGCAGCTGCTCGAGCTGGTCTCCCGGATCGTCGCCCGGCCGCTCGACCGCACCCGCCCGCTGTGGGAGCTCTACTTCGTCGAGGGCCTCGAGGGCGGCCGGGTCGCGCTGCTCTCCAAGACCCACCAGGCGCTCGTCGACGGCGTCCACACCGTCGACCTCGGCCAGCTGCTGCTCGACCTGCAGCCCGAGGCCCGCGAGCTCGAGCCCGACGACTGGGCGCCGCGCCGCTCGCCCAACCCGGCCACGCTGCTGGGCGCCGCCGTCCGCGAGAACCTCACCGATCCCGGCGTGCTGCTCGACACCGTCCGCACCGGCTCGCGCGCCGTCGTCCGCACCGCCGACCAGCGCAGCGAGCGGGCCCGCTCCTTCCTCGCGGCCGCGGCCGGACGCCGTCCCAAGTCGCGGGGCGTGATCAACGGACCGCTCTCGCAGCAGCGGCGCGTCGTCACCGTCGAGACCCGGCTCTCCGACTACCGCCGGATCCGCGAGGCCCACGGCGGCACGGTCAACGACGTCATCCTCGCCACCGTCACCGGCGCCCTGCGGGCCTGGCTGATGACCCGCTCGGAGTCGATGGGCGGGCTGCGCCAGGTGCGCGCCGTCGTCCCCGTCTCGGTGATCGACGAGGAGCTCGAGGCGACCTCGCTCGGCAGCCAGATCGCCGCCCACTTCGTCGACCTGCCGGTCGGCGAGCCGAGCCCGGTCGTGCGCCTGCATCAGGTGTCCTACTCCTTCCAGGCACACAAGGACACCGGTCGCAGCGTGGCCGCCAACCGCCTCGCCGGCATCGCCGGCTTCGCGCCGACCACCTTCCACGCGATCGGCTCGCGGGTCGCGGCGGCCGAGCTGCGCAAGGGCTACCAGATCTCGGTCACCAACGTCCCCGGCCCGCAGGCCCCGCTCTACGCCGCCGGCGCCCGGATGCTCGCCAGCTATCCGGTCCCGCCGCTCACGCCCGGGCATCCACTGGCGATCGGCGTGACGTCGTACGACGGCGGGGTCTACTACGGCATCACCGCCGACCGCGACGGGATCCCCGACGCCGACATCCTCGGCTCCTGCCTGCGCGACGCGCTCGACGAGCTGATCGACCTGTCGTCGGCGACCCGACAGCGTGCGCCGCGCGGACGGCGCACGACCAAGGGCGGCGCGAAGAGCGGCCCGAAGAGCTGACGCCGGGGGAGCGGTGCGACGATGGGGCGGTGATCCCCCTCCATCTCGGCGCGCTGCACCCGGTCGAGCAGATCGCCACGATCGTGCTCGCGTTCGGACCGTTCGTGGTGCTGGGGATCGTGATCGCGGTCAAGCGGCGAGCCGAGGACCGCGAGTCGGCCGAGTCGGGTGAGTCAGAGTGACGGACACGTCACTCTCACCCACCCGACCCACGACGGTCTAGCGAGCGAGCCAGGCCTTCCCGGTCCGCTCCTCGGCGCGCAGCGCGCTGCCCAGCAGCTTGGCGAGCAGCTCCTCGATCTTCCCCGCCACCAGCGGGATCTTGACCTTGATCTCCAGGTCGACCGTCTCGGTGGTGACGCCGTCGGCCTCGACGAGGACGGCGGTGCCGCGCATCTCGCCCGGCTTGCCGGGGATGCCGACGTTGATCTCGGCCTTGAGCGGGCTCGCCCAGGTCTCGGTCTGCACGATCGTCGTGGTCTCGCCGACGAACTTCTTCGCGAACGACGGGACCTTGTCGGTCGGCTGGGCCATCTCGATGCGCACGGCCTTGGCGTCGACATTGCCCTCGATCTCGACCGAGTACGACGTCGCGCGCTGGTTGCGGCACACCTCCTGCCGGAACTCGGGGTCGGAGAGCATCGCGGCGACCTCGATCGCCGGGGCGTCGTACACCATCTTGTGAACCAGGCGGGTAGCCATCAGCGGTCTCCCTTCAGCCAGGCCACGCCCACGGAATGCTCCACGGTCAGGCCTGCGTCGATGTTGTCGGTCATCAGCTTCTCCAGCTTGCCGCCGACCAGCGGCACCTTGACGGTGACCTCGAGGTCGAGGGCGTGCGTGGTCGCGCTCCCGTCGGCCTTCAGGGTCACCGTCCCGGCAGCGCGGGTCGGCTTGCCCGGAGCAGTGATCTCGATCGTCCCAGACGTCGGGTCGCTCCACTCCTCCCGGACCACGGCCTGGGTGGTGTCGCCGGCGATCTTCTTGGCGATGGCGGGCAGACCGGCGGTGTTCTGGACCTGGTCGATGACGAGGCTGACACCGGCGCCGGCGGGGGTCGCGGTGACCGTCACCGACACGACCTGCTGGGCGGCCGCGACCCGCTCGCGGAAGGCGGGGTCGGCGAGCATCGCGAAGACCTCGTCGGGACCGGCCTCGTAGGTGAGCTCTCGGGTGTATCGCATACGAGACATCATGTCGGATCCCCGTGTTGTGGGGCGGAACATCAAGGTCCTACTGTCGAGGTGTGTCAACGACGACGCTGTCCTCCTCTGCTGCCCACACCGACCGAGACCGAATCTTCGAGCAGGCCGCCGCCGCGGCCGGGCCGTCGAAGGGCAGGGGGGGCCCGCCGCGCGATGCGCTGCCGGCCCTGCTGCCGGCCTACTACCGCCACGTGGCGACCGAGGAGCTGGCCACCCGCACCGACGTCGACGTCTATGGTGCCTTCGCCTCGCACTTCCACCTCGCCCACCAGCGCACGCCCGGCACCCCGAAGGTGCGCGTGTTCACGCCGACCGTCGCCGAGCACGGCTGGTCCGCGAGCGGCCACTCGGTGGTCGAGGTCGTCGTCGACGACATGCCCTTCCTCGTCGACTCGGTGACCATGGAGCTCTCCCGCGGGCTGCACGACGTCCGCGCGGTCGTCCACCCCACGTTCGACGTACGACGTGACGAGCAGGGCCTGCTGCTCTCCGCCGAGCCGGTCGCGTCCGGCTCGACCGCGCCCGTCGAGGGCACCATCCGCGAGTCCTGGATGCACATCGAGATCGGCCGACTCAGCGGTGAGGGCGACGACGCCCCCGAGGAGGTCGCCGACGACGTACGACGGGTGCTCGGCGACGTCCGCGCGTCGGTCGTCGACTGGCCGCAGATGCAGGAGCGGGTGTCCGAGATCGTGGCCGGTCTCGCCTCGTCCCCGCCGCCGCTGCCGCAGGAGGAGATCCGCCAGGCCGGCGACCTGCTCGCCTGGCTGGCCGACGAGCACTTCACCTTCCTCGGCTACCGCGAGTACGTCCTCGACAAGGCCGTCATCGACGGCGAGCAGGACGACGTCCTGCGCCCGGTGCCCGGCACCGGCCTCGGCATCCTGCGCGAGAGCCCGGCCGAGGAGGACACCACCGTCGCCTTCAGCCGCCTCCCCGAGGCAGTCAAGGCCAAGGCCCGCGAGAAGCGGCTGCTGGTGCTGGCCAAGGCCAACTCCCGCTCCACCGTGCACCGCCCGGCCTACCTCGACTACGTCGGCGTGAAGACGTTCGGCCCCGACGGCGAGGTCGTCGGCGAGCGCCGCTTCCTGGGCCTGCTGTCCAGCGCCGCCTACACCGAGTCGCTGCTGCGGATCCCGCTGCTGCGCGAGAAGGCCGACGAGGTCCTCCTGCGCAGCGGCTACGACGCCCGCAGCCACGACGGCGCGGCGCTGCTCGACACGCTCGAGACCTACCCGCGCGACGAGCTCTTCCACACCCCGGTCGAGGACCTCGGCCCGATCGTCGAGGCCGCGATGCAGGCCCGCGAGCGCCGTGCGGTGCGGCTGTTCATCCGCCGCGACACCTACGCCCGTTATCTGTCGGTGCTCGTCTACCTGCCGCGCGACCGCTACAACACCAACGTCCGGCACCGCTTCGTCGAGATCCTCACCGAGCAGATCGGCAAGGGCCGGATCGGGCCCGAGTCGGTCGAGTTCAACGTCAGCATCAACGAGTCGACGACGGCGCGCGTGCACTTCGTCGTCCACCTGCCCAAGGGCGAGCTGATCCCCGACGACATCGACACCGCCGACCTCGAGCGCCGCCTCGTCGAGGCCTCGCGCTCGTGGCAGGAGGACTTCCTCCAGGCCGTCATCGCCGAGTACGGCGAGGAGCACGGCGCCCTGCTCGGCCGGCGCTATCTCGATGCCTTCCCCGAGGCCTACAAGGAGGACTTCGGCCCGCGCACCGCGGCCGTCGACCTCGGCCGGATCGAGGGCATCCAGGGCAGCGAGGGCCGCGACCAGTCGCTCTACGCCGACGTCGACGCCCCCGACGGCGAGGCCCGGCTGAAGATGTTCCGGATCGGCGACCCGCTCTCGCTCAGCGCGGTGCTGCCGATGCTCGCGTCGATGGGCGTCGAGGTTGTCGACGAGCGGCCGTACGCCCTGTCCGGGCTCGACCGGCTCACCCACATCTACGACTTCGGCCTGCGCTACGGCGCGCCGCTGCCCGACCACGCGCGCGAGCTCTTCGCCGACTCGATGCGCGCGATGTGGGACGGCTACGTCGAGACCGACGGCTTCAACCGGCTGGTGCTCTCGGCCCGGCTGACCTGGCGCCAGACCATGCTGCTGCGCGCCTACGCGAAGTACATGAAGCAGGGCAACAGCCCGTTCGCCGTCGACTCCATCGAGCAGGCGCTGGTCGACAACGTCGACCTGGCCCGGCTGCTCGTCGAGCTCTTCGAGACCCGCTTCGACCCGGCCGCCGTGTCGGGCCGTGCCGACCGCGAGGAGGCGCTGGTCGCGAAGATCGGCGCCGCGCTCGACGACGTGGTCAGCCTCGACCACGACCGGATCATGCGGTCCTACCTCACCCACATCCGCAGCACGCTGCGCACCAACTACTTCCAGCAGGAGAACGGCGCGCCGAAGCAGTACCTCTCGCTCAAGCTGGAGCCGTCGGCGATCCCGGACCTGCCGGAGCCGCGGCCGAAGTTCGAGATCTTCGTCTACAGCCCCCGCGTCGAGGGCGTGCACCTGCGCTTCGGCGCGGTCGCCCGCGGCGGCCTGCGCTGGTCCGACCGGCGCGACGACTTCCGCACCGAGATCCTCGGTCTGGTCAAGGCGCAGATGGTCAAGAACACCGTGATCGTGCCGGTCGGCGCGAAGGGCGGCTTCTACGCCAAGCAGCTGCCCGACTCCTCCGACCGCGAGGCGTGGCTGGCCGAGGGCGTCGCCTGCTACAAGACGTTCATCCGCGGCCTGCTCGACGTGACCGACAACCTGGTCGCGGGCGCGACCGTGCCGCCGGCCGACGTCGTCCGCCACGACGGCGACGACTCCTACCTCGTCGTCGCCGCCGACAAGGGCACCGCGACCTTCTCCGACATCGCCAACGGCGTCGCGGCCGACTACGGCTTCTGGCTGGGCGACGCCTTCGCCAGCGGCGGCTCGGTCGGCTACGACCACAAGGCGATGGGCATCACCGCCAAGGGCGCCTGGGTGTCCGTACGACGCCACTTCCGCGAGATGGGCGTCGACTGCCAGAACGAGGACATCACCGTCGTCGGCATCGGCGACATGTCCGGCGACGTGTTCGGCAACGGCATGCTGTGCTCCGAGCACATCCAGCTGGTGGCGGCCTTCGACCACCGCGACATCTTCCTCGACCCGTCGCCCGACGCCGCGGCGTCGTACGCCGAGCGCAAGCGGCTCTTCGAGCTGCCGCGCTCGAGCTGGCAGGACTACGACCGCTCGCTCATCTCGCAGGGCGGAGGCATCTTCCCGCGCAGCGCGAAGTCGATCCCGATCAGCGCCGAGATCCGCGGCGCGCTCGGCCTCGGCACCAATGTCAGCCACCTGACGCCCGCCGAGCTGATGCGGGCGATCCTGCTCGCCCCGGTCGACCTGCTCTGGAACGGCGGCATCGGCACCTACGTCAAGGGCGAGACCGAGACCAACGCCGACGCGGGCGACAAGTCCAATGACGCGATCCGCGTCAACGGCGGCGAGCTGCGCGTGCGGTGCGTCGGCGAGGGCGGCAACCTCGGCTTCACCCAGCTCGGGCGCATCGAGTACGCCCGCGACGGCGGCCGGATCAACACCGACTTCATCGACAACTCCGCCGGCGTCGACACCTCCGACCACGAGGTCAACCTCAAGATCCTGCTCGACCGGGTGATGGCCGACGGCGACCTCACCGGCAAGCAGCGCAACGAGCTGCTGGCGTCGATGACCGACGAGGTCGCCGAGCTGGTGCTGCGCGACAACTACGAGCAGAACCTGGCGCTCGCCAACGCGGCCAAGAACGCGGTCTCGCTGCTGCACGTCCACGAGCAGTGGATGCGCGACCTGGAGTCGCAGGGGCTGCTCGACCGCGAGCTCGAGGCCCTGCCGTCGAAGCGCGAGGTGCAGCGCCGGATCGAGAACGGCGACGTCCTCAGCCAGCCCGAGCTGGCGGTGCTGATGGCCTACACGAAGATCGTGCTGGCCGAGGAGCTGCTCGCGTCCGACCTGCCGGAGGACCCCTACCTCAACCTCGACCTGCAGTCGTACTTCCCGGCGCCGATCCAGGCCGGCTTCCTCGACCAGATCGCCCAGCACCCGCTGCGTCGCGAGATCATCGTGACCCAGGTGGTCAACGACCTGGTCAACGGCGCCGGCATGACCTACTGGCCGCGTCTGGCCGGCGAGACCGGTGCGAGCGCCGCCGAGCTCACCCGGGCCAACTTCGTGGCGCGCGAGATCTTCGGCTCGCTCGAGCTGCGGCGTGAGCTGGAGCAGTACGACAACGTCCTCGACGCCGCCGTCCAGACCCGGATGCGGGTCGAGATGCGGACCCTCGTCGAGCGTGCGTCGCGCTGGCTGGTCACCAACCGGCGGCCTCCGCTCGACAGCCAGGGCAATGTCGAGTTCTTCGCGACCGACGTCCAGGAGACGATGCTCGAGCTGCCCCAGCTTCTCACCGGCGCCGAGCTGGCGGCCTACGAGGCGCGGCGGCACGCGCTCGAGGCGCAGGACGTGCCGGCCGACCTGGCGGCGCGGGTCGCGTCGTACGAGGTGGCCTACACGCTGCTCAATGTCGTCGAGATCGCCCACCGCGCGGAGCTCCCGCCGGCCGAGGTGGCGCGCGTCCACTTCGCGCTGGGCGAGCGGCTCGGCCTGTCCGTGCTGCAGCGCCGGATCGTCGACCTCCCGCGGGCCGACCAGTGGCAGACGATGGCCCGGGCGGCGCTGCGCGACGACCTCGGCGCCGTCCACGCGCAGCTGACCGGCGAGGTGCTGGCGGCGACGACCGCCGTCCAGGACGACGACCCGATCGCGGCCGCCGCGGCCCGGGTCACCGCCTGGGAGGCCGAGGCCGGTGTGGTGGTCGACAAGGCGATCAAGGCGCTGACCGCGGTCTGCGCCGACGAGCCGAGCGACTTGGCCAAGGTCTCCGTGGCGCTGCGGGTCGTGCGCGGGCTGCTGGCCTGAGCTGTCGGGACCGGGCTCTAGGCTCGGTCCCGATGACCGCCATTCATGTACTCGGGCTGACCAAGCGGTACGACGAGCTCACCGCCGTCGACGACGTGACCCTCGACGTCGGCGTCGGTGAGTTCGTCGGTGTCCTCGGACCCAACGGCGCCGGCAAGACCACGCTGCTGGAGATGATCGAGGGCCTGCGCCGACCCGACGCGGGCACCGTCGAGGTGCTCGGCGAGGCCGTGTGGCCGCGCAACCCGCGGCTGCAGCCGCGGATCGGCGTGCAGCTGCAGGCGTCATCCTTCTTCGAGCGGCTGACCGCCCGCGAGCAGATCCGCACCTTCGCCAGCCTGTACGGCGTGGGCGCGGCCACCGCCGACGGGTGGCTCGAGCGCGTGGGGCTCGGCGACAAGGCCGACACCCGCGTCGAGGCGCTGTCCGGGGGTCAGGCGCAGCGGCTGTCGATCGCCTGCGCGCTGGTGCACGACCCCGAGCTGGTGTTCCTCGACGAGCCGACAGCGGCGCTCGACCCGCAGGCCCGCCGCAACCTCTGGGACCTGCTGTCCTCGATCAATGACAGCGGCCGCACCGTCGTCCTCACCACGCACTACATGGACGAGGCCGAGATCCTCTGCGACCGGGTCGCGGTCATGGACCACGGCCGGATCCTGCAGTTCGACACCCCGGCCGCGCTGGTCCGCGGGCTCGACGCGCCGACCCGGATCACCGTCGCTCCCGGTGCGCTGACCGCCGCCCAGGCCGGTGCCATCGCGGGCGTCGGCGAGGTCGGCGAAGGCCCCGACGGCGTCGTCCTGGTGACCCGCGAGCCGGCCGCCGTCCTCGGCGCGCTCGCCGCGGGGCAGCATCTCGACGGCGTCACCGTGCAGACCGGCACCCTGGAGGACGTCTTCCTCGCCCTGACCGGACGGGAGTACCGCGCATGAGCGCCACGACCCGGGTGCGCTCGCCGTTCTGGGCGCTGTCGATCGCGATCCTGCGCGGCTTCCTGCGCGACCGCGCGTCGGTCTTCTTCGCGATCATCTTCCCGCTGATGTTCCTCGTGCTCTTCGGCGGACTGCTCGCCAACCAGGGTCAGTCGAAGGTCGACCTGATCCAGGTCGGCGCGGTGCCCTTCATCGACGACCTGCCGAAGGACGCCGCGACCGCGTTCGACCAGACCTTCCAGGTGACCCGGAAGAGCGATCTCGCCGCGGCGCTGGCCAAGGTGCGCAAGGGCGACGCCGACGTGGCGGTCGAGCAGCGCGACGACCAGGTCATCGCCCACTACACGCAGACCGACCAGGTGCGGGCCGCCGTCACGCAGGGCACGCTGCGGGCCTTCGTCGACGGCGTCAACGTCGCCGCCTCCGGCAGGCCTCCCGCCTTCCGGCTGGTCACCGAGCGGGTCGAGGACGACTCACTGACGACGATCCAGTTCGTGACGCCGGGCCTGCTCGGCTGGGCGGTGGCGATGAGCGCCGCCTTCGGCGCCGCGGCCACGCTGCAGGGCTGGCGGCAGTCCAAGCTCCTGCGCCGGCTCCAGCTCGCGCCGGTCGGTCCCGGCACGATCGTCGGCGCGCGCGTCGCGGTGACGCTCACGATCGCCCTCACCCAGCTGGCGATCTTCCTCGGCCTGGGCGCGGCCGCCTTCGGGCTGACCCTGACCGGGGCCTGGTGGATGTCGATCCCGCTCATCGTGGTCGGAACGCTCTGCTTCATGGCGATCGGGCTGCTCGCCGGCGCGCTGGCCAAGACCACCGAGGGAGCGGTCAACCTGGCCAACTTCCTGGTGCTGCCGATGGCCTTCCTCAGCGGCTCGTTCTTCCCGCTCGACGCCGCGCCCACGTGGATCCAACGGGTGTCCGACCTGTTGCCGCTCAAGCACCTCAACACCGGGATGCTCGACGTGATGGTCCGCGGGCAGGGGCCGTCGTCGGCGTTGGTGCCACTGGCGATCCTGGCCGGCTTCGCGGTCGTGGTGACCGCACTCGCGGCCAGGCTGTTCCGCTGGGAGACCACCTGATCCTTGTCCCCGGACCCGGGACGGGGAGGCCTCCGACACCCTAGGGTCTGTGCCATGGTCGACTTCCCGGTCATCCTCGGTCAGCTGGCGCTCATCATCATCGTCGCCCGAGTGGCCGGCATGCTGGTCGCCAAGGTCGGCGTCCCGCCGGTCGTGGGCGAGATCGGCGCCGGCGTGCTGCTCGGCCCGAGCCTGCTCGGCGCCCACCTCAGTGGTCAGCTGTTTCCCGTCGACCAGCGTGGCTTCCTCGACATCCTGGCCCGGGTCGGCCTGGTGCTGTTCATGTTCGTGGTCGGTCTCGAGCTCGACATCAAGCTGATCAAGGGCCGTGAGCGGGTCGCGGGCGCGGTGTCGATCTGCTCGATCCTGCTGCCGTTCTCGCTCGGCGTCGGGCTGGCGCACCTGTTCGTGACCAGCGCCGCGACCAAGGCGCTCAAGCCCGAGAACGCGGAGTTCTGGCCGTTCGCGCTGTTCATGGGCGCGGCCATGTCGATCACCGCGTTCCCGGTGCTGGCGCGGATCCTCACCGACCGCCGGATGCACCGCACCGAGACCGGCGGCCTCGCGCTCGCCTGCGCTGCGACCGACGACATCATCGCCTGGACCCTGCTCGCCGTCGTACTGGCGGTCGCCGGCGTCGAGGGGGAGCACGGTCACCTGCCCGGGTGGGCGATCTACCTGGCGATCCCGTTCGTGCTGGTCGCGATCTTCGTGGTGCGCCCGGCACTGACCTGGCTCACCCGCAGCTACCAGCGGGCCGGCGAGCTGACGCCGGCGATCATGTCCGTCGTCCTGGTCGGGCTGCTGCTCTTCGCGGCGACCACCGACCTACTCGGCATCCACTACATCTTCGGCGCCTTCCTCTTCGGCGCGATCATCCCGCACGAGCACGCCGCCGCGATGCGCCACGAGATCCTGGTCCGGCTGGAGCAGATCTCGGTGCTCCTGCTGCTGCCGGTGTTCTTCCTGCTGTCCGGCCTCAAGGTCGACATCCGCGGCCTCGGCACCGAGCACATCGTGCCGCTGCTGGCGATCCTGGCCGTCGCCATCGTCGGCAAGTACGTCGGCGCGTACGTCGGCGCCCGCCTCCTGAAGGTCCCGCACTGGCAGGCCAGCGCGCTCGGGCTGCTGATGAACACCCGCGGCCTCACCGAGCTGATCATCCTCAACGTCGGCCTGGAGAAGGGGCTGCTCAGCCAGCAGCTGTTCACCATGATGGTCATCATGGCGCTGGTCACCACGGTGATGACCGGGCCACTGCTCGGCTACGTCTACCCGCAGCGCCGGGTCGCGCGCGACATCGCCGAGGCCGAGCGCGCCGCCCTCGGCGTGGAGGCCGTCGACCGGATGCTCGTCCTGGGCCGCGACGGACAGGACGACCGGCTGCTCGTCGAGCTCGCCGTCGGCGCGCTCGCCGGCGCCCGGCCCGCCGAGATCGTGATCGCCGACCTCACCCCGCAGGGCCGCCCGCTCGAGGTCGGCAGCGGACTCTCCCTGGACCTGGCCGAGATGGCTGCGGCGATGGAGCGCCAGCAGGTCCTCGTGCACCGCGGCGAGGAGCTCGGCGTCCCGGTCCGCGTCATCGCCCACCCGAGCGCCGACGTCGAGCAGGACCTCGTCGAGCTGATCGGCGCGCTCCGCCCGCAGGGCCTGCTCGCCTGGTCCGACGACCCGTCGCTCGCCGCCGTCATGGCCGCCAACGAGTCGCCCGTCATCGTCGCCGCCGCCGGCACCCCCGGCCCCGAGGCCGACGCGCCCGTCGTCGTCCACGCCTCCGGCGACAGCGACGGCGACGCGGCCACCCTCCTCGGCGCCCGGCTCGCCCTGGTCCGCGACACCACGCTCGACCTGCGCGGCGACGGCCGCCGGGTCACCGCCGCCCGCGCCGCCCTCGAGGCGCGCGGTGTCCGTCTCGCGCCCGCCCCGGACGGGCCGCTGGCGGCCGCGGCGATCGAGCTGTCGCCGTACGGGACGCACGGGGGAGCGGGCATGCGCGTGCGCGCCGAGGTCGACGCGGCGCCGGTCGACTTCTCGGCCATTGCGCTCGCCGCGGTGCCGGCGTCTGCGTGACGCGCCTTCGGCGCGTGTGCGGTGGGTTGCGGTCCGCTGTGGGTTTCCGGTGGTTGCCGGTACACCCCTTTCCAGAGGCGATCTCGTTGATGCGCTTCTCAGCGGCTCCTGTTCTCAGGGGATGCGTGCCGCGGTGCTCGACGCGGAATCCGAAACCGTTCGGGCTTCGCCATTCGTAGGTGCCCGGACTGATGACGTCGTAGCGCCACGTCGAGTGCGTCTTCGCGCGGTGGTGGCGCCGGCGCCCGTAGAGCGGGAAGAGATTGCAGGGGCACGTCGGCCCGCCTCGGCCGTGTGGTCGCGCCCGATCAAGGTCGCAGGACCGGGCCTTGCGGCACCGCCGCGGTGGTGGTGGTCAGCCCCGGGCAGGCCGGCTTCGCCTTCGCGGACAGCTACGTGGCCGCGCTTGTAACTCGGTGTTCGTGTATCTACCACGGCCTTCGGGCATCTACCACCCGGTTCGGCATCTACCGCAGTGTTCGGGCATCCACGACGGTGTCGTTACCGGTCATGACCCCCTGGTGGATGCATGGACACCGAGTTACATGCGCGGTCGAGTGCGTCGCGCTGCTCACTGCATCGCGACCGAGCTGACCCGCGGCGGGCTGCCCTGCCGCAGCGGGGGAAGCGGCACCTGTGGTCGCGGAGCTCGACGACGGCGCGCACCTTGCCGACGTAGACGCGGCCGCCCGTCGGGGGAGCGGTCTTGGACGGCAACGAGCTCCATGAGCGCGAACCCTCCCTCGGAACGCCTGATCCGGCCCGCGCTTCACCTCAGCTCGAGCTGCCCGCGTGCGTGTTGAACGCCAGCGTCCGGTGCCCGATCCGCACCCGGGTGCCCTGGACGAGCACCTGCTCGGCGCCCGGGGGCATCCGGACCCAGTCCGGCGTCTTCGGCAGGTGCACGAAGGTGCCGTTGGTCGAGTTGTTGTCGACCAGGACGACGTCCCAGCCGCGCATCTCGAGCCGGGCGTGCACCCGGGAGACCTCGTGGGACTGGTCGATGATCGGCAGCGGTCGGAAGTCGCCGGCCGCGACGCGCTCGTCACCGGCCGGGTCGCGCCCGAGCAGGTACGGCGTGTCGAGCTGGAACACCGACCCGTCGTCGAGCACGATCACGCCCAGCGGCGGGCGCGGGCCGTTCACCAGGACCGGCGTCTGCTGGACCATGTTGATGCCGCAGATCCCGCAGAAGAGCACCCGCGGGTCGTTGAAGTGGCGGTTCTTGCAGTAGACACCGCGCACCTGCTCGTGGGCGTGCTCCTCCATGACCTGCGCGGCGCTCTCGACGATCGGCAGCGGCTCGAAGTCGTCGAGGTCGTCCTCGACGTCGCTGAGCAGGACCGACTGGAAGTTCACGTGCTCGTCGACCTGCGGCGGCGGCAGCGGGCGGCCGGCCACCGGGACCACCGGCTCGGGCACCGGCACCGCCTCGGGCGTCGGCACCGGCACCGGCACTGGCTCCGGCGTGGGCGGCGGCGGGGGAGCGGCCTCGACCACCGGCTCCATCACCGGCTCGGCGGCGGACGTCCCGGCCCCGACCCTCAGCGAGCCCGCGGGCACCACCCCGCCGTCCAGCCGGTACGACGACGCCTCGTCCGGCGCGCTCGCGCCCGGCAGCGTCACCGCGACCGACTCGACCGGCCACGGGATGAGCCGCTCGACCCAGGCCAGCGACTCGGCGCCCGTGATCGACTGCCCGTCGACGGTGACCGTGACGTCGCCGTCGACGAACACGGCGAGGCCGGTGGTGTGCGGCGCGAGCGCGGCGAAGCCGGGGGACTGGTCGGTCGCGGTCGACAGCATGAGCGCGTAGCCGCGCACCAGCTGGCGTCCCTGGCCGCCGTTGGCGGCGACCATCTCGGCGTGCTCGAGGTAGGGCCGGACGACCTCGGGGTCGTCGGACCCGACGAGGAGGACGACCGGGCCGATCCGGGCGAGCGTGCCGCCGCCGGGGCCGGGCACGACGCGGGCGCGCGCCCAGTCGTCTGCAGAGGTCTGGGTCATGGGGTCACACGATCCTTCCGCCGAAGAAGCGCCAGCGGATGAAGGGCACCCGCATCGGGCCGTTGGTCCAGACCCAGATGAACATCCAGATCACGGAGAAGTCGATGAAGAACGCCCAGAAGTCGGGCACGCCGTCGATCCCGGGCACCAGTTCGAGATCGAGCAGCAGCCACACCAGCGCGCCCTCGTTGAGCGCGGTGATCAGCCCGAACATGGTGGGCCAGTCCTTCTCCCACCGGAACTGCTGGATGACGTGGTAGATCAGCTCCCAGACGACGCCGAGGACCAGCACCGTCGCCAGGATCAGGTACGTCGTCCGGTAGTCCGGGTCGCCGGGCAGGATCGGCGTCAGCACGAGCGTGATCAGCCCGCCGACGACGACGAGCATGAAGATCCGGGTCTGCAGCCGGCCGTTCAAGGTGGGCAGCATTACGAGCGCGCTCCTGTCCGTCGAGTCATCACGGCCTGCTCCCGGCGAGCCACTTCCACCACTGTGCGGTCGAGCGCACCGGCCCGATCCGCTTGCAGAAGCCGCGCTTGGCCAGGTCGCCGTAGATCTCCTGGGCCGCGACCTGCAGGCCGAGGAAGGTGTCGACGCCCGGGAAGTAGCCACCCAGCGTGGTCGCGCCGGACGCGTAGACCGTGCCGCCGCCCGACTGGGCGCCGATCAGCTCGAAGTTGCGGTCGACGTTGAGCCGGCCGACCGGGTTGCGGCTCGCGCCACCGTGCTCGAGCAGGTCCTTGAGCAGCCGGTGCTCGGCGATGTCGGCCTCGAGGCCGGTGCAGTCGATGACGAAGTCGACCTCGAGCGGGACGACGCCCTGCGCGGTGCGGACCTGGTTGAGGATCCGCTCGCCGCTGGGCTTCATCTCGTCGACCGTGCCGACCACGCAGGAGTACCAGCCCTCGCGCCGGCCCTGGTTCATCTGCCGCTGCCAGCTCTTGCGCCAGGGCGTGTTGGTGCCGCCCATCCGCTTGTACAGCTGGGCTCGCTCCTCGCCCTCGAGCTTGCGGACCTGCGCCTTGAGCTGCCCGCCCCACACCGACTTCGGGTAGTTGAAGCCCTGGTAGGCCCAGCCGTCGCCGCCACGGCGGCGCATCGTGAGCTTGGTCTTCCCGCCGCCGGGGCGCGGGTCGCTCTCGTTGCCGTAGCCGTCGTTGGTGCCGTTGATGTAGGTGCGGAACAGGTGGACGATCCGGGTCTGCGCGCCGTGCTTCTCGCGGTCGTCCATCAGCCGCTGCAGGATGCGCGAGGCGACGATGCCGCCGCCGCGCACCAGCACCGTCGACGGCGTCTGCACCAGCCGCTCGTAGACGTGCTCGTGCGCCTCGTAGGCGTTGACGATGTGCCGGTAGTCGTTGTTCTCGGTGCGGTAGCGCTGCAGCTCGGGCAGGAACTTCAGGCCCGGGTAGCCGACCGCGATGTGCACGTACTGCGACCGGAACGCCACCCGCTTGGTGGCCGACGCGCCCTCGGGCGGGGTCAGGATGGTGAAGTAGCCACCGCCGTAGCGGCGCCGGACGATGCGCACCAGGCCCTTGACCAGCATCTCGTCGTAGCCGATGCGCTTGGACTCGCGCTCCAGGTTCTCGAAGACATGCCCGGCGCGCGGGGTGTAGTAGTCGGTGAAGATCGGCTCGGCGAAGACGTTCCACAACGGCTTGAGCGACTTCTTGTGGATCGCCTCGCTCACCGCGTACGACGGGAAGCCCCAGATGTTGTCGGGGCGCGAGGCCGAGTCGGAGCGGATCCGCTCGGGACGCGGCACCTGCGAGACGCGGGTGAGGTACTCGTAGGTCTGCCACGGGAAGTCGAGCGTGCTGAGCACCCGCATCTGGGAGGTCGGCACGCCCGCGATGCGCAGGTAGTCGACGGTCACGAAGGAGCCGATGCCGCCGCCGACGGTCACGAAGGGCACGTCGACGATGGGGATGCCGGCGCCGGCGACCATGTCGTCGGTCCAGAAGTCCGTCTGCAGCAGCTGATCGGTCAGGTCGCCGGTGATCGGCTGCGCAGGCAGGTACGTCGATGGGTCCGTGGTCGGCACGACGGATGCGGCAGAGGGGTCGATCAAGGCGCCTCCTAGGTCGCTGAGTGCGTCCGGAACGCTACACCGCTACCCGCTCGCGTGCGGCCCGAATCATGGGGATCGGCCACGGGCAATCGCCGGGTTTCGGGATGTGAGGGGGGTGAGACCGTGACATGCTGGGGAGCCGCCCGCCGGCGGGACACGGCACGACCGGGATTCACGGAGGATCGCGTGCAGGGAATCGCTGACTACCAGTTCGTCCGCGCGCTGGGGGAGTCGAACTACGGCACCAACTACCTGGCCCAGGCGCCCGCCCGCCTCGGCATCGCGGCTGCCGAGGTCGTCGTCAAGGTGATCGCCGGCCCGACGTCCGACGACGCCTTCCGTCGCGCCACCCGCGAGCTCAAGCACTTCAGCGTCGCCGACTCCGACCGGCTGGTCGCGGTCTACGACGCCGGCCGGCACGGCGGCGCGTTCTACTACGCGATGGAGTACCTCCCCCTCGGGTCGCTGGAGAAGCCCGCCGTCGAGATCGGCGTCGGGCAGCGGGTCGCCGCCGTCCGCGACGCGGCGCTGGCGGCGCATGCCCTGCACGAGCGCGGCATCGCCCACCGCGACATCAAGCCGGCCAACATCCTGCTCGCCGACGACGGCGGCCGGCTGTCCGACCTCGGCCTCTCGCAGCTGCTCTCCCCGGGCATGGTCACCACCGGCCTCGGGCAGATCGGCCTCGAGTTCACCGACCCGGCGATCATGCTGGGCGCGCAGGCCTCGCGGGCCAGCGACGTGTGGTCGCTCGGCGCCTCGCTGCACTACGCCATCACCGGCAAGGGCGTCTACGGCGACCTGCGCGACACCGAGCCACTGCTGCTCGTCCGCTCGATCCTCGCCTCCCAGCCCACCCTGTCCGACGCGCTCTCGCCGAGCGCCCGCGCGCTGATCGCGGCCTGTCTCGACGCCGACGTCGCGGCCCGCCCGCGGACGGCGGCCGAGGTCGCCGACCGGGCGTCGGGTCTCGTCGCCGAGCTCGGTTCCGCCGTCTGATCCCCTCTGATCCGCCTGCTTCCCCCTGTCCCGCCCGATCTGCCTGAGGTAGTCCATGGAGCTTCACACCGCACTTCGCGAGCTGGTCCAGACCCACGGCCGCTCGATCCTCGACGACGCCACCGGCTTCCGGGGCATGCTCGACGACGTGCTGCCCGAGGACCAGGCCAGCACCGGTGACATCAACCTGCTCGTCGACGCCGTCCGCTTCGACGCGCTCAACCCGCTCGTCGCGATGATCGACGGCGGCGCCGACCCCCACCGCGCGGTCGAGGAGGCCGGCCTCCGGCTGGCCCGCAACCGCGGCGGCGACGACCAGGCCGCCTCGAGCTGGGCCTCGGCGGTGCTGGGCTACGCCGTGGGCAAGGTCCCCGAGGCCGTCGTCCTGCGCTACCGCTCCAGCCGGCACGGCTCCGCGCCGCTGCCCCCGCCGACGACCACGCCGCGCCAGCCCGGCCCGACGCAGAGCCCGACGTCGCCGCCCCAGGCGCCGACCCAGCTGCCGCCCCCGCCGCCCACGCCGGGCTCCTGGCCGCCGGCGCCCAGCCCGCAGCAGCCGCAGCCCCAGCCGACGCCCTACCCGCAGCCGACGCCCTACCCGGGCCCCGGCGGCCTCGGTGGTCTCGGTGGCCCCGGTGGCCCCGGTGGCCCCGGTGGTCTCGGTGGCCCCGGTGGCCCCGGTGGCTATGTCCCGCCCAAGAAGAAGAAGTCCGGCGCGGTCTGGATCGCCGCCGCGATCGCCGCGGTGGTCGTCATCGCCGGCGGCGTCACGGCCGTCGTCCTGTTCAACGGCAAGGACGAGCCCAAGCCGAGCGCCACGCACAAGAAGAACAAGCCCGAGAAGCCGAAGGTCGACGTGACGCCGGCCGCGCTCGACAAGCGCTACACCGCGCTCGCCGCGACGATCACCTCCGGTGCCAGCAACTGTCAGGCGCAGGACCCGGGCACGGGCGAGAAGGAGGTCGTCCAGTGCACCATCGGCGCGGGCAACCTGCGCCTGGTCACCTACCAGGACCAGTCCGGCCTCGATGCCGCCCGCTCCAGCCGACTCGACTACCGCGCCGGCACGCTGACCGCCAACAGCGGCAGCACCGCCCTCTACGAGTTCGACCCCAAGCAGGGCAACAGCGAGGGCGACGCCGCGGTCGTCTACTGGGACACCCAGGCCAGCCTGCAGTCCGCCACGCTGACCGGCTCCGACACCGCGAGCATCGACAGTCTGGTCACCGCCTATGCCGCCACCTCGCCGCGGGTCAACGAGCCGGTCGCCATCGCGAACCCGACGCTGCGCGAGTTCGTCAACATCAACATGAAGGCGTCCAGCTGCACCCGCCAGCGCACCTTCTTCGACGGCGAGACCGAGGAGAGCAAGTGCGAGTCCGGTGAGAGCGGCATCGTCGTCACCGTCGGCCGCTACGCCACCCGCAAGAACCTGCGCTCCGACCGGAAGTACTACCGCGACAAGTACAACCAGTCGAGCCAGCAGGGCAGCGGCGGCACCTGGCGCTTCGGCGAGGGCGCGGCCGAGGGTGGCTACTACGCCTACGTCGAGGACGGCACCGCCACCCTCTACTGGGACTGGAACAAGGGCGACTGCAACTGCTACGGCGTCGCCTGGCAGTTCGACGGCAATCTGAAGCAGCTCGAGAGCTGGTGGCCCTCCGACTGATCAGTCGACGTCGGGCACCGGCACCGTGTCGGCCAGGTCGGGCCGGTCGATGCCGGCGACGTCCGAGCGGACGAGCAGCGCCATCGTGGTGTCGTCGCCGCCGATCCGGGCCGGCTCCTCGAGCCACACCGGCAGCTGCCCGCGGACCCAGGCCAGGCCGCGGTCGCGGGTGAACTCCACCAGCTGCTCGCCGGTCTGGCGCCACCAGCCGTCGGCGTCGACGCGCGAGCGACCGAAGCCGTCGGTGCACAGGAATGCGAGCGCCACCTGCTCGGGGCCGGCGTCGACGACCGCCACGCGCAGCGCCTCGAGCGGGCGCGGCTGGCACAGCGAGCTGGTGTGCAGCCCGTCCTGGTCGGGGTCCTCGGGCAGCGGCCGCGAGGCCACGCCGTCGGCGGTCACCAGGACCGAGTCGCCGTCGCCGATCTGCAGGAACGCCATCACGTCACCCGCGGCGGCCGCGACCAGGATCGTCGTCCCGTAGGCCCGCAGCGGGTCGGCGGACGCCCCGAGCTCGTCCTCGGCGGGGGAGTAGGGGTGGGCCGCGAGGTGGTGCTCGACCTTCGCGGTCCAGGTGGCGACGAGCGCCGCCCCCGTCCGTCGTACGACGTCGTCGCGGTCCTCCCCGTTCGACAGCCCGGCCAGCTCGGGCAGCGCCCGGCGCAGCTCCTCGACCGCGCTGACGACGGCGAGCGCGGCGCCGGTGTCGCTGCGGAAGTGCAGCTTGTGCCCGTGCCCGTCGGCGACGGCGACGATCGCCTGCCCCTGGGCGTGGTCGGACCAGGTGAGCACGGCGTCCTGCAGCGGCAGCTGGTCGCGGACGTGGACCGAGCCGATCGTGGTGTCGGCCAGGGTGGTCCAGGTCGGACCGACGTCGGGCGCCGCGACCTCGGGCCGGCGGTCGCCGGCCGGGGGCTGGGTCATCCGAGGGTGCTCCAGATCGGGTCACCGATCGGGCTCGGGGGCGCGGCAGTGACGCCGTTGGTCGGGCCGACGACCGGTCGCGAGGCGACCTTGCTGGCGGCCTTGGACGCCCAGACGATGTACTCGACGAGCTGCTCGGGGTTGTCGGCGCGCAGCAGCGGGACGTCCTCGTCGCCGATGAAGCGGCGCAGCGAGTGCATGTCGGCGTCGCGGCCCACCCCCAGCGCCAGCCGTACGGCGGTCGCGCCCCAGCGGTTGTTGAGCAGCGCCTGGAGGCCCTCGGCGAAGGTGACGCCGCTGCTCTGCGTGGGCCGGCCGTCGGAGACCAGGATGATCGCGGGCGGGAAGGCGCTCTTGCTCTCGTCGAGGTGGTCGAGCGCGGCGGCCAGCGTCTGCAGCGCGCTGCCGAGCTCGGTGAACCCGCGCGGCACCGCCTCGAGCCGCGACCAGTGGATCTGGTCGACGGGCGTCGGCTGCTCGATGACCCACTGCGGCTCGTTGGCGAAGGCCAGGACCCGGACCAGCAGCTCGGCATGGGGGTTGGCGCGCGCCTCGTCCCGCAGGTGGGGGAGCACCTCGGTGATCGCGTTGTTCAGGGCCTGGATGCGACCGCCGCGCATCATGGAGCCCGAGACGTCGAGCACGAAGATGAAGTGCAGCGGCTTGCGCGCCAGCGCGCCGCCCAGCCGGTCGCTCATCGGGCCCTCCCTATCCGTTGGTCGGCGACGCCGGAATGTGACGTCATCACGAGTGGTCAGGTTTCAACCATCCCCGTTCTGACGAGGTTATAGCCTGATCAGCGGATTGAAGTCGGGATAACGGAGGTCGGGCACACCCATGGTGCTGGCAGAGGGCGTCGAGGTCGACCTCGGGCCGCTGGGGCGCGCCCGCGTGACGTCCTTGCTGGGTCAGGGCGGGCAGGGCTACGTGTTCGAGGTGCGCCGCGACTCCGGCGAGCCGCTGGCCCTGAAGTGGTACAAGCCCGAGAGCGCCACCGCCCAGCAGTACGACGAGATGCAGCAGCTGGTCGAGATCGGCTCGCCCCACCAGCGCTTCCTGTGGCCGCTGAGCATGGCCCGCGTCGGCACCGAGCCCAGCTTCGGCTACGTCATGCACCTGCGCAGCCAGCGCTTCCTCGAGCTCAGCTACCTGCTGCTCAACGCCGACCGCGACGGCCGCCCGCTCGACGTCTCCTTCTCCTCCATCATCGAGCTGTGCCGCCAGCTGAGCTACAGCTTCCTGCGGCTCCACGCCCGCGGCCTGTGCTACCGCGACATCTCCTTCGGCAACGTCTTCTTCGACCCGGCCAACGGCGACGTGCTGATCTGCGACAACGACAACGTGGGCATCGACAACGGCACCGGGCGGGTGCTCGGGACGCCGTACTTCATGGCGCCCGAGGTGGTCCGCGACACCACCTACCGCACCCTGCCCAACACCGACACCGACCGCCACTCGCTGGCGATCCTGCTCTTCTACGCGCTCTTCCTCGGCCACCCGCTCGAGGGCGCCCGCACCGACGCCGGCATGCGCGACGCCCACTGGCTGATGAGCCACTTCGGCACCGACCCCGTGTTCTGCATGCACCCGACGCGCACCGACAACCGGCCGGCGCAGATCGTCCAGCAGTACTGGAGCATCTACCCCCAGTTCCTGCGCGACCTCTTCGTCCAGGCGTTCGTCGACGGCCTCGACAACCCCGGCGCCCGGGTCACCGAGGGCCAGTGGATCAAGGCGATGGACCGGCTCCGCGACGGCATGCTGGCCTGCCCGACCTGCGGGACGACGAACTTCTGGAGCCCCGGCGACGACCACGTGGTCTGCTGGCAGGACAGCACGCACGTGCGTCCGCCGTACCTGCTGCAGGTCGGGCGGCGCACCATCGCCGTCGGCCCGCAGACCACGATCCGCTCCGACCACCTGACCTCCGGCACCGACCACCCGACCGCCCTCGGGCAGGTGCGCCGCCACCCCGAGGCGCCCGACCGCTGGGGCCTCCACAACGCCTCCGACTTCTCGTGGCCGGTCGCCTACCCGGGCGGGCAGAGCTTCCTGCTCGAGCCCGACCGCACGATCGAGCTGGTCGACGGCGCGCGCATCCAGATCCGCAACGCCATCGTGCAGGTGCGCCGTCCGGCGCCGCCCGCGCCCGGCCTAGGGTGAACCGCATGTCTGCACTGGTGGTCGAGGTCGAGGGCCGGGTCCTGCGCCTCGAGGGCAAGCCGGTCTACCGGATCGGTCGCGCCATCGAGGCCGACGTGGTGCTGACCGCCGGATCGGTGTCGCGCCAGCACGCCGAGCTGCAGGCCACCGACTTCGGCTGGGTGCTCGTCGACTCCGGCAGCCAGTTCGGCACCTACGTCGACGACGAGCGGATCACCGAGTACCCCATCGAGCGCCGGATCGCGGTCCGCTGCGGCCCGCCCGCCGCCGGCGCCGGGCTGACGATCGTCCCCGCCGAGGAGTACGACGTCGTGGCCGCCACGCCGCGCGCCCCCGCCGCCCCGCCGATGCTCGTCGACGAGCCCACCCGGCCGCCGACCGTCGTCCGGCCGCCCTCGGCGATGCCGTCCGCGACGCCGTCCGCGATGCCGTCCGCGATGCCGTCCGCGATGCCGCCCCCGCCGCCGAACGCGCCGCCGGCCACCCCGCCGGCCACTCCGCCGATGGGCACGCCCGCCTTCCCCGCCGCCGTCCCCGCCGACCGCCCCGCGGCCGCCCCGGGCCTGCCGCTGCCGATCGAGGGCAATGACGCGACCCAGGTGCTCGCCGTACAGCCGCACGGGATGCCGGGCCAGGCCGGCCCGGCGCCGCGCACCGGTCCCGACCTGCTGATCGTGGCCGAGGGCCGCGAGCACCGGTTCCGCCACCCGATGCAGATCACGGTCGGCCGCCGCAGCGACTGCACGGTCGTCATCGGCGACCCGGCCTGCTCGCGGGTCCACGGCCGGATCGACGCCCACCCCGGCGGCTGGACCTACACCAACCTCTCCAACGAGGGCACCTTCCTCGACGGCCGCCGGATGCCCACCCGGCAGTTCGACGAGCGGCTCAGCCTGCGCCTGGGCCACCCGGTCGCCGGTCCCGAGCTGACGCTCGTCCCGATCCTGTCCGCGGCTGAGGAGGAGCGCCGGATCGCCCGCCGCCGTCTCGGCAAGCGGCTGATCATCGGCGGCGCGGTGGCCGCGGCGCTGCTCCTCGTCGCCGGCATCGTCGGGGTCGCGTGGCTGCTCGGCCGCGACGACCATGGCGGGGGCAGCGCCAACGGCGGCGGCACCAGCGTCGCCGCCCTCGACGCCGCGAAGGCCGCCACGGTCAAGATCACCGCCGAGACCCACCTGCTCGACAACCCCGGCCAGGTCGGCACCTACCACGGGTCCGGCTCGATCATCCGCTCCGACGGGCTGATCCTCACCAACGCCCACGTCGCCGAGCCCGAGGCTCCGGGCTTGGCCGACAAGTACGGCTCGTCCGAGCGGATCGCCAACCCGCCCTACCTGCTCATCTCGCTCACCGACGGGATGACCGACACCAACGCCCCGGCGGCCTACCGTGCCCGCGTGGTCGAGGCCGACGGCAAGCTCGACGCGGCCGTCGTCCAGATCTACGCGAAGGCCGACGGCAGCCCGCTCGACGGCAAGCTGAAGCTGCCCACCGTCCCGATCGGCAGCTCCGACGACCTGCGCGCCGGCGACAGCGTCACCGTCCTCGGCTTCCCGGCCGTGGCCGGCTCGGGGGAGTCGATCACCGTCACCACCGGCGTCGTGTCGACCGTCCTCAACGACCCCGACCTGGGTCCGCGCTCCGAGCTCGACACCGACGCCCGCATCGCCCCCGGCAACTCCGGCGGCATGGCGATCAACAGCAAGGGCGACCTGATCGGCATTCCGACCTCGCTCTTCGCCGACCAGGGGACGACGGTCACCAGCGGTCGGATCCGGTCGATCGACGTGGTGAAGAGCCTGATCGCGAAGGCCGAGGCCGAGGCCCGCTGACCTCGCGTCGGGCGGGTCGGCAGCGGGTCAGCTGGCCTTCTTCTTCGCGGCGGTCTTCTTGGCGGCCGTCTTCTTCGCCGGAGCCTTCTTGGCGGCCGCCTTCTTCGCGGGAGCGGCCTTCTTGGCGGCCGTCTTCTTCGCGGCGGGCGCCTCGCCCTCGCCGCGCGACGACTTCGCCGCCTCGACCGAGCGCTGGAGCGCGGCCAGCAGGTCGACGACCTCGCCGCCGGTCTTGGCCGAGGTCTCGGTGCGCTGCACCTCACCGCCCTCGATCTTGGCCTTCACCACGGCCTGCACCGCGTCGGCGTAGTCGTCCTCGAACTCCGAGGGGTCGAAGTCGCCGGCCAGCGTCTCGATGAGCATCTGGGCCATCTTGACCTCGGCGTCCTTGACCTCGCCGGTCTCGATGGAGAAGTCGGGCTTGCGGATCTCGTCGGGCCACATCATCGTCTGCAGCACGATCACGTCGTCGCGCACGCGCAGCACCGCGGTGGTCACCCGCTGCCGCAGGGCGACGGTGACGACGGCCATCCGGTCGGCGTCGAGCAGGGCCTGGCGCAGCAGCGCGTAGGGCTTGGCGCCGGTCTTCTCCGGCTCCAGGTAGTAGGACTTCTCGAACAGCAGCGGGTCGATCTGGTCGCTCGGCACGAACTTCTCGACGGCGATCTCGCGCGAGGACGTCGTCGGCAGGTTGGCCATGTCGTCGTCGGTGAGGATGACCATCTCGCCGTCCTCGGTCTCGTAGCCCTTGGCGATGTCGGAGTAGGGCACCTCCTCGCCGTCGATCGCGCACACCCGCTGGTAGCGGATCCGGCCGCCGTCCTTGGCGTGGACCTGCCGGAACGAGACGTCGTGGCTCTCGGTCGCGCTGTAGAGCTTGACCGGGACGCTGACGAGGCCGAACGAGACGGCACCCTTCCAGATCGCACGCATGACTTCAGCCTACGCTGCGACGCCGACAGCCCGCCCCGAACCGGGGACCCGAGCCGCCTGACACGATGGGCCCCGTGAGCGACCGGATCGGCATCGTCGGCGGCGGCATCGTGGGCCTCGCGGTCGCGCGCGAGCTGCTCCGCCGTCGTCCCGGCGTCGACGTCACGGTCTTCGAGAAGGAGGACCGGGTCGGCGCCCACCAGACCGGCCACAACTCCGGCGTCGTCCACGCCGGCATCTACTACCGCCCCGGCAGCCTCAAGGCCGAGCTGTGCACGCGCGGGCGGGCGCTGCTGCGCGACTACTGCGCCGAGCACACCCTCCCGTACGACGAGTGCGGCAAGGTCGTCGTCGCCGTCGACCCCGGCGAGATGGGTCGATTCGACGCGCTCGAGCGGACCGCCCGCGACAACGGCGTCCCCGGCCTGACCCGGCTCGACCCGGCGGGCCTCCGCGACGTCGAGCCCCACGCCGCCGGCCTCGCCGCGCTCCACTCGCCACGCACCGCGATCACCGACTACGTCGCCGTCGCCGAGCAGCTCGCCCGCGAGATCACCGCCGCCGGCGGCCGGGTGCTGCTGTCGACGCCGGTCACCGCGATCACCCGCGTCGCCGGAGGAGTCCGGCTGCAGGCCGGCCCCGCGCCGTACGACGTCCGGCGGGTGGTGCTGTGCGGCGGACTCCAGTCCGACCGGCTCGGCGCCCTCGTCGGCGACGACGCCTCGCCCCGGATCCTCCCGTTCCGCGGGGAGTACCTCGCCGTCACGCCCGCCAAGCAGGACCTGGTCTGCGGCATGGTCTATCCGGTGCCCGACCCGCGCTACCCCTTCCTCGGCGTCCACTTCACCCGCCGCGTCGACGGCTCCCTCGAGGTCGGGCCGAACGCCGTCCTCGCCCCGCACCGCGACGCCTACCGTCGCGGCTCGGTCAGCCTCGCCGACCTCGTCAGCACCGCCGCCTGGCCGGGCTTCTGGCACTTGGCCGCCCGGCACTGGCGCACCGGCGTCCGTGAGGTCCGCGGCTCGCTGTCGGTCCGCGCCTACCTGCGCGACGCCCAGCGCTACGTCCCCGCGATCGGCATCGCCGACGTCACCCGCCGCGGCTTCGGGATCCGCGCCCAGGCGGTCGAGCGCGACGGGACGCTCGTCGACGACTTCCGGATCGACCACTCCGACGGCGTCACCAGCGTCCGCAACGCCCCGTCGCCCGCCGCCACGTCGAGCCTCGCCATCGCCGCCTACGTGGTCGACCGCATCCCGGCATGATGGATACCGTGCCCGACCTGCTGCCGATGCTCGCGACCGCGGGCATCCACGTCCCGACCGGCGACGAGTGGTGCCACGAGGTCAAGTGGGACGGCGTCCGCGCGCTCGCCTTCGCGGGCCGCACCGGGGTGCGGGTGATCAGCCGCAACGGCAACGACATCTCGCCCGCCTGGCCCGAGCTGGCCACACCGCCCGCGCGCGACGTCGTCGTCGACGGCGAGATCATCGGCCTCAACGAGCGCGGCCTGCCCGACTTCCGGGTCCTCGCCGAGCGGCTCCACGTCCGCAAGTCCACCACGGTCGCGCGCCTGGCCAAGCGCACGCCCGCGACGTTCATGGTCTTCGACCTGCTCCGCCTCGACGGCCGCGACCTGATCGGCCTGCCGCTGACCGAGCGGCGCGCGCTGCTGGTCGACCTCGAGCTCGGCGGCGCCGGCTGGCAGGTCCCGCAGGAGTACGACGACGGCGCCATGCTCTACGAGGCGACCCGCGCCCAGGGGCTCGAGGGCATCGTCAGCAAGCGCCGCGACTCGACGTACCGGCCGGGGGAGCGCAGCCACCAGTGGCTCAAGTTCCCCCACCGCCACCGCGGCTCCTTCGTCATCGGCGGCTGGCGCCCCCAGGTCGGCACCAGCGACCGGCTTGCCGCGCTGCTCGTGGGCGAGCCGACCGCCGACGGCCTGGCCTACCGCGGCCGGGTCGGCAGCGGCATCGGCCCCAAGCAGTCCCGGTCGCTGGCCGAGCTGCTGGCGCCCCTGACCCGTGCGGCCAGCCCGTTCGCCGACGAGGTGCCGCGGGTCGACGCCGACGGCACCCGGTGGGTGGAGCCGGTGCTCGTCGTCGACATCGACACCCACGGGCTCGGCTACGAGCGGCTGCGGCAGCCGTCGTACCAGGGGGTGCGGAGCGACCTCACGCCCGACGACCTGGCCCCGGAGGACGCCTGATGCCCAAGCGCTACGAGCACCCGCAGACCGAGGTCCACGTCGACGTCGAGGGCCGCACGCTGCGGCTGACCAACCTCGAGAAGGTCCTCTACCCGAGCACCGGCACCACCAAGGGCGAGGTGCTCGACTACTACGTCCGCGTCGCGCCGGTGCTGCTGCCGCACCTCGCCGGCCGCCCGGTCACCCGGATCCGCTGGCCGCACGGCGTCGGCAGCATGAGCTTCTTCGAGAAGAACACCCCGGGCGGTACACCGAGCTGGGTCCGCACCGCCGAGGTCCCGACCACCGGCAGCCGACGTCGGCGTTCCGGGGGGTCCACGGGGGACGGAGCCCCCCGTGCGGATGGCGACACCCTCGTCTTCCCGATCGTCGACGACCTGCCGACCCTGGTCTGGATGGTCAACCTCGCCGCCCTCGAGCTGCACGTCCACCAGTGGACCGTCGACGAGGACGACGAGCCGGTCGGCGCCGACCGCCTCGTCATCGACCTCGACCCCGGCGAGCCCGCCGGCCTGCACGAGTGCTGCCAGGTCGCGCTGCTCGCCCGCGAGGCCCTCGCCGAGCGCGGCTACGACGCCCTCCCGGTCACCAGCGGCAGCAAGGGCCTCCACCTCTACGCCCCGCTGCCCGAGCCGCTGCCGTCGTCCGAGACGAGCGATCTGGCCAAGGCGATCGCCGAGGAGCTGCAGGCCGCCTACCCCCAGCAGGTCACCGCGACGATGACCAAGTCGCGCCGGCGCGGGAAGGTCTTCCTCGACTGGTCGCAGAACGCCGGCTCCAAGACCACCGTCGCGCCGTACTCGCTGCGGGGGACGCCGCGCCCCCAGGTCGCCGCCCCGATCGACTGGGACGAGGTCGCCGCGGGCGCCGAGGACCCGCTCGGTCTCGAGCAGCTCACGCCCTCCCAGGTGATGGAGCGCGTCGACGACTACGGAGACCTCTTCGCGCTGTAGGTCAGTCCCTGACCCGCCGCCGCATCCCGTAGACGTCGAAGTCGGTGACCGCGCCGGCCGGGTCGCCGCCCGTGCCGACCGCGTGCGCGAGCTCGTCGGGGGAGACCGCGTGGTCGGCCTCGTCGAGGGTCGCGTCGATGAGCAGCTGGAACTCCGGCGCCGGGTGACTGACCCGCTGGGCGGTCAGGTCGATGCGCCAGCCGACGCGGCCCAGGTCGTTGAAGAGGCCGACGAGCGTGGTGTTCTTCTCGGCCGCGAAGCCCTCGAAGCCGTCGCCCGCCTCGACCAGGTAGACCGGCCGGGTGACCGCGAGGGCAGCCGCGTCGTACAGCGGCACCCACAGGCGCGCGTACTCGTACCGCTTGGCACTCACCACACCAGTGTAGGACTCGGCGGGCCCTCAGGCCGAGCGCAACGGACGGACGGCCGTCGGATCCACCACATTGTGGAGGTCGAACGCCGCTCCGAGCACCATCCCGTTGGCCGCGATGCCCGGCGCCTCGACCACGTCGGCCACGATCGCGGTGAGGTTGTCGCGGGTGCCCGCGTCGAGCGCCGCCTCGATCGTCCGGTCGACCGCCCGGCTGCGCGCGCCGACGCCCATCAGCTGCGCCAGCATCGGCAGCGTCAGCACGTCGCTGATCCCGTCGCTGCACAGCAGCAGCCGGTCGCCGGGCTGGAGTGCGAGCATGAGGACGTCGGGATCGGGGACGTGGTCGCCGTCGACGGCCTGCAGCACCACATTGCGGTAGGGCGAGGCGGCCGCCTCCTCCGCGGTGATGCGCCCCGCGTCGACCATGGTCTGGACCAGCGTCTGGTCGTGGGTCAGCTGGCTCAGCTCGCCGTCGCGCAGCAGGTAGGCCCGCGAGTCGCCGACCTGCGCGAGCGCGGTGTGGACGCCGTCGGTCAGGACCGCGGTCAGCGTCGTCGCCATGCCGACGCGCCGCGGATCGGCCGCGACGCCGAGCGCGAGCTGCGCGTGCGCCTCGCGGGCGGCCGCGACGAGGAGCCGGCCGGGCTCGTGACCGGGGTGCGCGAGCGCCCGCGCGCTCACGACGTACGACGTCGTGGCCGAGGCCACCTCGCCGGCCGCGGCGCCGCCGACCCCGTCGGCGACGCAGAGCAGGTAGGGACCGGCGAAGCCGGCGTCCTCATTGCTCTCGCGCACCGGACCGGTCTCGCTGCGCGCGGCGAAACGGAACTGGAGCACGGCGCTCACCTCCCTGGTCGTGTCTGTTCAACGCGGGGGAGGGGCGCCGAAGTTCCGCGCCGTCGCTACGACGTGCTCAGGTGCTCAGGTGCTCAGGAGCGGAAGCCGACCTGGCCCGAGGTGCTGCGGCCGATCTCGACGTAGGCCAGCTTGGCGGAGGGCACCACGGTGACCTTGCCCTTGGTGTCGGTCAGGGTGAGCACCCCGTCGGTGGCCGCGATGGCGTCGGCGACGAGCTTGGCGACGGACTCGCTGGTCTCGTCGGTCTCGATGTGCAGCTCGCGGGCGGTGTTCTGGACACCGATCTTGACCTCGACGGTCATGGTCACACTCCTCGTTCGTGGGGACGGACCCCAGCCTAGCCAGCGTGGTGTGGTCAGGCCTCGGGGTGCTCGTCGGTGAGCGGGTAGCCGCGGATGCCCCGCCAGGCCAGCCCGGCGACGAGCGCGGTGGCCTGGTCGCGGGTGAGGTCGGCGAGACCGTTCTCGGCCTCGGTGAGCCAGAACCGGGCGCTCACCTGCGCCATTCCCACCAGCGACACCGCGAGCAGCTGGGACGCCGCCGCCGGCAGGGCGGTGTCGTCCTCGATGACCGAGGCGATCATCGCCGCGCACTCGGTGGTCACCCGGTCGACGTGCCCGCGGACGGCGGGCTCGTTGGTCAGGTCGGACTCGAAGACCAGGCGGAAGGCGCCGGTGTCGTGGCCGACGTAGGCGTAGAAGGCGTCGATCGCCGCCGCCACGCGCTGCTTGTTGTCCTGGGTCGACTCCAGCGCCTTGCGGCAGTTGGCGATGATCGAGTCGCAGGCCGCGTCGAGGATCGCCAGGTAGAGCTCGAGCTTGCCGGGGAAGTGCTGGTAGAGCACCGGCTTGGACACGCCCGCGCGCTCGGCGATGTCGTCCATCGCGGCGGCGTGGTAGCCGTGCGCGACGAAGACCTCCAGGGCGGCAGCCAGCAGCTGCGCGCGTCGCTCGCGTCGGGGGAGTCGTACGCCGCGCGGTCGCGCCTCGTCGATGTCGAACTGCTCGGTCACCACGCCCCTGAGCCTACTCGCTGGTAGCGGATCGCCTACCCACCGGCCACCCGCGCGGGACGACGTCCACAAGGCGGGACGCGGTGCCCAGCCCTGGGAAGCGGCAGGGACGATGGAGGAACCCGGGAACATCCCGGCGCCTCCCGAGCGTTGCGCCAGGACTGCCCCTATCCGAATCCGCAGTACGAGGAGTATCCGTGAGCTTTCCCGCGCTCGTCGAGCCGGCGACCGAGCTGACCATCGACGAGGTCCGCCGCTACAGCCGCCACCTGATCATCCCCGACGTCGCGATGGACGGTCAGAAGCGCCTGAAGAACGCGAAGGTCCTCGTGATCGGCGCCGGTGGTCTGGGCAGCCCCGCCCTGCTCTACCTGGCCGCCGCGGGCGTCGGCACGCTCGGCATCGCGGAGTTCGACGAGGTCGACGAGTCCAACCTCCAGCGCCAGGTCATCCACGGCATGTCCGACCTCGGCAAGTCCAAGGGCCTCTCGGCCAAGGAGTCGATCCTCGAGATCAACCCGCTCGTCAACGTGGTCCTCCACGAGGAGCGGCTCGACAACGACAACGTCATGGACGTCTTCCGGGGCTACGACCTCATCGTCGACGGCACCGACAACTTCGCCACGCGCTACATGGTCAACGACGCGGCGTTCTTCCTCGGGATCCCCTACGTCTGGGGCTCGATCTACCGCTTCGACGGCCAGGCCTCGGTGTTCGCCCCGACCATGGCCGACGACGCCCCCTGCTACCGCTGCCTCTACCCCGAGCCGCCGCCGCCGGGCATGGTCCCCTCCTGCGCCGAGGGCGGCGTGCTGGGCGTGCTCTGCGCGAGCATCGGCTCGATCCAGGTCAACGAGGCGATCAAGCTGCTGATCGGCGCCGGCGACCCGGCCATCGGCAAGCTCGTCATCTACGACGCACTCGAGCTCGAGTGGCGCAAGCTGAAGGTCCGCAAGGACCCCAACTGCGCGCTGTGCGGTGACCACCCCACCGTCACCGGCCTGATCGACTACGACGCCTTCTGCGGTGCGATCTCCGAGGAGGCCGCCGACGCCGCCGTCGACGCGACGATCAACGTCAGCACGCTCGCCACCATGATCAAGGAGCGCGAGGAGGGCAGCCGCGACTTCGTCCTCGTCGACGTCCGCGAGCCCGCCGAGGCCGAGATCAACCACATCCCCGGCGCGATCTTGATCCCCAAGGGCGACTTCCTCAACGGCACCGCCCTGGGCCAGCTGCCGCCGGTCGACTCCGGCACGCAGGTCGTCCTGCACTGCAAGTCCGGCGTCCGCTCGGCCGAGTGCCTCGCGATCGTCAAGGGCGCCGGCTACGACGACGCCGTCCACGTGGGCGGCGGCGTGGTGGCGTGGGTCAACCAGATCGACCCGAGCCAGCCGAGCTACTGAGGCACCCCGCGTAACCGCGACGCCGCGTCGTCGTTGATCCTGACGTCGCGGCGAGAGCCGCTCCGCACCGATCGGAAGAATGCGTTCACCGCACCGAGGGAGCACCTGAGAGCCCTGTCCTCACGGATGGGGCTCTCGGCGTCTGTCGGCGCGGGCAGGCACAATCGGCCCCGTGGACGAGGGGTACGTCGAGCGGGTGCTCGAGCTGGTCGAGCAGATCCCGCCGGGGCGCGTCACGACCTACGGCGCGATCGCGGAGGTCGCCGGCGGCGGCCCTCGTCAGGTGGGCTCGGTGATGGCGAGATACGGCGGCCCGGTGCCGTGGTGGCGGGTCGTGCGTGCCGACGGCACGCTCCCACCGAGCCACGACGACCGGGCCCGCGCGGAGTACCTGGCCGAGGGGACGCCGCTGCGCAACGGCAACGGCTCCCTCGACCTGCGCCGGGCCTACTGGGACCCGGCGACTCGGAGCTAGCTAGCTAAGCCAGATCGATCGGCTCAGGAGAGCGCCGCGATGGCGGCGTCGTAGTCCGGCTCGGTGGCGATCTCGGGGACCAGCTGCGCGTGCAGCACGGTGCCGTCGGCGTCGACCACGACGACCGAGCGGGCGAAGAGGCCGGCGAGCTTGCCGTCGGACATCTTCACGCCGTAGTCGTCGCCGAAGGTCGAGCGGAAGCCCGAGCCGACCTGGACGTTCTCGATGCCCTCGGCGCCGCAGAAGCGGTTGAGCGCCGGCGGCAGGTCCTGGGAGACGTTGATGACGGTGGTGTTGTCGAGGCCGGCGGCGAGCTCGTTGAACTTCCGCACGCTCGCGGCGCAGACGCCGGTGTCGATGCTCGGGAAGATGTTCAGGACCGCGCGCTGACCCTCGGGAAGGGTGACGGCGCTGAAGTCGGAGCTGACCAGCTCGAAGGTCGGAGCGGCCGCGCCGACCTGGGGGAGCTCGCCGACGGTGGTGACGGGGTTGCCCCCGAGTGCAGTGGTAGCCATGGTCACTGTCTAGCAGGTCGGCCGAGGGCTTCGGTCACCGCAGCCGCCCGATGAAACCGACCGCCTTGCGCACCTCGAGCAGCTGGCGCTCCCAGGTGATGCCGACGACGGTCAGCAGGGCGCCCGCCAGACCGATCCAGACCCACTTCGGGAAGTCGCCGGCGTACGGCCCGATCTCGCGCAGGACGATGGCCGCGCCGACCGTCGCACCCACCACGAGCGGGGCGCTCCAGCGCAGCGCCGCGCCGGCGATCGTCAGCGCCAGGCAGGCCGCGCCGAGCACGAGCGCGCGCAGGGAGACCGGGTCGCCCAGCACCCAGAGCAGGGACGGCGTGGTGCCGAGCAGCAGCCCCGGCAGCAGCGCCTGCGCCGTGCCGACCTCGCTCGAGTGCTGCATCCGCCAGAGGCCGAAGGCGAGCAGGCCGATCGCGAGCGGCAGCGTGTACGGCTCGGGCTCCCGGACGCCGAGGTCGTCGAGCCGGACCCACGTCGCCAGCAGCAGCAGCGCGCTGCCCGCGAAGGCGACCATCCGGCGCGACTCGTGCAGGAGCGCGGTCGCGCAGGCGAGGAAGCCCGCGACGGTCAGCCACACCGACGCGAGCGCGCCCGGGTCGGCGGCCGTGGTCAGGGAGACCGGAAGGGTGAGGATCGACACGACGATCGCGGAGAGCTCGACGTCGAGTCGGGGCAGCGCGAGGGCGAGCAGGCCGACCGCGAGCAGGATCGGCACGGACACCCAGGGCGAGCCGCCGCCCGCCACGTGGACGCCGGCCGCGACCGCGAGCGCGAGCAGCGGGGGCGTGGCCAGTCCGCCGATCTCCTTGCGTCGCGGGTGCTGGCCCAGGACCGCGATCGCCAGCAGTGCAGCGGCCAGGGGAGCGGTGACCGCGAGGGCCAGGGTCTCGTTCGGCGTGGCGACGAGGGCCGCGGCACCGGCGATCACGGCGGCCGCGACGGCCAGGCCGTTGCCGAGCAGGCCGGTCGAGGTCAGCGTCAGGGCGACGGCGGCGAGCGCCACGAGGGCGAGAACGGCGACGGGGAGCGCCAGCGCGACGTCGTACGACGCGAGGGTGGCGGCGACGCCGACGCCGGCCAGCAGGCCCGCGATCCGGAGCCAGACGCCGAGGACCTGACGGCCGCGGGCCGGGATCAGCAGCGCGACGAAGGCGACGACGACCAGCAGCGAGGGCACGAGCAGCAGCGGCTCGGTGAGCGGCGCCGGGCGGAGCAGGCGGACGTCGAACGGACGGCTGTAGCCGCCCGCGACGTGCTGCCAGCGGGCCACGGCGATGGCGACCGTGGTGAAGGCGAACCCGGTGAGGATCAGGCTGCCGACGCCCGCCGGTGCGATCGCGATCGTGCGGAAGGAGCGGGGGAGCAGCCCGAGGGCCAGCACCCAGAGCGCCGTCGTCGCGAGCGCGACGAGGCCCACGGTCGCGGCGCCGGCGTCGATGCTCGGCAGGGTGACGACGGCCGTGACGATCATCGCCGTGCAGCTGGCGCCGGCGAGGAGCACCTGGTGGTGACGGGCGACCAGCCCGGGGACGACGAGCGCCGCGGCGGTGAGCAGGAGCGACCAGCCGGCGCCCTCGACCCACAGCTCGTGCAGGGACGGGTCGTCGAGCGCCTCGAGCAGGCCGCCGAAGGCCGTTGCGAACCAGATCAGCGCGGCCGCGCTGCCGGCGCTCCACAGCAGAGCCGGCTGGCGCTGCGCGCTGCCGAGGACGACGAGGCCGATGCCGAGTGCGGTGATGACGTGGCCGACGATCAGGGGGTGGCCGGTGACCCCGGCCAAAGCGGCATCCGCGACGAGAAGGGCGATGCCGGCGATGATCTGCGGCGCGACCAGGCGGGGCCGGTCGGAGATGCGGACCAGGCCGAGCAGTACTCCGGCCACCGCGGTGACGATCCCGGCGGCGCCGATGATCGTGCCGTCCGACGCGTCCCCGAACCAGCCGGCCGACCCGGCCCCGACGACGTCGAGCGCGAGCATGCCGAGCGCGACGACGACGAGAGACTCGCCTGCGACGCGGAGTCCGATCCGGTGCAGGAGCAGGGCCGCCGCGCCGGCGGCGAGGGTGACGCCCGCGAGGACCGCCGTACGGCCGCCGACGCCGAGGGAGGACCACGACACCGCGAGGAAGATGATCGCCGCGACGAGCAGGCAGAAGGCGCCGAGTCCGAGCAGGATCTTCGGCACCGACGCGAAGGCGACGCCGCCGCGCGCCGGTGGCACGGTCGGCGCCGCAGGCAGGGGCGGCGGCGCCGGCACCGAGCTGGCCCGCTTCGGCTCGACGGGGGCGCTGGGCGGGACCATCGGGCCGCCGAGGCCGGGGATGCCGGTCGGCGCGGCCACGGCGGAGACGGCGGTCGGGCGGGCGTGGAAGGCGGTGGTCGCGACGCGCAGGTCGGCGAGCAGCGTGTCGGCCTGCTGCAGCGTCCCGAACAGGTCGATCGCGATCGGGTGGCGCACGAGCAGGTCACAGGTCGGGCAGACGGAGATGCCGGCGGGCAACGCGGAGCGGCAGTCCGGGCAGAGCTTCGGGTCGGCGTAGCGCATGTCCCCATTCGTTCACGTACGCGTACTCGGCCGGGATCGTGCGGGCACTCAGGTGGTGCTGAGTACGGGTACTCAGCCTGGGGATGACCGCCCGCTCTCCTGTGGAGGAAGGCGGTGCCTTCTGTGGACGACGAGCGGCTTTCGGTGGAGTACGGACAACCCTTGGAAAAACCTCGGAGGAACCCCTTGCCACGCCTCGGAGGCGGGCGTAGAACTTCTCCCACGCACTCCTCCGGGGGTGCGGGATCCGCTGGAAGGCGACGATCCGCACGGCCAGGCCACGACCTCCGGGTCGGGGCCGAGGCACCCCTCGCGGGGCGCCGGCCGCGCGAGCCGGGTGACGTGGCTCGCGGGATCCGAGCAGGCCGGTGGTCGACCGGGAGCGTCACCAGTACCGGTCACCAGAAGGGCCCTTGCGACTCATACTCGCGAGGGCCCTTCGTCCATTCTCCGCCCATACTGGCGTCATGGACGACCGACCCGCGCGCGCCGTACAGCTGGGCCTGGAGCCGCACCCCGAGGGCGGCTGGTACCGCCAGACCTGGTCCTCGCCCGTGATGGTGACCCTGCCCGACGGCCGGATCCGGTCGACGGCGACGCTCATCTACTTCCTGCTGCCCGCCGGCGAGTCGTCGGCGTGGCACCGGGTGCGCTCCGACGAGATCTGGCTGGGCCACGACGGCACGGTGACGGTCGAGCTCGGCGGCTCCGGCCCGGCGCCGGACGAGACGGCCGCGATCCGGCTCAGGATCCGGGCCGACGAGCCGCAGGGGCGGGTGCCGGCCGGTGTCTGGCAGCGGACGCTGGTCAGCGACGCCGACGCCCTGGTCAGCTGCCTGGTCTCGCCCGGCTTCGACTTCGCCGACTTCGAGCTCGCCTGACCCCGACCCACCGCCGGCGGGACCGGCCGCGCGGAGTTCTGTCGGGCCCTGATGGTTGAGTGGCGCTCGTGGACACCTCGACCGCTCAGCTCAGCTACCGCTTCGCGCCGGCGCCGCCTGCCGCCGCGGTGCCGGCGCTCGATGAGCACCAGCAGCAGGTCGTCGACCATGCCGGCGGTCCGCTGCTCGTGCTCGCGGGCCCGGGCACGGGCAAGACCACGACGCTCGTCGAGGCGATCGTCGACCGCATCGAGCGCCGCGGCGCGCGCCCCGACCAGGTGCTCGCGCTGACCTTCTCCCGCAAGGCGGCCGACCAGCTGCGCGACCGGGTCACCGCGCGGCTGGGCCGCACGACCGGCACCCAGCTCAGCTCGACCTTCCACTCCTTCGCCTACGCGCTGGTCCGTCGCTATGCGCCGGCCGGGCTCTACGAGGCGCCGCTGCGGCTGCTCTCCGCGCCCGAGCAGGACGTCATCCTCCGCGAGCTGCTCGCCGACCACCCCGAGTCGGTGCAGTGGCCCGACCGGTTCAAGCAGGCGATGGCCACCCGCGGGTTCGCCCGTGAGGTGCACGCGGTGCTCGGGCGGGCGCGCGAGAAGGGTCTCGACGGCGAGGCGCTGCGCCGGCTGGGCGAGGCCGAGGGCATCGACGAGTACGTCGCCGCCGGGCTCTTCCTCGAGCAATACCTCGACTCCCTCGACTCCGTCGGCGCCACCGACTACGCCGACCTGATCCGCCGTGCGTGCATCGAGGCCGAATACCACCGCGACGAGCTGCGCGAGGAGTTCCGTCACGTCTTCGTCGACGAATACCAGGACACCGACCCCGGCCAGGTCGCGCTGCTGAAGGCGATCGCCGGCGACGGTCTCGACCTGGTCGCGGTCGGCGACCCGCACCAGTCGATCTACGGCTTCCGCGGCGCCGAGGTGCGCGGCATCCTCGAGTTCCCGACCGAGTTCCCGCGCGCCGACGGCGCGCCGGCCGACGTCGTCGCGCTGCGCACGGTCCGGCGGTTCGGCCCCGGCATCCTCGCGCCGGCGCAGCGGGTCGCCGGCCGCATCGGCCTGCGCGGCACCATCCCCGCCGAGGCGCGCGAGCGCTTCCTGGCGCCGCAGTCCGAGGCGACCTCCCACGGGCGGGGCCAGGTGCAGGTCCGCACCTTCGACACCGAGCGGGCCGAGGCCGAGCACCTCGCCGACCTGCTCCGCCGCGCGCACCTCGAAGACGGCGTCCCCTGGGACGAGATGGCGGTGCTGGTGCGCTCCGGCCGGGCCAGCATCGCGCCGCTGCGCCGGGCGCTCGGCGCGGCCGGGGTGCCGGTCGAGGTCGCGCGCGACGAGGTCCCGCTGGTGCGCGACCCCGCGGTGATGCCGCTGCTCGACGCGCTGCGGGCCGTGGTCAACCTCGACAACGACGACCCCGAGCACGTCGACCACGTCGACGCCGCCCGCGCCGAGGCGCTGCTCACCGGTCCGCTCGGCGGGCTCGACGCGGGCGACGTACGCCGGTTGGCCCGCCTGCTGCGCAACCGCGAGAAGGACCGCTGCCAGGAGACCGGCGGCACGCCGCGCAGCTCGCGCGAGCTGGTGCGCCTGGCCGTCGTCGACCCGTCCCACCTGGCCGAGATCGACGCCCCCGAGATCGAGCGCGCCCGGTCGCTGGCGGCGCTGCTCGGCCGGGCCCGCGCCGAGCTCGACGAGGGCGCCAGTGCCGACGAGCTGCTCTGGACGCTGTGGTCCGGCACCTCCTGGCCGCAGCGGCTGCGGCGCGCGGTCGAGATCGGCGGCGGCGCCGCCCGCCGGGCGCACCGCGACCTCGACTCGATCTGCGCGCTCTTCGACGTCGCGGTCCGCGCCGGCGAGCGGCGCGAGCACCTCGGCGTCGCGCCCTTCCTCGAGGGCCTGGTCCAGCAGGAGATCCCCGCCGACACGCTGGCCGACCAGGGGGCGCGCGGCGCCGCCGTCCGGCTGCTGACCGCCCACCGCAGCAAGGGGCTGGAGTGGCGGCTGGTCGTCGTCGCGCACGTGCAGGCCGAGGGCTGGCCCGACCTGCGCCGCCGGTCCACGCTGCTGCAGGCCGACCGGATCGGCCCGTCGACCGCGGGCGGCCTGGTCGGCTCGGTGATCCCGCCGCTGACCGCGCGCGAGCTGCTGATGGAGGAGCGCCGGCTCTTCTACGTCGCCTGCACCCGCGCCCGCCAGCGGCTGGTCGTCACCGCGGTCCGCTCGAGTGACGACGAGGGCGAGCAGCCCTCCCGCTTCCTCGACGAGCTCGGCTCCCACGTCGAGCACGTCGTCGGTCGCCCGCCGCGCCCGCTGTCGCTCGACGGTCTGGTCGCCGAGCTGCGGCGCACGGTCGCCGATCCCGAGTCCGACCCGGCGCTGCGGGCGGCCGCGGCGCGGCGGCTGGCCCGCCTCGCGGGTGAGCGGGTGGGGCGGCGGGCCGCCATACCGGCCGCCGATCCGGCCAACTGGTGGGGCACCCGCGCCGCCAGCCGCTCGTCGGCGCCGATCCGCGACACCGATCGTCCCGTCCCGGTCTCGGCGAGCATGCTCGATGCGCTCGCGGTCTGCCCGACCCAGTGGTTCCTCACCCGTGAGGCGGGGGGCGTCGGGCGCGCGCACCAGTCCGCCAACCTCGGCGAGCTGGTCCACGCCCTGGCCGAGCGGGTCGCGTCCGGCGACGCGCCGCCCGACCCCGGCGCGCTGATGGCCTATGTCGACGAGGTCTGGGACCGTCTCGACTTCCGCACGCCCTGGTCCAAGCAGCGCGAGCACGACCGGGTCCGAGCCGCGCTCGAGCGCTTCGTCGACTGGCACGAGGCCAACCAGCGCCGGCTGATCGGGCGCGAGGAGCGGTTCTCGACGGTGGTCGAGGTCGACGGCGAGCAGGTCCAGGTGACCGGCTATGCCGACCGGGTCGAGCTCGACGCCGAGGGCCGGGTCGTCGTGGTCGACCTCAAGACCGGCCGCGCCAAGCCGAGCGACACCTCGGTCAAGACCCACGTGCAGCTCGCGCTCTACCAGTACGCCGTCGACCACGGCGCCCTCGACACCGACCCCGGCGCGCCCCCCTACGAGGCCGGTGGCGCCGAGCTGGTGCAGCTCGGCCTGATCGACGGCGGCCCCGACGCCACCGTCCAGCAGCAGCCGGTCCACGCCGACGACGGGCCCGAGCGCGACGACCTGCGGGCCCGGCTGGCCCACGCGGCGAGCCTGATCCGCGAGGAGCACTTCCCGGCCGTCGCCGGCCAGCAGTGCCGCACGTGCACCTTCCTGTCCCTGTGTCCGGCCAAGAGCGCGGGAGCGGTGGTGTCCCAGTGAACGCGGTGATCCCGATGACGATCGACTCGCCCGAGGCGCTGCAGCGGGCGATGAAGGCGACGTTCCCGCCCAGCGACGAGCAGTGGGCCGCGATCAGTGCCCCGCTGCGCCCCGCCGTGGTGATCGCCGGCGCCGGGTCCGGCAAGACCACGCTGATGGCCGCGCGGGTCGTCTACCTGGTGCTCACCGGGCAGGTGCGGCCCGAGGAGGTGCTCGGCCTGACCTTCACCACCAAGGCGGCCGCCGAGCTGCGCCAGCGCATCCGCACCGCGCTGCGTGACGCCGGCGCGCTCGACCTCACCCCGACCGCCGCCGGCCGCGGCGGCCTCGGGCCCGACGACGAGGTCGACGAGGTCCTCGAGCCGACGGTGGCCACCTACAACGCCTACGCGTCCGGCCTGCTGACCGACCACGGCCTGCGGATCGGCCACGAGCCCGACACCCGGGTGATCACCGACGCCGCGCGCTACCAGCTGGGCGCGCGGGCGGTCGACCGGTTCACCGGCCGGATCGACCTGCTCACCGACCACCCCGAGACCGCGATCCAGAACCTGCTCGCCCTCGACTCGGCGATGAGCGAGCACCTGGTCACGCCCGACCGGGTCCTCGCCCACGACGCCGACGCGCGGCGCGGCTTCGAGCGGGCGCGCAACGAGGAGCTCGCCGGCAAGGCGCGCAAGACCTACGTCGACGCGGTCGACAAGGCCATCAGCGCCATCGACCGGCGGGCCGAGCTGCTGCAGCTCGTGGCGTCCTACCGACGGCTCAAGCGCGACCTCGGCCTGATGGACTTCTCCGACCAGATCGAGCTCGGCGCGCGGCTCGCCGCCGAGCGGCCCGAGGTGGGAGCGATCGAGCGCGGGCGGTTCAAGGTGGTGCTGCTCGACGAATACCAGGACACCTCGGTCGCGCAGGCGATCATGCTGTCGCGGCTGTTCTCCGGTCCCGACGCCGAGACCGGGCTCGGGCACGCGGTCACGGCGGTCGGCGACCCCAACCAGGCGATCTACGGTTGGCGCGGCGCGTCGGTGGCCAACATCCTCAACTTCGCCGAGACCTTCCCGGCGGCCGACGGCACGCCCACGACGTACGCCCTGACGGTCAACCGGCGCTCCGACCGACGCATCCTCGACGTGGCGAGCCATCTCGCCGAGCCGCTCTACAGCGCGCTCGAGGCCCGCGGGGCCGGTGTGGCGCGACTGCGGGCACCCGACGGCGCCATCGACGGCGTGGTCGAGGCACACACCTTCGAGACCCAGCGCGACGAGCTGGCGTGGCTGGCCGCGACGGTCCGGGCCGCCCACGGCGGCGACCCGGGCGACTGGGCCCACATCGGCGTCCTGACCCGCGACAACGCTCACGCCGAGCTGGTCTTCGACGCCCTGTCCACCGCGGGCATCCCGGTCGAGATCGTCGGTCTCTCGGGCCTGCTGCGGCTGCCCGAGATCGCCGAGATCGTGGCGGTCCTGCGGCTGCTGCACGACGTCACCGACAACGCCGCGCTGCTGACCCTGCTCGCCGGGCCGCGCTGGGCGATCGGGCCGCGCGACCTGCGCCTGCTCGGCCAGCGCGCGAGCGAGCTCGCCGGCCGGCGTGGCCGCTCGGGCGAGACGGTCTCGGTGACCGAGCAGCTGGTGGCGATCGCCGACGGCATCGACCCGGCCGAGGTCCCGTGTCTCGACGACGCGCTCGCCGACCCGGGCGAGGGTGACTTCTCCGCCGAGGCGCGCGAGCGCTTCGGGCTGCTGCGCGACGAGCTCCGGGTGCTGCGCGCGGCGGTGGGGGAGCCCCTGCTCGACCTGGTCCGGCGGATCATCGACGTCACCGGCGTCGACGTCGAGCTCGCCTCGGCGGTCAGCCCGGCGGCGTCCGCGCGGCGCGACAACCTCGACCTCTTCGTCAAGGCGGTCGCCGACTTCCAGGCCGTCGACGGCGACGTGACGCTGCCGGCGCTGCTGGCCTACCTCACCGCCGAGGACGACCAGGGCAACGGCCTCGACATCGCCACGCCCACCGAGGCCGACTCGGTCAAGCTGCTCACGGTCCACCGCTCCAAGGGCCTCGAGTGGTCCACCGTGTTCTGCGTCGGTGTCTGCGAGTCGCGGTTCCCGTCGGCCCAGGGGCGCACGCTCTGGGTGTCGTCCCCGGCGGTGCTGCCCGCGGCGCTGCGTGGCGACGCCGCCGACCTGCCGCAGCTCGAGGGCTTCGACAAGGCGGCTCTCGACGACTACCGCGCGCGGTCCAAGGCCCACGAGGCCGACGAGGAGCTGCGCCTCGGCTATGTCGCCTACACCCGCGCGGCGCACCGGCTGGCAGTGACGTCCTTCCAGTGGGGGCCGCGCAAGACGCCCTACGGGCCGTCGTCCTACCAGGAGTCGGTGCGCGAGATGCTCACCCGCTGGGGACTGGCCCCCGAGCCGTGGTTGACCCGGCCGCCCAAGGGCGCGGCCAACCCCTACGACGCCGAGGATCCGTCCCCCCCCTGGCCGGTCGACGGCATGGGCGAGGAGGCGCGACTGCGCCTCGCCGCGGCGGCGCTGGTCGCCGAGGCCGACCCCGACGAGCCCGACCCCGATCTCGACATCGTCACCGCGGCACGGGTGGCCGAGTGGGACGCCGAGATCGAGCAGCTCCTCAAGGAGGCCCGCCTGGCCTCCGGCGCGGGCGCGGCGATCGAGGTGCCGATGCCCTCGTCGCTGTCGGCCACCGCCCTCGGCCGCCTGCGCGACGATCCCGAGGCGTTCGCGCGCGACCTGGCCCGACCGATGCCCCGACCGCCCGCGCCGTCCGCCCAGTTCGGCACTCGCTTCCACGCGTGGGTCGAGGCCCGCTTCGGGCAGCAGGGCCTGTTCGACCCCGACGACCTGTCCGGGCGCGCCGATGCCGGCATCGACGACGAGGCCGACCTCAAGGACCTGGTCGCCCGGTTCGAGGACGGCGTCTTCGGCAGCCGGGTCCCGCACGCGGTCGAGGCGCCCTTCGCGCTGGTGCTCGACGCCGGCGAGGGACGCCGCCAGGTGATCCGCGGCCGGATCGACGCCGTCTACGCCGAGCCTGACGGCACCTTCCTGGTCGTCGACTGGAAGACCAGCCGTCGCCACGACGCCGACCCGCTGCAGCTCGCGCTCTACCGGCTGGCCTGGGCCGACCTGCACGGCCTCCCCGTCGACCGGGTCCGCGCCGGCTTCTACTACGTCCGCAGCGGCGAGCTCGTGGTGCACGACGAGCTCCCCGGCAGGGAGGAGGTGGCAGCCCTCCTCGGCTGACGGCGTCCGCGGGCGGCGCGGTGCGCCGGGCTCAGGCCCGCACGACCTCGATCCGCGGTGGCTGGGCGAGCGTGCGCCCCACGACGCAGTACCGCTCGGTCGCCGTCCCCAGCCGGGCCAGCGTGGCGTCGTCCGCGTCGGTGTCGAGGGCGAGGGTGAGCACGATGTCCTGGACGCCGACCGGCGCCTCCCGGTCGATGCCGAGCGTGCCGCGGGCGTCCCACCAGGCGTCGGCGCGCAGCCGGGCCGAGCGGATCTCGACGCCCATCGCGGTGGCGACCGCGCGCAGGGTCACGCCGGCGCAGGCGAGCACGGCCTGGAGCAGCAGGTCGGCGGAGCAGGCGTCGGAGCCGTCGCCGCCGGTGGCGGGGTGGAGTCCGGCGCGGATCGGTCCGGTGAAGCCGTCGATGGTGGCGGTGACGTCCGGGGTGCCGTAGTCGCCGGTCGCGGCGGTCGCGGTGCGTGCCGTCGCGGGGTCGGCGCGGTAGCGCTCCTTGAGCGGCGCCTGCCGGGCCCGGAGGGTGCTCGCATCCATGGCTCACCGTAGCGCCTACGCTCGGGGGCGTGACGTTCCCGCACCTCACCCTCACCCAGGATCCGCACGACCGGCTCGGGCTGCTGCGCACCGACGAGGCGTGGCTCGCCGCGCGGTGGGACGACGCCGACGCGCGGGTGCTCGTGATCTCCGGGACGCGGGTCAAGCCCGGGGCCGGCGGCATCGAGTGGGTCCCGACGGCCCTGGCGCCCGACGGCGTCCGGGTGCTGCTGGGCGAGCGCGACGGCGTCACCTGGTGGGCGGTCATCGCCTCGGCGGAGCTGGCCAAGGCCGAGCCGGAGCAGTGGCTCCCGCTACGCGGCCTGCTGCCGTACCTCGGCGGCGACGCGGTCCGCCAGGCGCCGCTGGTGTTCCACGCGCTCGGCCTGGCCGAGTGGCACTGGGCGCACACCTTCTGCCCGCGCTGCGGTGGCCGCCTGGCGCCCCGCGCGGCGGGCCACGAGCTGGTGTGCGAGAGCTGCGGCAAGCCGCAGTTCCCGCGGTCCGACCCGGCGGTGATCATGGTGATCGCGGCCGGCGAGCCGGGCAGCCCGGAGGAGCGCTGCCTGCTCGGGCGCAACAAGTCCTGGCCCGAGGGCCGCTACTCGACGCTGGCCGGCTTCTGCGAGCCGGGGGAGAGCCTCGAGGACGCCGTCCGGCGTGAGGTCCTCGAGGAGACCGGTGTGGTGGTCGGCGAGGTGACCTACTTCGGCAACCAGCCGTGGCCGCTGCCGTCCAGCCTGATGCTGGGGTTCCACGGCCGGGCGACGTCGGAGGACATCCGGCTCGAGGACGACGACGTCGAGGACGCCCAGTGGTTCACGCGCGAGGACATGCGCCGTCGTACGGCGGACGGCTCGCTGGTGCTGCCGGGCGGCGTCTCGATCAGCCGCTCGCTCGTCGAGCACTGGTACGGCGGCGCACTGCCCGGCAGCTGGTAGCGGCGGGCAGCCGCTGGCAGCGCTGAGCGCGCTCAGGCGCTGAGCGCGGCGAGCTTCTCCTTGACCTGGATGACGCTCGGGTTGGTCTGCGCGGTGCCGTCGGCGTAGACCAGCGTCGGCACGGTCTGGTTGCCGTTGTTGGCGGCCTCGACGATGGCCGCGGCTTCGGGCTGCTGCTCGATGTCGACGATCTCGTAGGCGATGCCCTCCCGGTCGAGCTGGCTCTTGAGCCGGTGGCAGTAGCCGCACCAGGGAGTCGTGTACATCGTGAACGTCATCGCGGATCGCCTTCTCAGTCAGGGCATTTCGGGAGGTGTGCTGCCCTCACCCAACCACGGCGCCGGTGACCTTGTTCCCCCGACCAGGGGCGCCCGGACCGGTCGGGTGCAGGTCGGGACTCGATACGGGACACGCGCCCTGGCTGCCGGGACTCCCGGCCCGCGAAGGTCGGTGCAACGAAGTCATCGCCCCCAGAGGAGTCTCCCGATGTCCCGCACTCGCAAGGTCACGCTGCTCTCCGCGACCACCGCCCTGGCCGCAGCATCGTTGCTCACCGCGGTGAGCCCGGCGGACGCCGCGTCGATCACCGGCGGCGACGGCAGCCCCGTCCGGGCCCGCTCGTCCGTGGCGGCGGCGTCGGCCGTCGGCGGCTCGATCGTCTACATCCACGCCGACAACGTCTGGCTGAGCCGTCCCGACGGCAGCGGCCAGCGCGCGGTGACCAAGGACGGTACGGCGACGACGCCGTACGAGCACCCGACCATGTCGGACGCCGGCATCATCGCGGTGATGAAGGGCGAGACGATCGTCCGGATGCGTCAAGACGGCGTCGTCCTCAACCGGATCACGCCCGAGGACCTCTTCGTCCCCGACTACGGCACGGTCACGATCAGCCCGATCCTCGACCCCGAGATCTCGCCCGACGGCAGCAAGATCGCCTACAGCCAGCTGCGCCTCGAGCGGTACAACGGCCCGGGCGGCTACCTCGAGACGGAGGCCGAGACCGGCTTCACCGACGCGGCGCAGTGGGCCGGCCCCGACAAGTACGGGATCCAGCTCGGCTACCAGCCCTCCTGGGTCACCAACAGCCGGGTGACGCTGAACCGCTCCGGCGACGTCCACCTGGCCGACCTGGGCCACCCGTCGACGCCGTGGTTCTACTCCAACGACATCTTCGGCCAGTTCATCGAGCTGCAGGAGACGGAGGTGTCGCCCGACGGCAACCGCGTGATCTTCGGCAGCGCCGGCGGCATCGGGATGAAGACGACGGTCGGGGACCCGCGCACCGGTACGCCGGGCAAGCCCACCGCCAACCCGGAGTGCTACCTCACGCCCGACGCCGGTCAGCCGGTCGCCAAGGACCCGAGCTTCGGCCCCGACAGCGACTCGGCCGCCTACAGCGAGGGCGGCGACCTGTGGGTGATCACCGGCCTGGCCGCGTGCGGCCCGACCACCACGGTGACCAAGATCGCGACGGGCGGCACCGAGCCGTCCTGGTCGCCCGCCCCGCTGTCGGCCGCGCCGGCCCCCGGTCCGCAGGCGTTCGCGCTGGCCAAGGCGCCGGTCGTGAGCGGCAAGGCGAAGGTCGGCAAGCGGCTGCGCGCGAGCACCGGCACCTGGTCGCCGGCGCCGTCGGGTGTCAGCTACACCTGGCTGCGCAACGGAAAGGTGGTCCGCGGCCGCACCGCGTCGACGTACGTCGTGGGGCGCGCCGACCGCGGCAAGCGGATCCAGGTCCGGGTGACCGTGCGCCGCAACGGCTACACGACCCGCTCGGCCGTCTCGTCGACGGTGACCGTCCGGCGCTGACCCGGCGCTGACCCCGATCGGCTGAGCGCTGACGGCGCTGACAACTCGCGACGGCGGGTCCGGTTGTGTCGGACCCGCCGTCTAGGGTTTTCTCCATGTCCGAGTCCATCGAACGGCTGCTCTCCGCGCTCGATCCCGAGCAGCGGCAGGTCGCCGAGACGCTGCGGGGCCCGGTGCGGGTCCTGGCCGGCGCGGGCACGGGCAAGACACGGGCGATCACCCACCGCATCGCCCACGGCGTCCAGGCGGGCGTCTACGCGCCGACCGAGGTGCTGGCGGTGACCTTCACGACCCGCGCGGCCGGCGAGCTCCGGCAGCGGCTGCGGGCGCTCGGCGCGCCCGGCGTCCAGGCGCGCACCTTCCACAGTGCGGCGCTGCGCCAGCTGCGCTACTTCTGGCCCCACGTCCACGGCACCGAGCTGCCGGTCCTCACCGAGTCCAAGATCCCGATGCTCGCGGCGGCCTGCCGCACGCTCGGCATCCGCGCCGAGCAGGCGCTGCTGCGCGACCTCGCCTCCGAGGTCGAGTGGGCCAAGGTCAGCAATGTCGGGGCCGACGACTACCCGCGCATCGCGCCGGTCAAGGGCCGCTCGGTCGGCGACCAGTCGCCCGACGAGGTGGGCCGGGTGATCGCCGCCTACGAGCAGGTCAAGCGCGACCAGGGCCGCATGGACATGGAGGACGTCCTGCTCCTCACCGCCGGCGTGCTCGCCTCCGACGAGCGGGTCGCGGCGCAGGTGCGCCGGCAGTACAAGTGGTTCGTCGTCGACGAGTTCCAGGACGTCTCGCCGCTGCAGTCGGCGCTGCTCGACCTCTGGCTCGGCGGGCGCGACGAGCTGTGCGTGGTCGGCGACCCGGCCCAGACCATCTACTCCTTCGCCGGCGCCGACGCGACCTACCTCAAGGACTTCCCCCAGCGCTATCCCGGCACCACCTCCATCGAGCTGGTCCGCAACTACCGCTCCACCCCGCAGGTGGTCGAGGCGGCCAACACGCTGCTGTCCGGCACGCCGAGCGCCGGCGTCGAGTTGCGCTCGCAGCAGAAGCCGGGCTCGTCGGTGCGCTTCGTCGGCGAGCCCGACGAGGTCGCCGAGGCGCGCAGCGTCGCCGACCGGATCGCGCGGCTGCAGCGCGCCGGCACGCCGTACGGCGAGATGGCGGTGCTCTTCCGCATCAACGCCCAGTCCGAGACCTTCGAGGACGCGCTCACCGACCGCGGCATCCCCTACATCATCCGCGGCGCGGCTCGCTTCTTCGAGCGCCGCGAGGTGCTCGAGGCGGTCACCCGGCTGCGCGGGGCGGCGCGCTCGGGCGAGGGCGACGGCGTCCCGTGGCTCGAGGTGGTCCGTGGCGTCCTCGGCGGCATGGGCTGGACGGCCGAGCCGCCGACCAGCCGCGGGCAGGTCCGCGACCGGTGGGAGTCCTTCCAGGCGCTGGCCGACCAGGCCGAGGAGTTCGGCAACGAGCACGGCATCGAGGCGTCCGTGGCCGGCTTCGTCGACGAGCTCGACCGCCGCGCCACCGAGCAGCACGCCCCGACCGCCGACGGCGTCACGCTGGCGACCTTCCACGCGGCCAAGGGCCTGGAGTGGGACGCCGTCTTCTGCTGCGGCGTCCAGGACGGCACCGTCCCCATCGTCTACGCCGAGCAGGGCGGCGCGCGCCCCGACGCGGTCGAGGAGGAGCGCCGCCTGCTCTACGTCGGCCTGACCCGCGCCCGCCGGGAGCTGATGGTCTCGTGGTCGGCGGCCCGCAACCCGGGGCAGGCCCCGCGGCGCCAGCCGTCGCGCTTCATCGTGCCGATGCTGCCGGCCGGCCAGCAGCCGCAGGCGCCGCGCACCCGCACCAAGGTGGCCCGCTGTCGCGAGTGCCTCCAGCCGCTGACCAGCGCCGCCGAGAAGAAGCGCGGTCGCTGCGCCCACCACCCGGTCCGCTACGACGAGGGGCTGTTCGAGCGGCTCAAGGCCTGGCGCCTGGAGACCGCGCGCGAGGCGGGCGAGGACGGCAAGCCGCTGCCGGCCTATGTCGTGTTCACCGACGCCACGCTCGAGCTGATCGCCGAGCACCGGCCGACCTCGATGAAGGCGCTGGCGAAGGTCAACGGGGTCGGTCCGAGCAAGATCGAGCGCTACGGCGAAGCCGTTCTGGCACTGGTCTCAGAAAAACCTTGAAAAAACCTCGATAAATGATTTGCACGGCCCGACGGCCCCCCATTACGGTCGTCTGACAACAACCACTGCGCATCACAGCCCTGGCACGGCTGGCGCCCGCACGGCACCGAAGGAGGTGGCACCCATGGAGAGCATCGTGATGAACCCGGTGATGACGTCTGACTGGCAGCTTCAGCTGTCCGCTGTCGCGTCCTTCGACTGCGCCACCTCTGCCCTCACGGCCAACCCGGCCCAGGGCATTGCCGCGCGTGCGATCGCGCCGAACGCCGCCTACGGGCCGTTCGCTGCCTTCGGCACCGCGCTGGTGGCCCTCGATGAGGCCAAGCGCGAGCGCGCCTTCGCCGGCATGGGACACCGCGGCACGACGTCCGCCGACGTCCCGGGTCTCCACGCCTGGAGTCCACCGATCTGATCTGAATCAGCTCGGCACCCTCCAGGCCGCGGAACCCGAAAGACCGGGATCCGCGGCCTTCGTACTTCTCCGACCGAGAACGCGAAGGCGCAGATCCCCTCCAAGGAATCGACCAACGCGATCAGGTCAGAAGTAGAGGAGGTGAAAAGCGACAATGACGACCAGTGTTCTCGAGCCGACCCTGGACGAGCTGCTGCCGTGCCGGCTGAACGATGCGGAGCTGTGGTTCGCGGAGTCCCCGTCGGACGTCGAGGCCGCCAAGGCGCTGTGCTCGGACTGCCCGGTCCAGGCGATGTGCCTCGCCGGTGCGCTGGAGCGGCGCGAGCCCTGGGGTGTCTGGGGCGGCCAGCTGTTCCTGGCCGGCGCGGTGATCCCGCGTAAGCGGCCCCGGGGTCGGCCGCGGAAGGACGCCGCGGCGTAGGCCCACTCCACCCCTCCTCACCATCCATCAGATCTTCACCATCACCAGAACGGATCCACCATCATGAACAGCTTCTTGAACGAAGAGCTCGCCCGCGCGCAGATGGCCGAGCGCCTGGGAGAGGCGCAGCAGCTGCGTGTGGCCAGCAGGATGGCCCGCGCTCGCCGCTTGAGCCGCAAGGCCGAGCGTGCTGCGCAGCAGGCTCGTCTCGCCCTCGCTCGCGCACTCTGAGTCCGCTCCGCGGACCAGCGAGACCGGAATTCTTCGAGTCCTCCTCGGAGGGCACCTGATCGCGGGTGAGTAGGAAGGACCGGTTCGACCGATCGTCGAACCGGTCCTTCCATCTTTTTCCGGCCCGGCCGACACCCGTGGGGCCCGGGCCGAACTAGCCTGGTCAGGTGGCAGTGACCTGTGACTTCTGCGGCCGCCAGGCCGACGGCGACGTGGTGCCGCTGACCTGGACGACGTCGCTCGAGCGCGGCCGGGTCCGTCGCTTCTGCGACGAGTGCTCGCGCACGCACCTGCGCTCGATGGAGGCCAAGCTCGACAGCGACTGGTGGTAGGTCGGCCGGCCCGACTCACGGCAGGTCGAGAAAGCCGTCCCAGGAGCAGCCGCAGTAGGGATGGCGGCCCCACGGGGTGATCGTGGGCGCGGTGGCGGGGCCGAGGTCGACGGTGGCCGACCAGGTGCTGGGCTCGTCGCCCTCGGCATAGCGCTGCAGGTCGCGCACCGCCCAGGCCAGCGCCAGCCGGTCGAGGAGCGGGTCGCGCGGCGCCGGGAAGGCGGCCGCCTGGCCGGCGGCCTGGGCGAGGAGCAGCGGGCGGCGCGGGTCGTGCATCGACTCGTGGGCGTCGACGCAGCGCTGGCAGGCGGTGCGGCCGGGCTCGACGAAGGGGCCGATGCGGACGCCGGCGGCGTCGCCGCCGACCAGCAGGTGCGCTCGCGAGGCGCGGATCAGCGGGTCGAGGGCGTCGCGGTGGACCTCGCCGGCGCTGACGACGAGGTGGACGGCGTCCGGGTCGTCGCCGTCGGAGGTCGTGGGCAGCCCGGCCTCGGCCAGGAGGGCGTCGACGGCCGGCTCGAGGGCGAGGGCGGCGTGGACCACCACGCGGGTGGCGACGCGGGCTTCGTGGCGTCGTACGGCGTCGGGGCCGAACTGGGCCAGCAGCGTGGTCAGCGCCCGCGGCCGGGGCTCCTCGCCCAGGAACGCTGCGACGACGAGATCGGCGTCCTGCAGGCGGCGGAGCGCGTCGGCGGCTGCGTCGGGCAGGGCCTCGGCGGGATCGAGGCCGGTGGGGCGGCGCAGGGCGTCGACGAGGCGGCGTACGGCGGGATCGTCGGGCAGGCACGCGCTCGGCCCTGCCAGGCCGATCTGGACGACGCCGGGGGAGCGCGCCATCACAGGCGTGCCGGGGCGCAGGATCAGGTGGCGGGCCCCGAGCGCGGACATGCCGGCAGCGTCGCACGAACCGGCGTCACCGCGTCGGCGTCATCCACAGGCGCCTAGAACGCGCCACGGGCGGCTCCACCGCAGTGGAGCCGCCCGTGCATCGGCTGAGTGCCTGGGATCAGGCCTTGCCGAGGATGCGGTTGAGGTTGGTGCCGCAGACGGGGCAGACGGCCTTGGCCATCCGGGTGCCCTTCTCGTTCACCTTGACCTCGCCCTCGGCCTCGCGCTTCTCCTTGCACTTCACGCAGTAGAACTCACCGCTCCAGGTCTCCGCCATGACGGCCTCCTTGTTGCTCATCTTGTTCGTTCGGTCGTCGCGACGGGGGACAGTGGGGAAGCCCGCCGGGGTCCAGAGACTTGGCTCCGAACCTCCCTGACCCTACGACACGCCGCAACGGAGTCGTCGGAGCGTGTCCCGCATGTCTGAATCCGCCGTGAGATCGACCACCAGCGCGGGTGGACGCGGGAGAGGGAGAGGAGGCCCCCGGAGCCGCGCTGCGCCTCGCTTGCCTTCCCCTTGCGAGCGAGGAGCTGCGGCCCGGGGGCCTCGTCTGGGGACGACGCTAGGGATCACGGCGGGAGCGGTCAATCCGGCAGTTCGCGGGCTTGTGGACAAGGTTGTGGAGAAGGCTGTGGATGAGTGGGGGTGGGCCGTGGATGAGCGGGGGAGAACCGCCTGTCGGCTGTGGAGGACTGCGGGACGGACGGGGGAGGCGGCGCGCCGTACCCTCGGGTGACCAGCGAGGATGGTCCTCACAGGTTCCTCCACCGCCTGTGGAGAACAATTTCCAGTAAGGGGTCAGCGTGAGTGCGGAGCAGTACGACGGCACGCCGGTCGCGGCGCTGCGCCGGATCGCCTTCCTGCTCGAGCGCGGACGGGCCGACAGCTACAAGGTGAAGGCCTACCGCGGCGCCGCGTCCGCGATCCTGCCGCTCCCGGCCGACGAGGTCGCCGCCCGGGCCGAGGCGGGGACGCTCACCGAGCTGAGCGGCGTCGGGGCGAGCACCGCGCGGGTGATCGCGCAGGCCGCGGCCGGGCAGCTGCCGGACAAGCTGGCCGAGGCCGAGGAGCAGTACGGCGCGCCGCTCACCGCCGACGGCGCCGGCACCACCCTGCGCGCCGCGCTGCGCGGCGACCTGCACTCCCACTCGGACTGGTCCGACGGCGGCTCGCCCATCGAGGAGATGGCGATGACCGCCATCGAGCTCGGTCACGACTACCTCGTCCTCACCGACCACTCGCCCCGGCTCAAGGTCGCCCGCGGGCTGTCCGCCGAGCGGCTGGCCCGCCAGCTCGACGTGGTCGCCGCCGTCAACGATCACCTGGGTGGTGCCGGCGCCGGCGGCTTCCGGCTGCTGCGCGGCATCGAGGTCGACATCCTCGACGACGGCGGCCTCGACCAGACCGACGCGATGCTGGCGCGGCTCGACGTCCGGGTGGCGAGCGTGCACTCCAAGCTCGCCATGGACCCCGAGCCGCTGACCAAGCGGATGATCGCCGCGATCCGCAACCCCTATACCAACGTCCTGGGGCACTGCACCGGGCGGCTGGTGACGGGCAACCGGGGGACCCGGCAGGAGTCCCGGTTCGACGCGCGCGCGGTGTTCGAGGCGTGCGCGGAGGAGGGGGTCGCGGTCGAGATCAACTCCCGGCCCGAGCGCCGCGACCCGCCGACCCGGCTGCTCGAGCTGGCGCGCGACATCGGCTGCCTGTTCTCCATCGACAGCGACGCCCACGCGCCCGGGCAGCTCGACTACCCGCTGCTCGGCTGCGAGCGGGCCGAGGCGGCCGGGATCGAGGCCGATCGGATCGTCAACACCTGGCCGGTCGAGCGGCTGCTCGACTGGGCCCGCCCCTGAGGTCCCACCAAGACCGCCGGTCGCGCCGTAGGGTCGAGACATGCCCACTCCTCGCGTGGAGGTACGACGGTCCGAGCGCCGCCGGCGTACCGTCACGGCCTACCGCGAGGGGGAGAAGATCGTCGTCCTGCTCCCCGACAGCTTCACGGTGACCGAGGAGCGCGCCTGGGTGTCGAAGATGGTCGCCCGGGTCGAGCGCAAGGAGCGGCGGTCCGCCACGCCCCGCCGCTGGGACGACGACGACCTGATGCGGCGCGCCCAGGAGCTGAGCGACGACTTCCTCGGCGGGCTTGCCGTGCCCGAGTCGGTCCGGTGGGTCGGCAACCAGCGCGCGCGCTGGGGGTCGTGCACCCCCAAGGACCGCTCGATCCGGCTCTCCGAGCGGCTGCAGCGGATGCCGGAGTGGGTGATCGACTACGTGATCGTGCACGAGCTCGCGCACCTGATCGAGCCGCACCACGACGAGCGGTTCTGGGGGTGGGTCGCCCACTACCCGGCCGCGGAGAAGGCGAAGGGCTACCTCGCCGGCTGGTCGGACGCCGCCCGGATCGACCGGCCGCCGTCGGAGCACGTGCTGCCGGGCGAGGACGTCGACTAGGTCCCCGGCGAGAACGTGTCGACGTAGCGTCATTCGTTCGGTGGGCTCTCACCCACGCAACGAATGACGTCAGGTGCGGACGAAGACCTCGCGGGCCCGCGCGATGAGCGCGTGCATGGCCGGCTCGAGCTCGGGCAGCGCGTCGACCGGCCACCAGCGCACCGCGAGCGACTCGTCACTGACCACGGCGGTGGCGTCGGCGGGCGCGGCGGCGACGTAGCGGACGTCGAGGTGGTGCACCTCGCCCCGGTCGCCGCAGAAGGGCACCGTGTGCAGGTCGAGCTGGACCGGCTCGGGGTGGAAGGCGAGCTCGGTCAGGCCGCTCTCCTCGTGCGCCTCGCGCAGCGCGACCGCGGCGAGGGTGGCGTCGCTGTCCTCACAGTGCCCGCCGAAGTGGAACCAGCGCCCTGCCTTGCGGTGCAGGTTGAGCAGCACCTGCTCGCCGGTGGCGTCGATGACGAGCGTCCCGGCCGTGATGTGGTCGGGGTACGACGAGCGCCACATGCCGTCGGGCGTCGCCTCCAGGTGGGCGACATAGCGCTGCCGCAGGCTCTCCTCGGCCTCGTCGGGCGCGCTCCAGCCGCTGAGGACGCGCAGCGCGTCGGCGTGCAGCGTCACTCGGCGGGCGGGGTGTCGGTGCCGGCGTCGTCGGCGCCGGCGTCGCCGGGACCGTCGAGCAGCTTGCGCAGCTCGGCCTCGAACTCGTCGGCGGACAGCTCCTCCGGCGCGGTCGCGTCGGCCCGGAACGACAGTGGGTCGTCGAGGTCGGCGGCGGTGGGGAGCAGGTCGGGGTGCATCCAGACGCCGTCGCGGGCCTCCTGGCCGCTGCGGGTGCGCAGGCCGCCCCACAGGGTGGACGCGTCGCGCAGCCGGCGCGGGCGCAGCTCGAGGCCGACGAGGGCCGCGAAGGTCTGCTCGGCGGGACCGCCGGCCGCGCGGCGGCGGCGTACGGCCTCACGCAGCTTGGTCGCCGCGGGCATCCGCTCGGCGGTGGCCTGGCCGACGACCTCGTCGACCCAGCCCTCGACCAGCGCCAGCGCGATCTCGAGCCGGGAGAGCGCGGCGGTCTGGGCCTCGGTCTCGGGCGGCTCGAACATGCCGCCCTCGAGCAGGCCCTGGATGGCCTCGGGGTTGGTCGGGTCGATGCCGCGCAGCTGCTCCTGGACCCGGTCCTGGATCTGCTGGGCGTTGATCTCCAGCCCGCGTGCGTAGTCGGTGACCGCGCCGATCAGGTGCTCGCGCAGCCACGGGACGTGGGCGAACAGCCGCTGGTGGGCGGCCTCGCGCAGCGCGAGATAGAGGATGACGTCGTCCTCGGTGACGTCGAGGCCGTCGGCGAAGGCGCGGACGTTGCTCATCACCAGCGCCGCCTCGCCGGGCGCGCCGAGCGGCAGGCCGATGTCGGAGGCGGTGAGCACCTCGCCGGCGAGGGCGCCGAGGCCCTGGCCGATCTGCATCGCCATCATCCCGCCCACGGCCTGGCCGATGATCCCGACGAGCGGGCCGGCCGCGGCCTTCATCTCCTCGGGCAGGCCGGCGGACAGGCCGGTCACCGAGCGCGCGGCCACGGGCTCGACGAGCACCTTCCACACCGGCTGGGTCTCGACCAGCCACTCGGCACGGCTCCACGCGGCGGTCGTGCTCACGCCGGAGGGGAAGCCGGTGGCCTCGTCGAGCCAGTGGTCGGCGAGCCGGACGGCGTCGGCCACCCGGTCGTGGTCGCGCTGGCTCGGCGTGGGGTCGGGCTCCTGCGCGGCGGCCTGCCGCGCGATGTCGTTGGCCGCGTTCCAGTTGAGCGGGCCGTCGTGGGGCTGCATCAGGGACTGGAGCTGCTGGAAGAACGCCATGCCGCCGCCGGCGCCGCCCGGGAAGGCACCGCCGGGGAAGGCGCCGCCGGGGAAGGCGCCGCCGAGCGCGCCGAAGATCTGCTCGAACGGCGTGCCCTTGAACGGGTTCGGCTGGTCGTCGCCCGGGTTGTCGGTCATGGTCCGAATCTACGCCGGATCGCCAACCGGTCCGATAGGGGAGACCCCTGGTCGGACCCTGGCCCGGGCCGCGGGCGAGCCGCCCTGGGAGGCTGCTGAGCAATCTCGCCTGCTGCGCGCAGCGCTCGCGACGGCGACCTTGCTCAGCAGTCTCCTAGAGTGCCCCCATGAGCAACCCCGCCGTCCGCCTCGTCGCGATCTCGGACCAGCCGCTCTCCGTGACGCAGGTCCTCGACAGCCTCGACGACCCGGGCTCCGGCGGCCTGGTGCTCTTCGTGGGCCGGGTCCGCGACCACGACCACGAGCAGGGCGTGACCGGGCTGTCGTACTCCGCGCACCCGTCCGCGCTCGAGCGGCTGCAGGACGTCTGCGAACGCATCGCCGACGAGTACGACGTCGCCGGGGTCGCCGCCGTCCACCGGGTCGGCGACCTCGAGATCGGCGACCTCGCCGTCGTCGTCGCGACCATCGCCGGCCATCGCGGGTCCTCGTTCGAGGCCAGCCGGGCGCTCATCGACACGCTCAAGGCCGAGGTCCCGATCTGGAAGCACCAGCGGTTCGTCGACGGCTCGGACGAATGGGTCGGCTCGCCGTAGTCAGCGTGTCCTGACGCCCGCGCATGGAGCACCCACCTACCCTCGTGGAGTGGAGATCCTGTTGTGGCTGCTGCCGGCCGCCGTCCTCACCGTCGCCTCGATGGTGTGGGTCGCGTGGTGGGGTCGTGCCGGGCGGGGCGAGGTCGATCGCGAGACGGCCGCGCGGCGGATGGGGGAGGCCCTGTCCCGTGAGCAGCGGCACCGCCCGGGCTACGCCGTACCGCCGCGCGAGCAGGAGCGCGCGACCGGTGTCGCGCTGCGCGCCTCGCGGATGCGACCCGTCGTGATCCAGGGCGCGGCGCCCGCCGACTCCACCACCGAGACGCCCGCCGAGACCCCCGCCGGGACCACCGAGAAGGCATCCGACGCGGCCGATCACGACCGCCGCGCGTCCTGATTGGTGACATCTGAGAGGGTAGGCGCCATGAACCAGCGCCTGATCGCCGTGTGCCTCGCGGCACCCCTGGTGCTGATCCTCGGCGGCATCGCGGCCGTCGTTCCGCTGCCCTTCGCGTCCTACAGCCCCGGGCCGACGTTCAACATCCTCGGCAAGGACTCCGACAACGCCGAGGTCGTCCAAGTCGACGGGCACCCGGCCTACTACGACAAGGGCCAGCTGCGGTTCACCACGGTGATCGCGTCGGCGTACGACCAGAAACTCTCGCTCGGCGCCGCGCTGAGCCGCTGGTTCGACCCCCACAAGGCGGTCGTGCCCTACGACGTGGTCCACCCGAAGAACCAGTCCGCGGCCGACGAGAAGGCCGAGGGCGCCGTCCAGATGACGACCTCGCAGGACGTCGCCAAGGCGATCGCCCTGGAGGAGCTGGGCTACAAGATCCCCACCGCGATCCAGGTGGCGCTGGTAGACGAGAACGGCCCGGCGCAGGGCAAGCTGCTCGTCCGCGACATCTTCACGGAGGTCGACGGCCAGCCGGTCACCACCGCCGACCAGATCGTCAAGGCCGTCGGCAAGCACGCCGACGGCTCGCTGGTGGAGTTCCGGATCCTGCGCGACAAGCGCGAGCTGACGGTCCGGATCAAGCCGAAGGAGATCGACGGCAAGCCGCGCGTCGGCATCTCGCTGGGGCAGGGCTACCAGTTCCCGTTCACCATCCAGCTGCGCGTCGACCCGACCGTCGGGGGGCCGAGCGCGGGCCTGATGTTCTCGCTGGCCATCTACGACACGCTCACCCCGGGCTCGCTGACGGGCGGCGCGACCGTCGCCGGCACCGGCGAGCTCGAGCCGGACGGCACGGTCGGCCCGATCGGCGGCATCCAGCAGAAGATCGCGGGCGCCGAGGACGCGGGCGCCGAGCTGTTCTTCGTCCCCAAGGACAACTGCCCGGACGTGAAGGGGCTCGACCCCGACCTGCGCCTGGTCAAGGCGACGAGCATGCACGAGGCGCGCGTCGCGCTCGAGAAGTGGGCCGGCGACCACAACGCCAAGCTCCCGACCTGCTGAGTACCGTCGAGAACGAGGAGCCACGGCCCATGGACTACGAACTGGATGTCGACCCGGCCCTCGCGGCTGCCGTTCTCGAGATCGAGAAGCACCAGGCGAGCGTCGGCTGGGACCAGCCTGCGCGCCTGTACGCCCTCGTCGACACCGCGCGCCTGGTCGCGCGCGAGCCGGCGCTGGCCGCCCAACTCGGTCTCGACGCGCCCGCCGAGCAGGGCTCGCTGACGCCGGTCGAGCAGGACGAGCTGCCGCCGGGGCAGGAGCTCGAGGCGGTGCTGCCGGGCATCGCCTGGCCCGACGTGGTGTCCGGCTGCGCGGCCGTGGTGGAGCGGCTGGTGCTGCCTCCGGCCGCCGACAGCCAGGTGCCCGACGACCCGGAGGCGGCGCGTGAGTTCGCGCGCGAGCACCCGGATGCCGAGGACGTGCGCATCGTCGTGGGCGTGACCCGCCACGGCGCGGCGTACTGCGCGCTGCGGATGCGCAGCGAGGACCACGACAGCGCAGTCATGGGAGGCCCCGACCTGGTGCCGGGGCTGGTCGAGCTGTTGCGCAACACACTGCTGGACGACGCGGAGGACGACGCCTGATGAGTGAACTGTTCGACGAGGAGCCCGAGCGTCCCGCACCCGAGCGGCCGGGACGCCGTACCCGCGCGCTCGTCATCACCGGCATCGTGCTGGTGGTCGGCTTCTTCCTGCTCAGCGCCTTCGCCGGCATCTACACCGACCGGCTCTGGTACGGCGAGGTCGGCTACACGCAGGTCTTCAACAAGCTGCTGTGGACCAAGATCGGCCTCTTCCTCGCGTTCGGCGCGATCATGGGCGGGGTCGTCGCGCTCAACATGTTCCTCGCCTTCCGCAGCCGGCCGATCTTCCGGATGCCCGGCACCGACGGCGTCGACCGCTACCGCGACGCGGTCACCCCGATCCGCAGCTGGCTGCTCGGCGGCGTCGCGCTCGTCGTCGGCATCTTCGCCGGCACCTCGGCGCTCGGGCAGTGGCGCACCTTCCTGCAGTGGCGCAACGCCGAGTCGTGGGGCAAGAAGGACGCCTACTTCCACAAGGACATCAGCTTCTTCGTCTTCGACCTGCCGTGGTGGCACTTCGTCGTCGACTTCGCGATGGCCGTCGCGGTCGTCGCGCTGATCGCGACCGCCGTCGTCCACTACCTGTACGGCGGCATCCGGCTCCAGGTCCAGCACGACCGGCTCACCCCGGCCGCGCAGGTGCAGCTCTCGGTGCTGCTCGGCGTCTTCGTGCTTGCCAAGTCGGTCGACTACTACCTCGACCGCTACGACCTGGTCGGCGACACCCACCGGATCTTCACCGGCATGAACTACGCCGGCCAGAACGCGCTGCTCCCGGCCCGCAACATCCTGGTCGGCGTCGCGCTCATCTGCGCGGTGCTCTTCTTCCTCAACATCTGGCGCAAGACCTGGCAGCTGCCCTCGGTCGGGCTCGCCCTGCTCGCGCTCTCCGCCGTCCTGCTCGGCATGATCTGGCCCGCCATCGTGCAGAACTTCCAGGTCAAGCCGTCCGAGGCCGACAAGGAGAGCAGCTACATCCAGGCCAATATCGAGGCCACCCGGGAGGCCTACGGGCTCAGCGGCGTCGAGACCGAGGAGTTCCAGGGGACGCCGACGGCGCAGGCGACGAAAGACGACGCCAAGACGGTCAATGACCAGCTCATCAAAGCGCCGGTGGTCGACCCGCAGCAGGTCCGCGACACCTTCCAGCAGCGCCAGCAGATCCGGTCCTACTACTCGGTGCCGACCGTTCTCGACGTCGACCGCTACACCCTGAACGGCAAGAAGGTGCCGCTGGTGCTGGGCGTGCGTGAGCTCGACCAGGCCGGCATCCCGTCCTCGGACCAGAACTGGTCGAACCTGCACACCGTCTACACGCACGGTGAGGGCCTGATCGCGGCGTACGCCAACGAGATCGACACCGCCGACGACGCCAACGGGCGCATCGTGTGGGCGGAGGGCATCGGGAGCGGCGCCAGCGGTCGCAAGGACCTCACCGCCGCCGGCAAGTTCGAGACCCGCGTCTACTACGGCGAGCAGAGCCCGACGTACTCGATCGTCGGCAAGGCCAACAGCAAGGCCAACAACGTCGAGCTGGGGCTGGCCGACACCAACAGCCAGGACCCCAACGACACCCGCACGACGTACGACGGCAAGGGCGGCGTCAAGATCGGCGGCACGTTCAACCAGCTGATGTACGCGATCAAGTTCGGCGAGCCGAACTTCCTGCTGTCGGGGCGCGTCAACGGCAACTCGAAGGTGCTCTACAACCGCACGCCCACCGAGCGCGTCGAGAAGGTCGCGCCGTGGCTGACCGTCGACAGCGACCCCTACCCGGCGGTCGTCGACGGCCGGATCACGTGGATCCTCGACGGCTATACGACGACCGACCGCTACCCGAACTCCGAACGCGAGTCGTTCGCCGCGATGACCGACGACTCGTTGCAGCAGCAGACCGGCCTGCAGACGATCCCGACCGACGAGATCAACTACATGCGCTCGGCGGTCAAGGCCACCGTCGATGCCTACGACGGCACGGTCACGCTCTACCAGTGGGACGAGAGCGACCCGATCCTCAAGACGTGGATGAAGGTCTTCCCCGGCGTCGTGAAGCCCAAGAGCGCCATCGACGCGGAACTGCGCTCGCACCTGCGCTACCCCGAGGACCTGTTCAAGGTGCAGCGCTACCAGCTCGCGCGCTACCACGTGACCGACCCGGGCGACTTCTACCAGGGCAACAACCGCTGGGACGTCCCCGAGGACCCGAACGCCGCGCGCGCGGTCTTCCAGCCGCCGTACCGACTGTTCGCGACGGGGGCGGCCACGAGCACCGACAGTGACTGGTCGCTGACGTCGGTGTTCGTGCCGTACCGCAAGGGCACGCTGGCGTCTTACCTTCAGGTGAACTCGGATGCGACATCGGACAGCTTCGGCAAGCTGCGGCTGCTGGAGATGACCGACCAGAACTCCCCGGGGCCGGGTCAAGTCGTGAACCTGATGAAGCAGGACGGCAAGGTCACCTCGGCGCTGCAGAACCTCAACGTGCAGCGCGAGGCGCAGATCCGCTACGGCAATCTGCTGTCCCTGCCGGTCGATGGCGGGCTGATCTACGTCGAGCCGATCTATGTCGTCCGGTCGCAGGGAGCGGGGAGCTTCCCGATCCTGCAGTACGTCATCGTCAAGTACGGCGAGAACGTCGGCATCGGCGCGACGCTCCCGCTCGCGCTGGGCGATGCGCTCGGCGTCGACCTGGGCACGGGAGAGCCGCCCGGCACCCCGGGCACCGGGACCCCCGGCTCGCCGGGCAAGCCCGGCAAGCCGGAGAAGCCGGGACAGCCGTCCGGTTCGCTCGACCAGCAGATCGCCGCGAAGCTGCGTGAAGCCGACGACGCGTTCAAGGCTGCAGCAGCTGCGCAGAAGATCAATGACACGCAGGAGTGGGCGCGCCAGCTTGGCATCGCCCAGGCCGCGGTCCAGGAGGCGGTGCGACTCGCCGACACGCGTCCCGCGCAGTAGGGGAGCAGCCCCATGCTGCTGACCCTGGACCTGGTGGGGATCTTCGTCTTCGGGATCTCGGGCGGGCTGGTCGCCGTACGGAACCAGCTCGACATCGTCGGCGTCATCGTGCTCGCGATGGCGACCGGCCTGGGCGGCGGTGTGATCCGTGACCTGGTGATCGGCGCGGTGCCGCCGCCCGCCGTCGCGAACTGGCGCTACCTGCTGGTGCCGGTCGTGGCCGGGCTGGTGACCTTCACGCTCCATCCGGCCGTCGGCCGGCTGGAGCGCGTCATCAACGTCTTCGACGCCTTCGGCCTCGGCCTGTTCTGCGTCGCGGGCGCGCTCAAGGCCCAGGAGTACGGCCTCGGTCCCGTCCCCGCGGCCGCGCTCGGCATGGCGACCGGCGTCGGCGGCGGCATCATCCGCGACCTCCTCGTGGGCCGCGTCCCGGTGATCTTCCGGTACGGCGAGCTCTACGCCATCCCCGCCCTCGCCGGCGCCGCCATCGCCGCCACCGGCGCCGAGCTCGGCGTCGCGCACGGCGTGATCACGGTCCCCGCGGCGCTGGTCACGATCAGCTGGCGACTGCTCGCCGTACGGCGGGGGTGGCGGGCGCCGGTGCCGCGCCTGACCCCTCCGTCGCCGCCGTCCTAGGGGCTCGTGGGCGCGAAGGCGGCCCCGATTTGGCGGCCTTGGGGCGGTGGCGTAATGTTCTGTTCACCGACGCGGGGTGGAGCAGCTCGGTAGCTCGCTGGGCTCATAACCCAGAGGTCGCAGGTTCAAATCCTGCCCCCGCTACAAATGTGATGTCTCAGGACATCGGCGACAACGGACCTACGGAAACGTAGGTCCGTTGTTGTTTTTGGTGGGGCCGGGTGGTCGGCCGGTGCCCTGGTAGTTCTTGGCCGGGTCGAGGACGAGTTCGCGGAGGATCTCGCCGGTGGCGGCGTCGATGATGGTGATGTCGAGGTCCTGGACGAGCATCCGGACGTGGGTTCCTGCGTAGGTTCGCCCGACGCCGATGTGGTGCAGCCGGCCGTTGTGGCGCAGCGTCACGGTTCCGACGTGGTCGATCTTGTCGGTGCGGACGCGGTCGTGGGTCTCGCGGCTGCGGTCCTTGCTGGGGGTCGCCTTGGGACGGGCGGTGTAGGCGGCGGCGGGGGTCGAGCGGTGTTCCAGGGAGCGGTGCGGACGCCGCTGGTTGTACTCCTCGCGGAAGCTGTCCAGCAGGGTCTGCAGCTCGGTGAGGGTGGTCGGCTGGATGGGCTGGGCGCGCAGCCACTTCTTCATGGTCTGCTGGAACCGCTCGACCTTGCCGCAGGTGGTGGGGTGGTTGGGGCGGGAGTTCTTCTGCACGATCCCGCGAGCCCTTAGCTCGGTTTCGAGTTTTGTCCGCCCGCCTCGCCCGCCGGCGAAGCGGACGGTGAAGACCATCCCGTTGTCGGTCAGCGTGGATGCGGGGAACCCGTGCTGACCTGCGGTTTCGACGAAGGTGGTGTGCACGATCGTGGCCGTGACGCGGGGGTGGGCGCTGATGTGGAGTGCGTAGCGGGAGTGGTCGTCGAGCCAGGTCAGGACCTCGACGTCTTGACCGTTCCTGAGCTTGTAGTGGGTGAAGTCGGACTGCCAGGTCTCGTTCGGCTGCTCAGCCTCGAAGCGGATGTAGGACGACCGGGGACGCTTCGAGGGGGCCGGGGTGACGGTGCCGTGGCGGATCAGGATCCGGTTGATGGTGGCCCGGGACAGGGCCGTGGCGTGGTGGTGTTCCAAGTGCCAGCCGATGGTGTCGGCGCCGGCATCGAGTCCCTGCTCGGAGAGCTCTTTGCGCAGGGCCAAGACGAGCTGGACGGTGTCGTCGGGGGTCGCGTTCGGGACGTTGTGCGGTCGGCGGGAGCGAGGCTCGAACGCGGCTTCGCCGACCTCGTCATAGCGGGCCTTGAGCCGGTAGACCCAGGACCGGTGCACGCCGTACCGGGCAGCGACCTCGCTCGGGGACAGGTTCTCGGTGAGCAGAGCGGTGATGACCAGCCGGGCTTTCGACATGGCCGAGCATCAGCCAGCCGGCCCTTGTCCTCGATGTCTTGAGACATGGTGTCGCCGATGTCTTGAGACATCCGTCGCCGATGTCCTGAGCCAGCACACTGCCCCCGCTACAAAGTTCAGGCGCGGAACCTACGGGTTTCCGCGCCTGAAAGGTTTTTGGGACTTGATCACATGTCCATTTAGTGTCCACAAACCCTGTCCGGAAGCCCCTGAACGGACTCACCTCCGACGTGAGTACGGAGTCGCGCTGGTTGGCGCGGACTCGGACGGTCCGGCCGGCACACCTACCCGGCATGGACAGCACGGCACCCACCTTGAGCGGCCTCGAGCCGCTGATCTCGATCGAGGAACTCTCCGAGTACCTCAATGTGCCCACGCGAACGTTGCACGACTGGCGGTTGGCCGGTCGAGGCCCGCGTGCGGTTCATGTCGGTCGGCAACTGCGCTACTTCGTGACCGACGTCAACGAGTGGCTCCAGCAGCAGCGCGAGGATGTCACGGGTCGTGCTCCCGAGGGGCGGTGATCTGACATGGGAAGGCCGCGCACTCCGATCGGAACATTCGGTGATGTCACCTACGTCAAGATGCCCGGTGGCCGGGTTCGTGCCCGCACGCGCTACCGCGACGATGACGGCCAGGTTCGCCGCGTGTCTGCGACCGGTTCGTCGAACAAGGACGCCCTTCGCGCGCTGAAGGCGTCGCTTGCGCAGCGAGCCAGCCACGTCGCCACCGGCGAGATCACTGGCGACACCTCTTTCGCCAAACTCGTGGAGGTCTGGCTTGAGGACCTCGACCTGACGAACAAGCTCGCTCCCAGCACACGCGCGTTGTACGAGCGCAACATGCGTCAACTCGTGATGCCGGCTTTCGAGCACTACCTGTTGCGCGAGATCACCGTGCGCAAGGTCGACCAGTTCATCAAGACGCTGGCGACCACACGCAGCTACAGCATGGCCAAGCAGGCACGCACAGTGCTGAGTCTCGCGCTGGGATTGGCCGTGCGGTACGACGCCATCGTCAAGAACCCGGTGCGTGACACCACGAGGTTGCACAAGCCGCCGACGCAGGCGATGGCCCTCACGGCGACACAAGTCGAGAAGATCCGTGCAGCTGCGCGGAGCTGGCGCCGCGGCCCGGGCTTCACGGGACCGCCGCCTGATGGACAGCTCGAGCAGATCATCGAGGTCATGCTCGGCACGTCTGCCCGGATCGGCGAGGTGCTTGCGATCCGCAGGTGTGATGTCGACGTCACCAGTTCTCCGGCCACGGTCCGGCTCTGCGGAACGATCGTGTCGCCCTCGGGAAAGCCGACCCATCGACAAGCTCATCCCAAGACGATGAAGTCGACCAGGACGGTCTCGGTTCCGTCCTTCACCGCCGAGGTCCTGCGCGCACGGCTGGTCAAGATCGCGGCCGAGGATCCGGAGCTCTCTGTCGCGGTGGTGGTGGTCGCGGCCAAGACCTTCAGCTTGTTGGGGCCGCGACGTGGCTCGGTGGACTAAGAGCTCTACCCGCGGATCCAGGACAGCATCGACGAGGTTCCACGCACTCATCGGAGCGGGCCATCGATGGTTACCTACAAGCTGTCGACGATGCCGCCGCGCGCGTCTGGGCACTGCCGGACGACGCGGACGATGAGCTCCCCTTCGACTTGAGTTGATACCTCACTGGCGCGGGTGAAACGCCGGCCGTTCGTGCGAGCCGGTCGGCGTCGTTGTCCAACAGGTTCTTGGCGGCCTTGATCGAGGCGCGGAGACTCTGTCTATTGTAAAGCAAGTGTTGTACATTCAACAACGTACATAATTCGGATGTGACCCCGCTCCCGACCTACGGCACTCACTGCGGGGGTGCAATCCGTGTTGCCGCATCGTGACTGGCCAGGAGGAAGTGCATGGAAGGTCCACTCGGCATTGAGGATGGTCCGCGGATCGATGGGGTACTGGCGGTTGCTCAGCCCGGAGAGATGCGATGGCCGCTCTGTGGCAATTGGTCGCTTCCCTGGCACGCACACCTGCCACCTATCGCGTCGCGTACTCACCGGAGCAGGCAGCGGGCGGTGCGCGTCGTGGTGCCGCACTCTCGGTTGGTCGGCCCGGGAGTACGGAGTTTGGACCGCTAGACATGCGCACTCATCCAGACCTCTCTTCTCAGCCAGCGACACCTCGGGTTGCTCGCATCTGTCGGTACCCCGTCAAGGGACTTGGAGGAGAAGACCTCCCAGGTGTAGTCCTCGCCGCAGGCGGTGTTCCGTTCGACCGGGCGGTGGGGATTGCCACTGGCCAGATTCCTATGCAGCCGCGAGGGATCTGGACCACGTATGACGCCTTCTTCGCGTTGACCAAGAGCCCGGCACTCGGGATGATTCGGGCCCGATTGGTCGCCGACGCGCGGGGTGGTGTGCGAGGGAACGGGCAGGCCGAGCCGTCGTCGATGGGCGGCGGGCCGCTGTTGGCGGCCGACGGATCTGGCACGCTCGAGATCAGTCGCGCGGGCGAACTGATCGCTTCGGCCCCGGTGGTGGACGGCTTGGTGCAGTTGGCGGGAACGCCACGCGAATGGGTTGGCGAGCTCGACGAGGTGCACCCCTTGACCCTCGAGGAGGCCGGCGTGAGCCTGTGGGATGTCGAGACTGCTCAAGTGTCGATCGTCAACCTCGCCACTGTCCGTGCTCTCAGCGCCGCAGCTGGCGTCGACCTGGACCCGGATCGATTTCGCGCGAACGTGTACGTCGAAGGATGGGAGCCTTGGGCCGAGCTCAGCGTTGTCGGCAAGAGGATACGTATCGGCGATGCCGAACTGGAGATCTTCGCTCCTATCGAGAGGTGCCGCGCCACGAGCGCCCGACCAGGTGGCTCGGAATGGGATATCAACGTTCCGGCGTTGCTCGGTGCGCACGTTGGTCACGGGTCTTGCGGTGTCTATGCGCGAGTCTGCATCCCTGGAGATGTCCGGCCTGGTGACACCATCCGCGAGGTGTGCGGCGAGCATCGGCATCTCGAGGGCCCCGATTCCGACCTCATCTCTTCAGGTACGCCACGCGCAGCGACCGTTCTCAAGGCGCTCCCGTCGACCGAGGAGACCGTGTCCATCGAACTCGTCGACCCGTACGGGTTGCTTGAGCACGCCAGGCCGGGCCAGTATCTCCGTATCCACGGAGGCGATGCCGTCAGAGGGTGGCGCAACTACACGATCTCCGCGACATCCCCGTCCTCGGTGCGGATCACGATTCGGCGTGAGGCGGACGGACGGTTCTCGCCATGGGTGTGTGGTCTGGGAGCCGACGACCAGGTCCTGGTCTCCGGCCCTTACGGCGACGCTGTCCTCAGCGAAGGGACCACGCCGATCGCGATCGCCACCGCTGGTATCGGCATCACACCGGCGCTTCGGATCATGCAGCATCTGGCTTCCACGGGTTCAAGCCGGACAGTCTCGGTCATGCACGTGGCTCGCTCGCGGGATGCGGTCCCGCATTGGGGGGAGCTCGAGTCGGCCGCAGCAGCGCTGAGCGACTGCACGGTGACCCTGTTCCTGACCAGCGAGGATGTAGTTCCTATGGGGAGCTCGGTCCGCATGGGCCGGCCTGGTCGAGAGGACTTCAAGGCACAACTCAGCGGGGACGCCAGGCGCGACCCGGACATCTTTGTCTGTGGTCCCCAGACATTCGTCGCAGACGTCGTCGACGTGGCTCGAGATGCTGGCCTTGACGAGAGCCGCATCCACCGCGACCCGTTCTACTCTCCGCCCGACCCAATGCTGCAACGCCGGCCTGTCACTGACCCAGGGCCGTTCACCGTGCGGTGGGGCGGTGACGACAAGAGTCGGTGGACCCCGGCGAGCGGCGATCTCCTCCAGCTCGCCGAGCGTTCCGGTCGACGCGTGCCGTCCACGTGTCGGTCCGGAATCTGCGGAACGTGTGCCACCCCGGTGCAAGGAGACACGGCCTACCTGGTCGAACCGTTCGCCGAGGTGCCCGCCGGCTGCGTGCTGCTCTGCGTGGCAGTTCCGACCAGCGATCTCACGATCGAGGACCCGCACAAGGAATCTCAGTCTTAACGCGCGAAGCTCTCGACAAGCGTGGACCGGCGGCGTAATATATGCGACATATATAACACCTGGTGCACAGTCGGCGAGCGAAGGAACGATATGACCGCACGATCCAGAGGCAATGCTGCGAAGTCCTGTTTGACTGTCGGCGTCCTTGTTGCCGGGGTGTCGTTGACTGCCTGCTCTGGCTCCACGTCGGGCGACGCGCCCTTGCCGTCCGTGCGCCCCAGCGTCGTCGGGGAAGCTACCGGCTCGATGCCCAAGCTGAAGTGGGGTCTCCCCTACGGTGAGCCGAACACCATCGACCCACCGAACACTGCCTACTACAGCAGCGCGCTCGTTGCCATGAACCTGTGCGATCCGTTGCTTCGGCTGAATCCTGACTACAGCATCTCCGATGGGCTGGCGTCTCTCGAGACGCCCAATCCGACGACGCTGAGGCTCACTCTCCGCGAAGGGGTGAAGTTCTGGGACGGCAAGCCGCTGACGAGCGCGGATGTGGTCTGGAGCCTTGAGCACGCCCAGGCCAGCATCGTGGGATTCCTTTACCGCAACGTGAAATCGATCGTGGCCGTTGACGTCGCCACGGTTGACATCAACCTGACCCAGCCTGATGCGCTCCTCCCCAAGGAGCTCGCGTCGTTCGGTGCCGGTATTCAACAGAAGGCCTTCTCCGAGAAGGCAGGGCAGAAGCTTGGCTCGCCATCAACGGGTGTCATGTGCACGGGCGCGTTCGAGCTCGAATCATGGAAGCCGGGCGCGGGGATCACCCTCACCGCGAACCCGGACTACTGGGACGACGCGCATCGCGCCAGGGCGAAGTCCGTCACCCTGAGTTTCCTGACCGACTCCACCGCGCTTGCTCAAGCTCTCACAACAGGCGAGATCGACGGTGCGTACGAGGTTCCCGCCAGCGCCGTGCCCGCGCTCCGGTCGACGTCGGTGGGCAGGCTGACGCTCGGGTCGCCCAGCCAGCAGTACGTCGGTCTTTCGCCGATGAGGACCGACGGCCCGCTCGCGACGGCGGAGCTTCGCAAGGCGTTCTACATGACTATCAACCGTGCCGACATCGCGCGCGTCCCGTTCCACAACGCGGCGGAGCCCAACTACACCGCGATCAACACCGATGCGTGGGACAACCCGTCGACGGGCAGTGCCGGGCGGGACCTCTGGAGCGCCGCATACAAGCCCTTCGCTCAAGAGCGCAAGGACTGGGGCGGCAAGGCGGCAATCGCCGAGGCGGGCAAGCTCGCGAGGAGTGCTGGGTACGACGGCGCGCCCATCACGCTCGCCGTGCCTGCGGGTGACACCGCCCTCGGCCAGACCGCTCTGCTCATCCAGGAGAGCGCCAAGAAGGCTGGATTCATCGTGAAGATTCGATCACTCGATCCTGCCAGCTATTCCGCCGCGACGACCGACCCGGCGGCACGCAAGGACATTGACATGTATCTCAACCTCAGCTTCAACGTGGCGCCCGACCCTGCGGAAGCGGTGGAGACGTTCATGCCGGGCACCTACTTCAACTTCATTGGTTACGACAACGAAGACGTGACCCGATTGGTGAAGGATTCACGCTCAGCCACGGACCGAGTGACTGTTGCCAAGAGCCTCATCGCCGCTCAGGCCGAGTACGAGAAGAACTACGGCTTCCAGGCGTTGGTGCAGCTGTCGGAGATCAGCTTCCTACGCGAGGGCCTCGGTGGCATGACGACCTCGTTCGCTTACCTCAGCGGGCCGTCGTTGGCGGAGATCGGGCCTTCCAAGTGATCGATCTCGAAGTGCTCTCGGCTAGCGAGGTTCAGATGCCGCCTTTCGAGCTCAAGCCGACCAGCACCACAAGCCAACGCGAAGCCACCATGCCAGTGGCCGGTCTCAACACTGCGCACGCCGGCGTCTGGGAGTGCGAAGCGGGAACGTTCACCGCGGATCGGGCGGAGATGGCCGAGGTGTGCACGATCGTGTCGGGGCGGGCCATCATCGTCACCGAGGGCTCCTCGGATCATCACGAGGTCGGTCCGGGATCGCTGTTGGTGCTGCCACGAGGCTGGCGGGGGACCTGGGTCGTGACTGAAAAGATCCGCAAGACCTACGTGCTGCTCTCCGATGAGCATGTCCAGCCGAGGAGTAACTCATGACCATAACTGTCCCGACGGCCGTGCAGCTCGGCCGCACGGCCGAGCTGCTGGAGCGTAGCGACCTCGATGCCATCGTCGTGTCGTCAAGACAGGCGATGCGTCACCTGGCCAACCTCTACCTCCCGCACCTGTCCGTCCTTTCGCGGGAAGAGCAGATGTTCTTCATCTGCACGCGCCGTGGTGACCACCTCGTCATCGCGACGGAGTGGATGGAGCCCTACGCTGCCGAGAAGTCGCAGCTCCCCTGTGTCGCATGGGACTTCGGCGCCGACCCAATCGCCAGATTGGCATCCGAGCTGACCCGGCTCGGGGTGGCGTCCGGCGCCATCGGCATCGAGACGAAGCACGTCACCGTGGCCGACGCGCAACGGTACGGAGAACTGCTCCCCGGCGTGACGTGGCACGGAATCGATGACGAGCTCATGCTGAATCGTCAGATCAAGACACCCGATGAGATCCGGCTCATGGACGAGGTGGCAAAGGCCGGCGAGCGGGCCATGGTGGAGGCCATTGGCCGTGGCTGGGTGGGCATGACCGACCGGGAGTTCCAGATGGAACTCCGCGTTGCATCGATCAGGGAGGGTGTGGACGAGGTGGCTTGGCTTGCCCTCAACTGGGCGACCCTCGACCAGCGAACCGATCCCACCGATCGGCCCATCGAGCCGGGGCAAGTGTTCTCGATCGAGTTCGGGCTGTCGGTGGACGGCTACTACTCGGACCTTCAACGCACAGTGGCCGCCGGCGACGTCGCCGACGAGGTCGCATCCGTCTACCGCGATCTCATGCAGGTCCAGGACCGCACCATCGCGGCCATGCAACCAGGAGTGTCCGTGGGCGAGATGCATGCCAAGTTCGAGGCTGACATGGCGAACCGCGGCCTCACCATGTGGGACTGGTGGCTGGGCCACACTATGGGTCTGGACGTCCACGAGGGCGGCACGATCTGGCTGCGCGACGGTTCGGAGACCGTCTTCAGGCCAGGCATGGTCTTTGCGGTCGAGCCAGTTGTCACGACTCCGGCACTGCTTGCCATCGAGGACAATGTGGTCATCGAGGAGGCGGGACCCCGCCTGCTGTCCAACCAGTTCGACTGGTCGGAGATCGTTCGGCTCGGCGAGTCGGCGCCCACGCGGTAGCTCGGGCGCGTTTTGACCGCGCACTGATCTGTCCGGCGATCAGTCGACAGCTCAAACTGAACACGAAGGGAGGGTCCGTGAGGACGTACGCGTCATCGGTGGGAATGGGTCTGACAAATGGAGCCGTGTCTCACTGGTACCACCAGATCGGACTGCCGACGCCGTCGGGTTCGTTGCAGGAGGACATCGACGCCGACGTCTGCATCGTCGGAGGAGGTCTCACAGGTCTGTGGACCGCCTACTACCTCGCCAGGGCCGATCCGTCCTTGAGGATCGTCGTCCTCGAGGCCGAGTTCGTCGGGTTCGGAGCGTCGGGGCGCAATGGCGGCTGGCTCTCGGCGGAGCTCGCCGGAAGCCGATCGAACTACGCAGCAGGTCATGGTGGGGTCGAGGGCGCCAATCGGTTGGCGAGAGAGCTGTCTGCCTCGGTTGACGAAGTGATCGCGATGTGCGGCGAAGAGGGCATCGACGCCGACATCGTCAAGGGCGGCGTGGTGTTTGCGGCAACGTCTGCTGCGCAGCTCGCTCGCATGGAGGACGAGCTCGCAGCCCATGCGCAGAACCCCGACTCCTCAGTGCGACGCTTGGACGCGGCCGAGGTGCAGGCGCGGGTCCAGGTCGTGGGCGCACGTGGCGGTACCTTCGATCCGCAATGCGCGCGGGTGCAGCCGGCCAAGCTGGTGCAGGGCCTCGCGTCCGTCGTGCGCAACCTCGGGGTGTCCATCTACGAGCAGAGCCGAGTCGTGAGCCTGAGGGCCGGAAGCGCATCGACCGGCGAGGGATCGGTACGGGCTCCGATCGTCCTTCGGTGTCTTGAGGGCTACACGTCGTCGATTCCGGGTGAGCGACGTACGTGGCTCCCGATGAACTCTGCGATGATCGCGACACAACCGCTCGGTGCCAGTGTCTGGGAGGAGATCGGCTGGCAGGGTCGCGAGCTGCTGGGAGACTTCTCCAACGCCTACTTCTACGCCCAGCGAACCGCCGATGATCGGATAGCCATCGGTGGCCGCGGTATTCCCTATCGGTTCGGCTCACGTACCGATGTCGACGGACAGACGCAGGAGTGGACGATCCAATCACTTCGTGCTGTCCTGCACCGAACCTTCCCCGCGGTGAGTAGCGCTGAGATCGAGCACGCGTGGTGTGGCGTGCTCGCCGTGCCGCGTGACTGGTGCGCGAGCGTTTCCCTGGACCGGGCCACGGGCCTCGGCTGGGCAGGTGGATATGTCGGGAGCGGTCTGACCGCGACCAACCTGGCCGGCCGCACCCTCCGGGACCTGGTAATCGGTCACGACACGGACCTGACTTCGTTGCCGTGGACCAATCGAAAGGTCAAACGGTGGGAGCCCGAGCCCCTGCGCTGGCTCGGGGTCAGAGGGATGTATGGACTCTACCGGGAGGCTGACCGCCGCGAGGCCGCAGGCCTGAACGCTCCAAGCCGCCTGGCGCGGTTTGCTGACGCGATCTCAGGTCGCTGAGGCCATCTGCAGGAGTCCGATCCTTTCCAGCGCGTCGTGCAGCACGCTGACCTGGCGCTCTGGAGGCCAGTCGGCCCGATGCTCGACACATGACAACACGATGCCGTTGATGACGATCCGAAGCAGATCGACCAGCGGTTGGACCTGGCTCGACGGGACGAGCGGCGAGACGTGATTCTCGATGAGGCCTCTCATCTTCTGGTCCATCTGTGACGCGAGTTCGGCGGCGCTTTCGGCGTCCGAGATGAGGACGACGCGTGCTCGCTCTTGGACCCACCCGTTCTCGCTCAGGGGAAGCATCCACTCGAGCAGGATGCGAAGCCGCTCGATGGGCACCGCGTCTGCCTCCAGCTCTGGCAGCTCAGCGTCGTACTGCTCGAAGAAGCTTTCCGCGAGACCGGCCAGGAGGTGCTTGCGCGTCGGGTAGATGTGGGTCACCAGCGTGATCGAACCGCCAAGCTCGTCGGCTATTGCCTTGATCGTGAGCGCGCCAGGGCCCCGGTCGGCCAAGATCTTGATGGCGATGTGAGCGATGTCGAGCCGCCGTTGAACGGGGTCGAGGGGACGAGACACGGGTGACCTTTCGACACGTTCTGATGATGTATGAGCTTTATACTATCTATTGCCGGAGTGGCGGAAGTTGACTCGCATGCTCTTCGGACGCGGACGTCTCAAATCCCCCGTCGGCGGCTCGCCGCCGGTTGCGGGGTCGCCGCGGAGAGCATCGTGATCGACACATGGAACACGTGGTTGCCTAAAGAATAACAAGTGTCATATAAAGACCGTAGGACTACCCGGAAGGCGTGAGCTGTGACGTTCGCTCTCGTTGAGACGATGACCACTGAAGGCGTTCCGGAGACAGCTACGGAGCACATGGTCCCCACTCGGGACGGTGTCCACCTCGCCACGGACGTGTACCTTCCGGAGGGCCGCGACGGCCGGACCTATTCCGCAGTGCTGGTTCGCACGTGTTACGACAAGACGAGTCGATATACCGCCCTCAAGTTCGAGGCGGAGTACTACAACGCCCGTGGGTTCGTGATGGTCGTTCAGGACGTTCGGGGAAAGTTCAACTCGACCGTCATCATGGTTCAGGCCGGCGACGAGACGATCTCCAGGGTGGCTCAGCTCGTTCAGCAGCAGGCCAAGTCCGTCGGCCTGACCGTCGAGATCCGGTCGCTGCAGCCCTTGGTCTTCGAACAGGCCGGATATGACGCCACGAAGCGCAAGGGGATCGACATGATGCTCTCGACGAACTTCAACGCGACGGCCGACCCGCTCGAGCCGATGGGCTTCACCTACCTACCAGGTCAGCCGTACAACTACACGGAGTTCGACAACCCGAAGGTGACCAACCTGCTCACCGAGGCGCGCCAGTCCTTCGACGCGAAGGAGCGAGCCAAGAAGGTCGTTGAGGCGCAGGTCATCTTCGAGCAGGATTCTGCCGTGATTCCGGTGGTCTCTACCAACACTGCGACCTTCCTCAACAACCGCCTGACCGGCGCGGTCACGTCGTTCGCGTACTGGTCGCTCGCATCGATGACCTACATCGGCTCGGCGAAGTAGGGGTGCGGATCGCGTTAGCGATGCCTCGGGGCGCTCGCATCTGTCGGTGCCCGGTCAAGGGGGCTCGGAGAAGAAGTCCTCCGCGCGCGATGTAAGAGACGTATGACGCCTTCTTCGCGTTGACCCAAGAGCTCGGCACTCGGGATGATCCGGGCCCGATTGGTCGCCGACTCGCGGGGTGGTGTGCGAGGCAACGAGGAGGTCGAGCCGTCGTCGATCGGCGGCGGGCCGCTGTTGGCAGCCGACGGATCTGGCACGCTCGAGATCAGTCGCGCGGGCGAGTTGATCGCTTCAGTCCCGGTCGAACCGTTTGCCGACGATGTGCCCGCCGGCTGGGTGCTGCGTCGCGAGGCGGTTGCGACCAGCGATCTGACGATCGATGTCTCATAGCCGGTGCCGCCCGGTCCTGGCCCCAAGAGTCATTGTGGCTGAACCCATGAGTACCTACGTTCGGAGGAATAGACATGTTGCAAGAGATCTCCGCCGTCACGCGCGAGTATGACGTTGTGGTCGTGGGCGGCGGTTTCGCTGGGGCGAGGTCGGCCGCGGAGCTCAGCAGTGCCGGACACGACGTGCTGGTCATCGAAGGCCGTGACCGGCTGGGTGGCCGGATGTGGAGCGAGCTCGATCGTCTCGGCGGCCGATACCCGGTCGAGTGGGGTGGGGCGTTCATGGTGGACCGGCCGACGTATCCGTTGACGTGGCAGGTCATCGACAGGGCCGGACTCGACCTCGCCTGGGGCTCGCCGGCAGACACCGACCTGATCTGGTTCACTGGCGGTGAGCGACGTGTGGGTCCGCTGCCGGTGCCCTTCGACGAGTTGGCCTCACTTGAGCGTCTCGTCGTCCGTGTGCAGGAGCTGGCCGGCACGATCGACCTCGACGCGCCGATGCACGAGCAGGATCTTTCCAGTCTTGACGTGCCCTGGCCCCAGCTGCTGGAGGGCAGTGGGCTGGGGCCGCACACGATCGACCTGTGGAAGGCGCACATCATCACGCTGGCCGGGGACGACTGGACCGTCCCCTCAGCGTTGCCGTTCCTGCGAAGCATTGCGGAGGCGGGCTCTGTGCTCGGCGCCACCTTCTTCGACGCCCCCATTGATACGCCTATGGCCCGGACTCTTGGGCCCCAGCTTGCTGGGGGCACCGCTTCACTGTACGAGGCCGTCTCGGAGGAGGCGAAGGGTGACCTCCTGCTCGGGCATCGGGTCCGGCGCATCATCGAGGAGTCCGACCGGGTGGAGGTTGTGACTGACGAGATGTCCGTCTTCGCCCGAGCGGTCGTTGTCGCCGTACCGCTCGGCGTGCTGAACGATGTCGAGTTCGAGCCGGCCCTGCCAAAACGGCTCCAGTCAATGGCGGCTGAGGGCGTGTCGGCCCAGGCGGAGAAGGTCACGGTCCTGATCGAGAACTGTCCGAGGCCGTTCTACGCCCACGGCTCGCCGGCCGAAGGAGGGTTCGCGACGATCTCGTCGACGGTCCACGGCGGCGACACCGCGGTGGCGATCGGGTTCACCACGTCGCCTGGCGCGCTCGATCTCACCGACATCGCGAGTGTTGAAGCAGCCGTCCGAGTCTACCTGCCCGACTGTCGGGTGACGGACGTGGCCTTTCATGACTGGGCCGCCGACGAGTTTTCGCGCGGGACCTGGAGCTACCTTCGACCCGGTCAGTCGGCCGATCTCGACCTGGTCCGCGAACCGCGGGGACGGCTCGCCTTCGCGGGGTCGGACTACGACCGACGACTCGGCGTCGAGGGTGCACTCCACTCAGCTGGGCTCGCCGCGACGGAAGTGAGCCAGATCCTGGCGACGGATCGATGATCGATGCCACGGCGGCGCCGCCGACCACAGTGGACTCGTGGAAGCCGCGGACGCTGGTCGCCAGTCATCACCGCGCAGCTTGCCGTGCCAGATGGCCTCGAGCCGTGTGGTCCCGCAACCAATCGTGATCGTGAGGGTCGCTCGTCAGAGTGATCCAAACACAACTCTTCCTTCGAAGACGACAGCCGCCGGCCTGATCTCTCGAATCCTGTCCGGGTCGATGGAGAAGGGATTCTCATTGAGGACGATCAAGTTCGCGACCTTGCCCACCTCGATCGAACCTGCCAGGTCATCGATCCTGAGCTGCCGGGCACCGTCGATCGTGTAGCCCTTCACCAAGCGTTCCAAGGACAACTTCGAGGCATCGCTCGGCCGGACGCTGCGGGGGTGTCGTGACGAGTCGAGGGGGTATTGAGGATCGACCCGTTCGCGCGCCACCTGCATGCCGAAGAATGGATTGGCCCTGTTCAGCTCGTAGTGGGTGACCACATCGCTGGAGAATGTCAACGTGGCTCCGCTCGCTGCGATGTCGTTGAAAGCGTACATGCGGTTCCACCGCTCGTTGCCGAGGTACTTCTTGGCTTCTTCGCCGAAATATCCCCCAGACCAGTGTGCCGTCCAGTTCACGATGATGCCCAGGTCCGCTGGGCGGCTCATGTCGGCTGGATCGACCAACTCGCAGTGGGCGAAGGTGACCTGGGTCCGCCAGTCCTCGGCGGCCTCTGCGGCCCTTGCACGAGCGGCTTGAACCGCGTCGCAGGCGATGCGAAAGGCCCGGTCACCGACCATGTGGATGTGCATGTCCACGTCTGACCGATTGCACTGCACGAGGCACTCGGTCAGTTCGTCGACATCCATCTGAGTTTCGCCGCGGTTGTCTCCACAGCGGTCGCTGCTGTGCGGCTCAAGAAGTGCACTGTTCCCGCTCTCGTTCGTCCCGTCGAGGAAGAGCTTCAAGGTCCGAATCCGGATGCGATCGCTCCCGTAGGTCGCCTGATACCGACGTACGGTCGCGATGGACTCCGGCAGGTCGTCAAGCGTGCGAAACCGCGGCGCACCTTCGTAGTAGAGATTCAGCTCGCCAGTGGCATCGAGCTCTGCAACCGAGCGGAGGGCGTCCTCATCGTCGACAAGCGCATCGAAGAGCGCGGTCACGCCATGTTCGCTCATGAACCGGAAGAACGGCCTCATGGAATCGGGGGTCAGAGCCGTCGGCGGCCACCACCCCAACTCGGCGTACATCCTCTCGATGAAGTGGAGGTGGACGTTCTCGCGAAGATGCCCGATGGGCTCACCGAGCTCGTCGCGCTCAAACATTTCCAGTCCGGGGACGGGGTCGGGAGTCGCTGCAGAGATCCCCATCAGCTCGAGCATCTTGGAGTTCACCCAATGGGAGTGCTCGCTGAAGTCCTGGCAGAGAACAGGTCGGTCGGATATCGCGCCGTCGAGCAGCTCCTTCGTTGGATGCCCTTCGCCGAAGAGTGAGCTGGGGTAGTACTCGAAGTAGAGGAACGGCATCTCCTCCGGAGGGTGGGCCTCACCGTAGTCCCGGATGAACTCGAGAAGTTCATCCACATCGTCGGTCCACGGGAGCCGCACGTGCCATTGGCTTGCGGCGACGAGGGAGGGGTGAGTGTGGGAGTCGACGAGGCCCGGCAGAACCAGCCTGCCTCCCAAGTCGTGAACGGTGAATGAATTGCCGCCGCTCCAGTCGGCTTCCTGACCGACAAATACGAAGCGCCCGTCTCGAACTGCGACCGTGTCAGCCGACGGCTGCTGGTCATCCGATGTACAGACCGTGGCGTTTTTCAGAACGATGTCCATCGCATCTCCCGACTGCCTGGTTGATCCGAAATCTGCTAAGAGCGGCAAGCCCGACTCGCGAAGTGACAATCACGTCGTGTGTCCTGCGAGCTGACCAAGCTGTCACAGTGACGGGTGCTGCTGATGCCACGTCGTCGCGCGCTCATATCGCGCAGCGGCCGAGATCACCGCTACGTCGGCGTAGAGCGGCCCGATGAACTGCAAGCCGACGGGCAGACCCAGGTTGGTGAACCCGCAGGGCACGGTCAGGGCCGGTAGGCCGGCGTGACTGGGCGACTCGGTGAGGCTGTGTAGCGCAGCGGCGGCGTACTTGACCGGCTGGCCATCGATCTCGTCGAGGCCGCCCTTGTCACCCGCATGGGGGAATGCCGGGATGGGCGTCGTCGGGGTGACGATGAGATCGAACTGCCCGAAGATCCCGGCGTAGGCCTCGTAGATGCTTGTCTTGACCTCGCGCATCGCCTGACTGACCTGTAGAGGTGTCAGCAGCCGTGCCTTCTCGGCCATGTGATCGATGAGTGGCCAGACGTCGAGGCCGTTGGCGTGCATGTCGTCGGCGATCGCGATGTACTCCGGGCCCCAGTACTGGATGAAGTACTCATAAGCGTCAGGCAGAGGGATCTCGACCTCATCGACAGTCGCGCCGGCACTTCGAAGGTCGTCCAGCGCGCCGTTGAAGACCCTGCGCGTCTCGGGATCGATCGGCATGCCGCCGGGGTTGTGGCTTGCCGCAATGCGGAGACCACTGAGGTCGCCGTCCGCCAGGGCCGCCTCGACGTAGCGGTCGCCGGTGTCGGGGAGTGCGATGCGGTCTCGCGGATCTGGTCCCACCGTGACGTCAAGCATCATCGCGGCGTCGACGACATGCCGTGCGATGGGGCCCTCGGTCGCGTCGGTCTCGACGTTGTGGTTGTGCGGGATCCGCCCTGATGTCGGCTTGATGCCGACGGTCCCGCACAGGGACGAAGGAACGCGAATCGACCCGCCGCCGTCTGAGCCCCAGGCGAGGGGGCCGATACCGGCACCCGTTGCCGCCGCAGCGCCACCGCTCGAGCCGCCCGCAGCCCGAGAGGGGTCCCACGGCGTGCCGGTGGTGCCGGTCAGCCTGCTCTCGGTGACCCCGAGAAGACCGAACTCCGGAGTGGTGGTCTTGCCGATGAGGATCGTGCCAGCGGCTTTGAGTCGTGACCAGGCGATCCCATCATCAGTCGGTACGTGGTCCTTGTATCCGACCGACCCGAATGTCGTGCGTACGCCTGCGGTCTCGGTCAGGTCCTTGACGGTGATGGGAATCCCGAACAGACGGGGCAGCTCCGGCTCGCTTAGCAGTCGACGCTCCGCCTGCCTCGCTTGCTCGCGAGCCTGGTCAGCGGTCACCGTGACGAACGCGTTGATCTTCGGGTTCACAGCCGCCTGACGCTCCAGCACTGCTTCGACAACCTCGACGGGAGAGACGGCACGGCTGCGATAGAGGTCGGCGAGCTCGTGGGCGCTCTTCCAGATGAGTTCGTTGGACACGTTGGGGCTCCCTGTTCGGAATTGCACAGGTTGTGCAACAAATGATTCACAATCATGAGCCAATGGAGCGGCGGTCTGTCAAGTGGTCGGCGCAAGGTCGCCGAGACGCTTGATCTTTGTGAAGCAGATGTTGTACATTCCCTGCAATACGTGGTCTCGGTCACATCCGAACCGAAGTCAGAGGAGTGTCATGACGTCGATCTTCATGCGAGCGGGACGCCCGCGGACGGCTGGATTCGCAGCGATGTTCATTGCGTCAGCCGTAGTTCTTGCTGGCTGTTCCGGCGGAGGCGGCGGGGGAGACCATGATCAGGTCAACGCCGGCGACCTGGTCAGCAAGCTGCCGGCTGCCAAGGGTGAGGTTGACGTCCTCAAATGGAATCTGCCGGGTGAGCCCGAGACGCTCGACCCGGCGAACACCGTCTACTACCCGTCCGGCACCGTGGTGCGCAATCTGTGCGACTCGCTGATCACGGCGAACCCTGACTTCACGTTGAAGCCGAATCTCGCCACGTTCGAGGTCAAGTCCCCGACCCAGATCGTCTACACGATCAACAAGGACGCGAAGTTCTGGGACGGCAGCCCTGTCACGGCTGAGGACGTCGCCTACACGCTCAACCGGGTGCGCGATCCGAAATACGTGTTGAGCTTCATCATGATCAACGTCAAGTCCGTCGACGTCACGGGAGTCGACGAGGTCACCGTCAACTTCGCGACGCCTGACGAGCTCTTCGCCAACGAGATGCAGAACATCGGCATCATCCAGAAGGCGTACACCGAGAAGCAGGGCGACAAGTTCGGCACCGCCGCCGGCGGGGTGATGTGCAGCGGACCCTACAAGCTCGGGAAGTGGTCGCCGGGCAACAGCCTGACGATGACCCGCAACGACGACTACTGGAACAAGGACGTCAGACCGCTGGCCAAGACGGTGAAGTTCTCATTCATCGGCGACGCGACGGCGCTCGCCCAGGCGCTCGACTCCGGCGAGATCGACGGCTCGTACGAGGTGCCGGCTTCGGCCATCCCCGTCCTCAAGAAGTCCTCCGCGGGTCGACTGGTCTTCGGCCCGTCCACGCAAGGTGTCAACATCAACATCACGACCCCTGATGGGGTCACGGCGGACCCCCAGGTCCGTCAGGCATTCCAGCATGCGCTGGATCGTGATGCGATTGCGAAGGTCGTCTATCACGGAGCTGCGACCGCCAACTTCACGGCGGTGACGCCGGCGACGTGGCCGAAGGCAGAGACCGACATCTACCAGGCCGGCTACGACGAGATCGCCGCTGCTCGCAAGTACGACCTCGAAGCCGCGAAGAAGCTCGTTGAAGCCTCGGACTACGACGGAACCCCGATCGTCATGGCCGTCCAGGCCGGAGATGAGACGATCTCCAGGGTGGCTCAGCTCGTCCAGCAGCAGGCCAAGTCCGTCGGCCTGACCGTCGAGATCCGGTCACTGCAGCCCCTGGTCTTCACCGAGGCCGGATATGACGCCACGAAGCGCAAGGGGATCGACATGATGCTCCAGTCGAACTTCAACGCGACGGCCGACCCGCTCGAGCCGATGGGCTTCACCTACCTACCAGGTCAGCCGTACAACTACACGGAGTTCGACAACCCCGCGGTCACCAAGCTGCTCACCGACGCGCGCCAGTCCTTCGACGCGAAGGAGCGAGCCAAGATGGTTGTTGAGGCGCAGGTCATCATCGAGCAGGACGCCAGCGCCATTCCGGTGGTTTCGACCAACACGACGACATTCCTCAACAACCGCCTGACCGGCGCGGTCACGTCGTTCGCGTACTGGTCGCTCGCATCGATGACCTACATCGGTTCGGCGAACTAGGAGCGGGGTTCACTTCATGACTGCCATGCCCGACCTGACCGAAGAGGTCGCAACACGTCCACCCGCTCGCGGACGCTCGGGCGCTGGTGGGCAGATCGTGTCGGCGGCGCTCGGGGCCGCCGGCACGATCCTCGCAGCATCATTCGTCATCTTCACGGCACTGAGCTTCGCGCCTGGCGATCCCGTGGCACAGATCCTTGGCGCCAAGGCAACAGACGAGGCCCGGGCGGCGAAGCGCGCGGAGCTGGGGCTCGACGACCCCCTGCTCGAGCGCTACTGGCACTGGCTCACCTCGGCTCTGCACGGCGACCTCGGGGTGTCCCTCACGTTTCGAGAGGACGTCACGAGTCTCATCGGACCACGCCTGGAGACGACCTTCCTCCTGGTCGGCTCTGCTGCGGTCCTGATGGTCACGGTCGGCATCCTTCTCGGCTCGCTGGCTGGAATCAGGCCGGGCTGGCGACCCACGATCACGGGGCTTGCCGGGCTCGGCATCTCGATCCCCACCTTCGTGGCAGCGAGTGCTCTGATCAGTGTGTTCGCCGTCAAGCTCGGATGGTTCCCGACGTTCGGGGCCGGTGAGGGCCTAACAGACCGGATCCGGCACCTGGTCCTGCCGGCGATCGCGTTGTCTGTCGGATTCGGCGCCTACATCACGCAGATCACCGCAGCGGCCGTGCGAGAAGAGGCCGAGAAGGAGCACGTGATGACCAGTCGAGGTCGAGGCATTCCGGCACGGCAGATTATTCGGAAGCACATCCTGCGCAACGCGGCACTCCCCGTGATGACTGCTTCCGGTCTGGCCGTTGCCGGCCTGGTCAGCGGGGCCGTGGTCGTCGAGCAGGCGTTTGCCATCGACGGCATCGGGTCCCTGCTGGTCAAGAGCACCTCGAGCAAGGACTACTCAGTCGTGCTTGCCATCAGTCTCGTCATCGTCATCGTGTTCGTCGTGGTGACCACGATCATCGACGTCGCACAGGTGCTGCTCGACCCACGTGAGAGGACGCCCCGTTGATGACGTCATTGACGCACGATCCTGCCGCCACCGAGACTCGTCGGCCCAAGGACAAGCTGCTCATCATCGCCGGTTCGCTCTGCGGACTGCTCGTCTTCGTGGCCCTGTTCGGATTCCTGTTCGCCCCCTATCCGCCAGACCAGACCGACGTGCTCGCCTCCGGCGTCGGGCCCAGCCCTGATCATTTGCTCGGCACCGACAGTCTGGGCCGCGACATCTTGTCCCGTGCCCTTGCCGGTGCGCGGATCAGTTTCGCCGGACCGGGACTCATCGTCCTGGCCAGCGCGGTCTGCGGGACGACTCTGGCGATCTTCGCTGCGTGGACGGGGGGGTGGGTTGACCAGACCTTGAATCGACTGCTGAACGTTGTGTTCGCAGTGCCCGGGATCCTGGTCGCTGTCCTTGCATCTGCCGTGTTCGGCGCCGGGTTCTGGGCACCAGTCATAGCGCTGACGGTCATCTACATCCCGTACTACGCCCGGGTCGTGCGCTCCGCAGCGGTGCGCGAGCGCAACATGCCGTACGTTGAAGGACTCCGTCTGGCCGGCCTGTCGTCATGGCGGATCTGCAGCCGTCATATTCTCCGCAACGTCGTGCCCATCGTCCTCGCGCAAGGCACGATCGCCTTCGGCCTCGCCCTGGCCGACTTCGCGGCCGTCTCCTTCCTTGGCCTCGGTGTTCAGACGCCGACGGCCGAATGGGGAGTGATGGTCGCCGATGGCCGGTCCGAGCTGCTCAACGGCGACATGCAGCAGAGCCTGGTCGCCGGGGCTTGCATCGTCATCACAGTCGTCGCCTTCAACATCTTCGGTGACCGCCTCGGAGCACGCTATGGAGCAGATCGATGAGCCAAGAAGCCCTCCTCAACGTCGTCGATCTGTCGATCGAGCTCACTGACTCCGTGCCGCGCCGCACCCTGGTCCGGGACGTGTCATTCACGGTGCGGCAGGGCGAGTCCGTGGGGCTGGTCGGCGAGTCCGGATCCGGCAAGTCGATGACGGTCAAGGCTGCCATGCGCTTGCTTCCCCGCGCCGCGGATGCGACCGGTTCCATCGAGTTCGAAGGCGTGTCGGTCCTCGACATGGGTCGACGCGAGCTCGCTCGCTACCGCAGCAGCGATGTCGCGATGATCCACCAGGATCCCCGGGCGCACACCAATCCCATGCAGACTATCGGCGACTTTCTGATCGAAGGGGTCGTGTCCGCCGGACTTCAGTCCAAAGCGGCCGCAATCGATCGAGCCATCGGGCTGCTGGATGAGATGGGGATCAAGGATGCTCCGCGCCGGATGGCGCAGTATCCGCACCAGCTCTCTGGCGGCCTGCTCCAACGGGTGATGATCGCCTCGGCCCTGATGAGTGAACCCAAGCTGGTGTTCGCGGACGAACCGACGACGGCCCTCGACGTCACGGTCCAGTCTGAGGTCATCGCGATCATGGTCGAGCAGATCCAGGAGCGCGGCCTCGGCATGCTGTTCATCACGCACGATCTCGACCTCGCGGCGGCGGTGACCGACTCGCTGGTGGTCATGTACGCCGGGACTGTCGTCGAGAAGGGCAAGGCGCACGACATCTACGCCGGCCCGCGACACCCGTACACGGCGGCGCTTCTCGCCTCACGCCCGAGCACGACGCACGTCAAACGGCTGGTGTCGATCCCCGGGCGCCCTGCGTCCGCATACGAAGTCCCGACGGGCTGTGTCTTCGCTGCTCGTTGCCCCTTCGCCACCGAGCTCTGCCGCAGCGATCGGCCGGTCGCTCGAGAGCTGGACGGCCGCGTCGTCGCTTGTCACCGTGCAGAAGAGCTCACCCACGAACTGAAGACGGCGGCCTCGGCATGACGATCGATCACGCACAGCAGCCGGTCCTGACCGTCGACAAGCTCGTGAAAGTGTTCCCGGGTCCTGCCGGGCACGAACATCCTGCGGTCAACCAGGTCAGCTTCACCCTCGAGTCTGGCGGGTCGCTCGCGATCGTGGGCGAGTCCGGATCAGGCAAGACGACCACCGCGCGCATCGTCGCGGGGCTTGAGACGGCCACGTCCGGAACGGTCGACGTCGATGGTCGCGTTCTCGCCGGCAGATCGCGCAGGCGTACGCGGCTGGCGAATGCGCGTCTCGTGCAGATGGTCTTCCAGGACCCCTTCGGTTCGCTGGACCCGCGGCAAAGCGTCGGCGCCGGCATAAAAGAGCTGCTCGCGGTGCATTTCGGCTGGGGAACGGCGCAGCTGACTGAGCGCGTCACCGCTCTCCTGCAGCAGGTCGGACTGGACGAGCGACACGCGAACAAGCTCCCTCGAAACCTGTCCGGCGGCCAGCGTCAACGGGTAGCTATCGCACGCGCGCTGGCACTCGAGCCGAAGATCCTGATCCTCGACGAAGCGGTCTCCGCGCTGGACGTCAGCGTCCAGGCTCAGGTGCTGAATCTGCTGGCGGACATTCGCGAGGCCACGGGGGTCTCCTACCTCTTCGTGTCGCACGACCTCGGTGTCGTTCGCCAGATCACCGAGACCTGCATCGTCCTCAACCAAGGCAAGATCATCGAGTCCGGCTCGACCGCGCAGGTCCTCGACTCGCCCGAGCACCCGTACACGCAGGCGCTTATCGATGCCGTTCCCAAGCCCGGCTGGAAGCCGCGGAGGAGAACCTAGCGGCACGCCGTTCCGATCTGGGCGGAGACCTGCTCTTTAACTACAACAGTTGTTGTAAAAACCAAGGGTGCTCGAGAGGGCACATGAAGGGACCGACACAACACATGGCCATCAACAGTACCGACGTGTCCGAGGTCGTCACGCTCAGGGTTTCCCATCCGAACCAGGCGCCGACACTGGTCGGCAAGGAGTTCGTGACGCCGTGGTTCCAGATGGACGAGGACCGGTCGGCTGACTTCCACCGAGGGACGTACCTGGACGGCTATCCGCACCGCTACGGCGGCGAGAGCGGGTACGGCGACGACCTTGTCGAGGGCTTCCACCTCCTCGGGATGCTTGACTACCTGTGCAATCACGGCATCTACTCCGACGGCCCGTGGATTGCCTGGAACTACGGCCTCGATCATGCCCGCTTCGTGACGGTCATCCGTTTCGCTGATCAGTTCAGGCTTCGAGGAACGGTCAGGGATGTCATCGACCGCGGCGAGCAGGGGCACCTGATCGTCATGGATCTCGTCGGCGAGGTCAAGGGCAGGGAAAGGCCCGGCTTCGTGGCCACTCTGCGCGTCCTTTGGACCACCTCGGCTTGAACATGACGACCACGAGAACGGACGAGAATCTGATGATGTCAATGCACATCGAGCTCACGGAGTACCAGAATGCCCTCCGCGGACTCTCGATGCCCGCCGCCCTCGATCTTGCCGCGACGACCCACGGTGACGAGATCGCGATCATCCATGTGGAGGGTGGCGGACCGACGCTGACCTGGTCGGCGTTCCGCGAACGGGTGTCTCGGCTCCGGTCGGGCCTCCAGCGTGCCGGGGTCACGGCTGGGGATCGAGTCGGCGTGCAGCTGCGCAACCAGGTCGAGTTCCCGCTCGCTTGGTTCGCGGTCGCCGAGCTGGGTGCCGCGATCGTGCCACTGAATCCGAAGTACACGGCGCGGGAGAGCGAGTTCGTGCTCGGAGACGCTGGCGCGACGTGGCTGATCGCAGCACACGACCTACTCGAGAACTACGGTTCGGTCGACTCGTTCGGCCCCGTGCTGCGTGATCGGGTGATCACAGTGTCTGGGCAGCCGGTCGGAACCCTCGCGTTCGAAGCCCTGGTTCAGAGCGACATCACACCTGTCACGGCATACCCGGACCAGGACGAGGTCGCGAACATCCAGTTCACCTCCGGCACGACCGGTCTGCCCAAGGGTTGCCTGCTCACGCATCGCTATTGGGTAGAGCTGGGCGTCTGGGACGCGGGCCTGTTCAACCCGCGGCGCATCCTTGCCGACCACCCCTTCTATTACATGCAGAACCAGGCGTACCTGATGACCGCTCTTGCTAGCGGCGGCGCCATCTGTGTAACGAGGGGCATGAGCCGACGCAAGTTCATGGGCTGGCTGGTTGACCACGAGATCGACATGGCGTGGATCGACGAGGAGATGGTCGACCTGGCGCCGAGCGACAATGACGGACCGCTGCTGCTGAAGCGGGCTCCGATCGCAGGCGTGCCCCCGGAGGGCATCGCTCTTCTCGAGGAGCACTTCGGCATCGTCTCTCGCGACTTCTATGCGAGCACCGAGGTGGGCAACGGGACGTTCGTGCCGTGGGACCGCCGTGATCTCGCGATGAAGGGGTCGATGGGCTTCTGCTTCCCGACCCGGGAGTCGAAGATCATCGACTCCAATCTGCAGGAAGTACCAGTCGGCGTCTCCGGTGAGCTCTGTCTACGTGGGGAGGGGATGATGCTCGGCTATCACAACAGGGACGAGGTCAATGCAGAGCTGTTCCTGCCAGGCGGATGGTTCCGCACAGGCGACATCGTCCGGAAGGACGCCGAAGGTGCGCACTACTACGAAGGCCGACTCAAGGACATGGTGAGTCGCAGTGGCGAGAACATCGCCTCGGCTGAGGTCGAGCTCCAGATCCTCCTGATGCCCGAGGTGCATGCCGTCGGGGTCATCCCGGTCCCAGATCGCGAGCGCGGCGAAGAGGTAAAGGCGATCATCGTACTCAAGGATGGCGCCAAGGTCTCGGCCGAGGAAGTCGTCGCACACGCGCGCACGGGTCTCGCGCCATTCAAGGTCCCGCGATACGTCGAGTTCCGCGCCGACCTTCCGTACACCGCGAGTGGCAAGGTCCACAAGGCTGCCCTCAAGGCGGAGGAGCCACTCAATGAAGCAACGGTTGACGTCACTCGTCTCGACACCCGGTCGGAAACGAGGGCAGAAGCCGGCGCTCGCGGTCACTAGAGGCCTACGATGTTGCAGGCGTTGTAGAACAGCTCGAGAGGTCAATGACATGCCCCGTTTCGTGGATCCGGAGGAGAGGAAGGCCTCGATCATCTCGGCGATGATCGAGGCGCTTGCCGAGGGAGGATTCCCCACCTTCACGCTTCGCTCGTTGGCGAAGCGGATGGGTGGATCCAGCACACTGATCACTCACTACTTCCCCAACCGGGATGCGCTCATCGGCGCACTTTTGGAGTCGGTTCTCAGCGAAGCCGAAGTGAAGCGCGGAGAACTCTTGAAGATCGGCGACCCGCACGAGCGCCTGCACGCCGTGCTCGAGTACTTCCTGCCCGATGATCCTGAGACGCTGGCGCTCGAACGAGTCCGGGTCGCGCTCGTGGCGCACAGGGACGCAGAGCCGGCGCTGCGTGAGTTCTTCGACAAGCTCGAACCTGGGATGCGCGGGGTGATGCGGGCGGGGTTGGAGGAGTTCGTCGATGCTGAGGACCTCGACGAGATGGTCGACGTGCTGCGGGCGTGGACAAGTGGGATTGCCCTGTCGGCGGTCGAGCATCCGGAGATGTGGACTCCCGAACGCCAGGCGGCCGCCCTGGAGCGCTTCGTCAGCTCGATGGCTCTGCCGCTGGCCGCGACCTCTCAGAAGGCTGTCAAGCGGGCATCGACGCGGCGAACCCCGAACGGCACACGACGAAGCGCTAAAGCACGATGAGTCACACGACTGTCTTCGAGCGCAACCGTCCGGCCGAGGCGACGGTTACGCAAGCCCTTGCCGGGTCGGAGCACAAGGTGTTCTGGCTCGACGACATCAGCCCCCCACCTTCGCGGCGCTCACGGGTGAGACCCATGCCGACCTGACTTTGGTCGGTGGCGGCTACACGGGACTGTGGACCGCGGTACTGGCCAAGCGGAGGAACCCGGGAGCTCGGGTCGTATTGGTGGAAGCGCAGACGATCGGGTGGGCGGCGTCGGGTCGCAATGGCGGTTTCGTCGAGGCGAGCCTCACTCACGGCGAGGAAACGGCCGGCGCCGCTGGCCCGACGAATATGAGACCCTCGAACGCTTGGGGATGGAGAACCTCGAGGCACTCGAGCGCGACGTACAGGACCTCGGCATCGACGCGGGGCTGGAGCGGACCGGCGTACTTCAAGTCGCATACGAGCCCCACCATCTGCGATGGCTCGAGGAGTCCGACTCCGGTGAGTGGCTCGACGAGACTGCGGTCAGGCAACAGATCAACAGCCCGGTCTTCAAGGCCGGCCGCTGGATGAAAGACGACACCGCCCTGGTCCATCCCGGCAAGTTGGCCAGCGGCCTCGCGCGCGCGGCTGCCGAGCTGGGCGTGGAGATACACGAGAACTCTGCCGTATCGGATATCGAGTCGCCGCGCCGCGGCCCGGTGCGGGTCCGGACTGCACAGGGATCGGTCGTCTCGGACCAGGTGGCACTCGGCACCAACGTGTTCCGCCCGCTACTGCGCCGGTTGCGGCTCATGACGGTGCCGGTCTATGACTACGTGCTGATGACCGAGCCGCTGACCGCCGATCAGTTGAGCTCGATCGGGTGGCGCAACCGGCAAGGTATGGCTGACCTGGCCAATCAGTTCCACTACTCCCGACTCACCCGGGACGGTCGGATTCTCTACGGAGGGTACGACGCGATCTACCACGCCGGCCGTAAGGTGCGAGCCGAGTACGAGAACCGTCCGGAGTCATTTCGCACGCTGGCGTCACACTTCCTGACCACCTTCCCGCAGCTGGAGGGCATTCGGTTCAGCCACCACTGGGCCGGAGCGATCGACACGTCGACCCAGTTCTGTGCCTTCCATGGCCTGGCCAGGCAGGGTCGCGTCGCATACGCGAGCGGGTTCACGGGACTCGGAGTCGGCGCAACGAGATTCGCCGCCGATGTCATGCTCGACCGCCTAGCCGGGCAGACGACAGCGCGCACTCAGCTCGAGATGGTGCGCAAGAAGCCTCTTCCCTTCCCACCTGAACCGTTCGCGAAGCTCGGGATCGAGGCGACGAAGTGGTCACTCAACCGTGCCGACCACCGCGAAGGGCGGCGCAACCTGATGCTCCGCACGCTCGAGCGTCTCGGGCTCGGTTTCGACTCCTGAGCAATCAGCTTGCGTAGTGGAACATCCTTGCACGCGATGACCCAGCGGCCATCGTGCACCGCAAGGGTGAGGTAGTCGGTGTAGTAGACGCCGCCGTACAGATCGACGACCTTGGCACAAGCGATCATGCTGGCCGTCACATCGATCGAGATCACCTTCATGTCGAACCGTTCCATGGCGGCGGACGGGGGAGTACCCACACCTCGAGGAGCCGGAGCGGCATAAACGGGTCATCAACTCATTCCTGCGCGAGTTGGACCAGGCGCCGGAGCGGCTCTCATGACATTCATCGGGCCCGGCGCGGCCCAGTCGCGGTTGCTGGCTGAGGACGCACGCTGACTGACCTGGACCACGTCGAGCTTGCCGATGTCGTCGATGGGGGTCCGCGGGCGAACCTGTCTGCGCCGGTCTCGGCTGGCGATGTCGAGATCGGCATCGGCATCTGGGAGATCTCATCTGAGATCCACGCCGACATCGAGTCCAACGAGGTGCGTGTCATGCGGTTGTACGCCGGCGACCGCGGCACCTGGACGATCGACGAGGCGCTCCACAAGGTATCTGTGGTGCCCCGACCGACAAGCCCTGAGGATTCCCCACCTCGCGGGCTCCTTCCGGGATGGAAAAGCCCGGACCCACGGCTTGTGGGTCCGGGCTTCGACTTGTCCTGAATCCTCCGGTCGCCAACGCACGGCCACGAGGTGCAACCTCGCCGGACTGCTCGCGTGGCGCGGGTGCCGGTCAGTCGGCGATGAAGAACATCCGCTTGTTGACGAACTCGTCCATGCCCAGCGGACCGAGCTCGCGGCCGAAGCCCGAACGCTTGACCCCGCCGAAGGGAATCTCGACGCCTTCGCCTGCTGCGGTGTTGACGTTGGCCATGCCGACCTCGAGCTGCTGTGCGATCTTCTCGGCGCGAGCGGGGTCAGAGCTGAACACCGCGCCGCCGAGCCCGTACTGTGTGTCGTTCGCCAATCCGAGCGCCTCCTCGTCGGAGCCGACCTTGTAGACCACGGCGACGGGACCGAACAGCTCCTCGGCGTATGCCCGCATCTCCTTGGTGACGCCGCTCAGGACGGCCGGCGAGTAGTGCGCATCGGGACCGTCACTCAGGACGCCGCCGGCGTGAAGCGTCGCGCCCTTGCTGACGGCGTCCCGCACCTGCTCGGCGAGGTTCTCGGCGGCGGCGCGGGATGACAGTGGAGCGAAGGAGCCCGGCTCGATCGACAGTGCCCTGGACGTCAGCTCGGACACGAAGTCGTCGTAGACGTCCTCCATGACGATCATCCGCTTGTTGGAGTTGCAGGCCTGTCCGGCGTTGTACATCCGGAAGTCCCAAGCCTTCCCTGCCACATCGGCGATGTCGGCGCTGTCGAGTACGACGAACGGGTCGGAGCCGCCGAGCTCGAGGACACACTTCTTGAGGTTCTTGCCGGCCAGCGAAGCAACGACGGCGCCGGCGCGTTCCGACCCGGTGAGCGAGACGCCCTGGACGCGAGGGTCGGCGATGAGCGTCTCGATCTGCTCGTGCGAGGCGAACACGTTGACGTACGCACCCTCGGGTACGCCGGCGTCCTTCATGATCTGCTCGACGGCCAGCGCGGACCTCGGCACCGACTCGGCGTGCTTGAGGATGATCGTGTTGCCGAGCATCAGGTTGGGCGCTGCGAACCGCGCGATCTGATAGAAGGGGAAGTTCCAAGGCATGATGCCGAGCAGCGGGCCGATCGGCAGCTTCTGCACCACGGCCCTGCCGCCGGAGAACGTCTTGATCGGCTGGTCGGCGGCGAGCGTCGGGCCTTCGTTCGCGAAGTAGTCGAAGATCGCCTGGCAGAACTCGGCCTCCTCGACCCCTTCGCCGACCGGCTTGCCCATCTCCTCGTTCGCGATCGCCGCGAGCTCGTCGGCCCGCCTGGCGAACAGTGCGGCGACCTTCTTGACGACCTCACCACGCTCGGTGATCGGCACGTCCTTCCATGACGCGTACGCCTGGGTGGCCGCCGACACCGCCGACTCGATGTCGGCATCCGATGCGGTCTCGAAGGTCTCGACGACGTCGCCCGTCGCGGGGTTGACGACCTGGTAGGCGGGTCCTGATGTCGTGGTCATGCACTGCTCCTTGTGTGGACGGGAATCCTCGCGTTATGCACCGGGCGAGCCATATGGGCCAGTTCGGAAGTCCGTTGCTACTCATGCCGACTACGTTGTATAGGTATTGTTGTATATCTAACTTTACACAAACTCTGCTGTGAGGGAAGCCCCCATCGGGGGCGCGCGCCACGACGGATTCCTCCAGAGCCTCGAGTTCGGAACGCCGCAGATTCGGTGGACTCATGGCGAAGGCCGGCGAGGCACACGTCAGGTCGAAGGCGGTCTCGATCCCCAGCTCGCTGACCGGCATGCGATCGTCGGCGCTGTCCACGGCATGGGTCTCTATGTCGGCGTTGAGCTGGTTCGCGACCGCGAGACCGTCGGGCTCGCCGATCGTGGCCGATTTCGGCTTCGTGGCCCGCTCGGTACTACGCCCGCTCGACTTGGTCGACCAGAAGACCGGCCGACAACTCAATGGCGACGCTTCGGTCGGTGGCTGATCCCGGTCACCTGCAGCAGCCGCGCGACCCGCTCACGACCAATCCAGATGCCCATCCTGAGCAGAAGCTCTGCGTGGAGCCGGTGGCATGGAACTGAGCGATGGTGACGGGACACCCGTCCGGAAGGGGATCAAGGTCCTCGCCTGACTATCGCGAGTCCTCGCGTCTGCGTCGCCACGTCTCGGGCACTCCCCGAGACGTGGCGAAGGTTCTGACCCGCGTGATGTGTCAGAAGTCGATGTCGGCGGCGATCCCCTTCAAGGTTGCGATGTAGTTGGAGATGTCGTCGTCCGTCATCGGCAATGAGAGCGAGAACTCGCCACGGTGCACTGGGAAGAAGCCGCGGTTGGCGAGTTCGAGCGAGCAGATCTGCGTCCTCTCGGCGTCGAGGTTGCGTGCGTAGTCGCGGTGTGTGCGCACGCTGAGTCCTGGCGCCTTCATGTACCCGTAGGCCATGTGCGAGAAGCCCTTGCCATAGACCACGAAGGAGCTGCCGCGAGATGCGCTCCATTCGTTGAGTTCGTTCATGATCCGCGTGGCCTGGCCGTTCAGCTTGCCGAACGCCGCTTCATTGAGGGCGCTCATGCAAGCGGCGCCGGCAATCAGCGAGAGCTTGTGGCCGTGGTGGGTCCCCGAGATCGTCACGCTGCCGTTCTCGAGGACGCTCATCACGTCGGCCGACCCGCCGAGAGCACCGAGAGGGAGCCCGCCGCCGATGATCTTGCCCATGACCGTGAGATCCGGAGTGACGCCATAGACCCCCTGGAGGCCGTGGTAGCCGGCCCGCAGGCTGATGGTTTCATCGAAGATCAGGACGATTCCGAGTTCGGAAGTCAGGTCCCGAAGTCTCTCGACGAACTCCTGCTCGAGGACAACCAGCCCGCCGGCACCGCTTTGGAGCTCCATGATGAGACATGCGAGGTCGTCAGCGTGGGTGCGCAGGATGTGTTCGCAGGCCGCCCAGTCATTCTGGGTGAGCACGATGATGTTCCCGATGTCTTCAATGGGAATGCCCCCACTCTCTGGGACAGCAGTCGGGCTTTCTGATGGGCCGTACTCGGGGGTCAGTGAAGCGTGTGCAGAGATGTGGAGCGGATCGCTGAAGCCGTGATACCCGCCTTCGAACTTCGCCACCTTCGACTTGCCTGTATATGCGCGGGCAACCCTGATGGCGCTCATGCACGATTCGGTCGCTGAGCAGGAGAACTGGACCCTCTCAACCGATGGGATTCGGTCGACCAGTATTCGGGCTAGCTCGGCTTCCGCGGTGCTGGGGTTCCCGAAGGAGATTCCCTGAGGAATCGCGGCCTGAAGGGCGGACGTGACCGACGGGTGTTGGTGGCCCAGGACGTTGACCGTGAAGTTGTTGTTCAGGTCGAGGAGGCGGTGGCCATCGATCGTATCGATATGGGCTCCGGAGCCGGTGTCGACGAATACGGCATGCGGCCCGAAGTTGAAGGAGTTGCGGCTGTAGCCCCCAGGGATGAGCTTCCTTCCTTCATCGGTCAGCGCAGCCGAGGTGGCGAACTTGGACGTGAATCGATCCAGGCAAGCGCTCAGGGTCAGACTGGCCATGGGGCCCCTTCCAGAGGTTTCGTCGATGATGCCGCCATAGGCGAAGCGTGCTGGCGCGGCACTCGCCATACCTTCGACGAGCGCGCCAAAGGGCGGTCTCCTCATGCTTGTTCCGTCTTCGTCTGACTGCAACGCACGAACTGCGATCACCTGATCGCAGGGCCCGATTGCGACGGCGTGCAGGTCAGGCTCTGGCCCCAGATCAGCCTGACCGGGACTGCGAGCAACACGAGTCCGAGGCCGAGCATGACCGGGACCGTGCGGCGGTTCTGCTTCGCCAGGGGAGCGGTTGCCACGGGATCTCGGTCGACTGCGACGGCGGGCGCACGGGAGCTGATGGGATCGTGGTCGTGATCGCCTGTTGTCAACCTGGCTTCCGGATCGCGAGCCGTATGGCGAGGACTGGGCGACTTGGTCGTCAGCGGCCAGTTCTCAGTAGGTGCTGTGTCCGGCGGCCGTTCGCTCCACCATCGCTGATCAAGATCGAATCATCGCGATCTCAGCGTTGCTGGCGGACGGGAGGTTGCACATGCTGATGCGAACGCCATCGGGGGCAATCGTCATCGACCGTTTGTGTCGACGTCCCCTTCTGCTCACTCCGGAGTTGCCATGACTGATCCACAGACAGCCACCACTGGACTTCGACGGAACGCCGTCGGTGTTACCGGCATCGTCTTCTTTGTTGTAGCCGCGGCGGCGCCTCTGGCCGCCACCTTGGGCGCGTCTCCGGTCGCATTCGCCTCGGTAGGCGTTGGCGCGCCTAGTGCGTACCTCCTCATCGGGCTCGTCCTGGTCTTGTTCGCAGTGGGTTACGCCGCGATGAGCCGCCACGTCACAAGCTCCGCGGGCTTCGCTGCGTACCTTGAAGCCGCATTCGGCCGTACAGCCGGATTCGTCGGCGCAGGAGTCGCGCTGCTGGCCTACAACTGCATGCTCATCGGCCTTTACGGATTCTTCGGATTCCTTACAAGCAGCGTGGCGGACGACCTTTTCGGCATCAACCTCCATTGGACATGGTGGACCGTGATCGTGTGGGCAGCCGTCGCGATCCTGGGGTATCTCGAGATCAACCTCAGCGCCAAGGTCCTCGGCGTCCTCATGGTCTTCGAAGTGCTGATCCTTCTGGTTTTCGATGTGGCGGTGTTTGTTCAGGGCGGGGCCCAGGGACTGAGTTTCCAGTCGTTCGCTCCTGACAATGCCTTCGCCTCTGGGGTCGGCATCGCGGTCCTGTTCGCGGCTGCATCGTTCGTCGGATTCGAGGCGACCGCGATCTACGGCGAGGAAGCGCGAGACCCGGAGCGCACCGTTCCACGGGCGACCTACCTTGCGGTGGTACTCATCGCAGTCTTCTACACGATCTCCACGTGGGCCATCGCCTTGGCCTACGGTGACGACTCGGTTCGCAATGCGGCAATCAACGACCCGGCGGGCCTCGTGTTTGCGGTCAACGACCGGTTCGTGAATCACTTTTCGACCGACGTGATGAACCTTCTGCTCGTGACGAGCACCTTCGCTGTCGTCCTTGCGTTTCATAACACGTTGTCGCGCTACATGTTCGCCCTTGCGCGGTCCGGTGTGCTGCCCACGTTCTTGAGCCACACCCATCCGCGATCCCAGTCGCCGCATCGCTCCAGCCTCGTCGGAAGCGTTGTCACGATCGCGGTGCTCGCGGGCTTCATGGTCGCGAACGCCGATCCCTTCGCCCAGCTCTACTCGTGGCTCGTTGGCGTCGGCACCCTAGGCGTAGTGCTGCTCCAGGCCGTCACGGCCGTCGCGGTCGTCGTGTTCTTCCTGCGGAAGCGTCGCGACCGGTTCCGGATCTGGACGACAGGTGTCGCGCCCGCCCTCGGCGGTGTCGGCCTCTTCACCGCGGCGTACCTCGCAATCGACAACTGGGCGATTCTCACCGGGGCCACTGCCGGCTTCCCCAAGCACCTTCCGTGGGCGATCGCTGTCGCCGGAGTGATCGGCCTTGTCTGGGCGTACCTGACCAGGGGAAGTGCACGCTCTTTCGCGAATTCCTTTCCTGCCGGTGTCGCGCACGAGAGCCAGGCCGTCATCTCCGGAGCGGTCCCACCGAAGGTGAACGAGTAGGTGGCAAAGCGTCACCTCTGCTGAGTGTCTGCCTGAGTGCACTCGGCATGACTACGTACGGCCTGCCCGAAACGGCGCAGCGCGCACAGATCCAAGGAGGACGAATCAGATGAAGGTCACCCTCGAGACCAGCGACAGCATTGCTCACAGCATCGAGGTGGATCCCGGACAGACCTTGATGGCCGCTGCGACTGCCAACGGAATTTCGGAGATCGTTGCGGAGTGTGGTGGCACTGCAACCTGCGGGACCTGCCACGTCTGGGTCGATCCGACATTCGCGAATCTCCTCCCGGAACTGGATGAGCGCGAGGACGACGTCTTGGACGGTGTCATCGCCGAGAGGCGTCCTACGAGCCGGCTTGCGTGCCAGGTCGTCCTGGCGGCGGAACTCGACGGCTTGGTTGTCGAGATCCCAGAGGAGCAGTGGTGAGCAAAAGGTCCGTGCTGATCGTCGGTGCGGGGCAGGCGGCAGTCGAGGTGGCGACGATGCTACGCAAGGGGGACGCCACTCTTCCGATCACCGTCGCCGGCGCCGAAGGACACCTGCCCTACCAGCGTCCTCCTCTGTCGAAGCAGTTCTTGACCGGCGGGGTGCATGCCGATGGCCTAGCGCTCCGCCCCCCTGCCTTCTACGAGCAGAACGACATCGCCGTCCTGACAGGGACCGAAGTGACCGCGGTCGAACTCGACAGCATCTCGCCTGGCGGCAGAGCATCCACCGCCTCAGGTCATGAGCTCGACTTCACCGATCTGGTCTTCGCAACGGGTGCAAAACCACGCCGCCTCACCGTTCCAGGATCGGATCTTGCCGGCGTGTTGTACCTGCGTGACTTGACCGACGCAACGGCTCTGCGGACGGCGCTCGAGCGTGCGCGGAACGTCGTTGTCGTCGGCGGTGGCTTCATCGGCCTCGAGACTGCAGCGGTCGCTGCGGCAATCGGCAGGCGCACGCACGTCGTCGAAGCGGGCGACCGTCTTCTCGGGCGTGTGGTCGCGCCCGTCGTCTCCGACTTCTACCGCGATGCACACGCCCGGCGGGGCATCAACATCGTCCTCGGCGCCGAGATCTCCAGGATTGAGGGACTTCGAGGCGCGGTCACGGGAGTGGTGCTCGGAGATCAGTCTCGGCTTGACGCGGACCTGGTGCTGGTCGGAATCGGGGCAGAGCCACAAACGGAGATCGCGAGTCGCGCCGGCGTGCATTGCCAGAATGGAATCGTCGTCGACAGCCTTGCCCGCACCGATTGCCAAGGAGTCTTCGCCGCTGGCGACTGTACGGTCCAGCCTCACCCTGTACGTCCCGACGAGTCGCCTGTCCGGCTCGAGTCGGTTCAGAACGCGGTCGACCAGGCGCGGGTCGCGGCGGCCACCATTCTCGGGGCCGACATAGGCCCCCCTTCGGTGCCCCGGTTCTGGTCGAACCAGGGCGACCTGAAGTTGCAGACCGTCGGAATCTCAAGAGGCTGGGATCAGCTGGTCGTGCGCGGAAGTCTCCGTGAGGAGAAGTTCTCCGTTCTCTACTTCCGTGAACGGGAACTGATCGCTGCCGATGCAGTCAACTCGTCCGCTGACTTCGCCGCGTGCCGCATCGCCCTCGCCCGCGGCACCTCCATCACTCCAGAAGCAGCGGGAACCGTTCCTGAGCTGCGCGCGCTCGTCGCCTGATCACAGAGGAGCAGACATGACCACCTTCCTTGAGGACGTCCCCGCGTCCGTCATGGACGAAGATCCCTACCCCATTTTTGAGCGGCTCCGCAAAGAGGCGCCAGTCGCCTACTACCCGGGCACCGATCAGTGGTTCATCGCCCGCTGGGACGACAACATGCGCGTGGGGACCGATGCGGAGAACTTCGGGCCGTCCCAGTGGACCGTCGCAGGCGTTGGACCTTCCGTGCTCAGTGCGTCCGGAGAGCAGCACCGGTGGATTCGCAAGGGGATCGATCCCCTCCTACGCCAACGACCCATCCATGAGTACGCGCACCAGCACGCTCGCCCTCTCGTCGCCAGCTATCTCGATCAGCTGGCCCCGCGTGGCGAAGCCGAGCTCACCAGCGAGTTCTTCGAGCTCATCAGCGCCCGAATCGTCGGGGATGTGCTCGGCCTCCACGGGATCGATGATGAGACTCGGCAGCGTTGGTTCCTCGCGATCGCCGACTGGCTCAACCAGGGATCCATCGGGAACGTCGAGGTTTCGTCCGAACTGACCGCCACGCTGGATGAGCTCGACAGTGCACTCGAGGAGCTCGTCGCCGAGGTCACGAAGAAGCCGGATGGCACCTTGCTGTCGACCATGGTGCACGCCGTCCCAGACGGTGCGGCGCCGAAGACCTACGAGGAGCTCGCAGGCTCGATCCGCATCATCATCGCGGGTGGCTTCCAGGAGCCAGGGCACGCAGCGGCATCGATCCTCTATGGACTGCTCTCCAACCCCGACCAGTACGCCGACTTGGTGGCGAGCGACGGGAAGTTGGTGCAGGCTGCGGTCCACGAAGGCCTGCGTTGGCTTCCGCCGTTCTCGTCAACCGAACGAGTGACTCTCCGTGAAGTCGAGATCGGCGGCGTGGTGTTGCCCAAGAACACTGAACTGTGCCTGCTCATCGCCTCGGCCAACTACGACGAATCTCGCTGGGAGAACCCATCGAGGTACGATCTGCATCGCCCGATGCAAGCACACTGCTCCTTCGGATTCGGGGTCCACATGTGTGCCGGGAACGCTCTCGGTCGCCAGATGGAGCACATCCTGCTGGAGGAGCTGCCGCGGCGCTTGCCGAACCTGCGTCTGAACCCTGATCGCGAGGCCAAGACATCCGGCTTCTTGATGCGTGGAGTGAAGTCTCTCTCCGTCCTCTGGGACGCATGATCACACCCCCCCTCAACTGCCGTGAGAGGGCCTGGCTGCCGCACCCGAATAGGTCCTGGCCGCGAACTGCCAACCACACAGCCGACCTCAGGTCGGCTTGTTTCGATCCCGAAAAGGGTCCCATGCGGGTCGGTGTTGCGACGGCATCATCGCCGCGGTCTCGATCCCGGTGATGGCCAAGGCCCGGATCGGGCACTTCGCCGAGGCGCAGGTGCTGCAGTCCCTGGGTGTCGACTATATCGACGAGTCCGAGGTGCTGACCCCGGCCGACTACGCCAACCACATCGACAAGTGGGCCTTCACGGTTCCGTTCGTGTGTGGTGCGACGAACCTGGGTGAGGCGCTGCGCCGGATCACCGAGGGTGCGGCGATGATCCGCTCGAAGGGTGAGGCCGGCACCGGCGACGTGTCCAACGCGGTCACCCACATGCGCACCATCCGGGCCGAGATCCGTCGGCTGGGCTCGCTGGCCGACGACGAGCTGTACGTGGCGGCGAAGGAGCTGCAGGCGCCGTACGACCTGGTGGTCGAGGTCGCGCGCACCGGCAAGCTGCCGGTCGTGCTGTTCACCGCGGGCGGCATCGCGATCCCGGCGGACGCGGCGATGATGATGCAGCTCGGTGCTGAGGGCGTGTTCGTGGGCTCGGGCATCTTCAAGTCGGGAAACCCGGCCCAGCGGGCCGAGGCGATCGTGAAGGCGACCACCTTCCACGACGACCCCGACGTGGTCGCGAAGGTCTCGCGTGGTCTGGGTGAGGCCATGGTCGGCATCAACGTCGAGGAGATCCCCCAGCCCCACCGCCTGGCTGAGCGCGGCTGGTAGCACTCCGTCCGACGTTGACGAAAGCCGTCGGTCAAGATCGTTGGACGCGGCGGGCGGCAGGTCGTTGCATGATGTGGCGAGCCCGTTTGCCGCACGAGTCGGAAACGCGACGATGACGATGCCCCGGCTGAGGGCGAGAGCGGCCCCAGGCCGTCGCGGTTCGCGGACGGGTTCCGAAGCCTTTGAGTTCGAGTTGTCCGCTCGATCGACTCGACGTCGGCTTAGCCTGAGCCTCACGCACCCGCGGCGAGGCTGCAGGGCTCGCGAGTGCGAACCGCTGGACAGGCCGCCTCCGGGTGCCGTCAGGCATCTGTCGCTGCCATGTGGGCATCGTGATCAAACGGGACGGCATCGGGGACCACTGACAGTGACGTCTCGGCGAGGTGCATCGCAACTGAGCGGAAAGCGGTCACCTGCGGTCGGTGATCGGCTGCACGTGTCGCGAGTGTCACGCCGGAGTAGGTGCCGTCAGCCAACGGCCTGTAGATGATTCCCGGAAACTGAAGGAAGCGCGTGGCCGAACCGGGAAATGTGTCAATGGCGCCCGCATAGGCAATGGCGTTGAGACTCTCCGGCACGTTGGTCACGAATGCCGCGACGCGGCCGGGCTCACCGCGTAGATCGTCGCATGACCAGTATGCCCGCCACTGAGCCGGCGCCTCTGGCGCCGCAACCGCGAATGCCTGGTCTGCGAGGTCGACGACACGAAGTTCGGATCTCTCGGCCAGCTCGTGGTGAATGCCCATGCCGACATACCGGGGCTCAGCGAACAGACCGTGAAAGTCGAGGCGGACGTCAACGAGCGGGCTCCGCACGAACGCGACATCGACATCCCCACTACCAACGGCGTCGAGTTGGTTGACCATGGACAACTCGGCAAAGGACAGCTGCACATCTGGCATGGCCCGTCGAAAAGTCTCGACCATGAGCGGGGTCAGCTCGCCGGCGGAGTCGCAGAAGAGACCGATGGTCAGGTGATTGTTACTCGCTGTGTGCCGGACTCTCGCTTCGGCACTTGCCTCGCTGATGTCCGCAAGGATGGCCTTAGCCCGGGGGAGGAACGCCTCCCCCGCCGGGGTGAGAGATACGCGATTGGCAGTCCTGTCGAACAGGACTGCGCCGATCTGGCGTTCCAACCGGGCGATGTGGGTACTGAACGCGGACTGCGCGATGTGCATTCGCTCGGCGGCACGCCCGAAGTGGAGGGTGTCTGCCAAGGTGACCATGTACTCGAGTTGACGAACGTCCATCTCGTCTCGCCTCCGGCTCTGAGTCGGACCCGTTCGACCTCGCGGGGCGGGCCGAGTCGCGACGTCGTTCACCCGAAGTCTAACCCCCCCAGCTGTGGACTTATGACCGACGAGGTTGCCTGGCGAGTGGGTGAAAGCCATCAGGTTCTCGGGGCGCCGGAGAGCGGGATCTTGTTCTGAGATCGACCCATCTCGGAACCGCTGTTGTCCGATGAGGACCGCTTTCAGAACCTAGACGCACGCCACGCGCACCGTCGATCGCCCAGCCTGCCTCATCGCGGGACGACGACGCCAACCGCGTGCCAAGCGGCCGAAGAACTACCTCGAACGAGGCCAGGAGATTGCACAGTGGCACAGCACCGAGATGTTGCAATCGTCAACGCAACGGTACGAACTTTCGACCATACGGACACGGTCGCGACCGCACTGCTCATGCGTCAGGGACGGATCGCACTCGTCGGAACCGACGACCAGATCCGATCCGTCGCAACCGCGGACGCCGACTTCATCGATGCCGGCGGACGCACCGTGTTGCCGGGCTTCATCGACGCACACAACCACCTGAGTGTGGCCGCATTCGAGCCGGATGCGGTGGACTGTTGGACCCCGCCTCTGGCCACTCTTGACGAAGTCCTGGCGCGGATCGACGCACACTGCCAGCGGGTCCCTGCGGGCCAGTGGGTGATCGGCATGGGATTCCATGGCCCAGCTGTCCGTGAGCAACGTGCCCCGACCCGTTGGGAGCTCGACGAGGTTGCGCCACGCAACCCCTTCTTCCTCATCGACGTCAGCTGCCATGCGGGCTATGCCAACAGCAAGGCCCTTCAACTGGTACGGATCGGGCCGCACACTCCCCAGCCCTGGGGCGGCCTCATTGAGAAGGACGGACGCGGCGAACCGACAGGAACACTGCTGGAGGCCGGACTCAACCTGGTCCAGGCCGCATCCTGGAATGACTACGCCGAACGAGATTGGGACCGTTCAATCGGCCTGCTGCAGGCGAAGATGAACCAGTACCTTTCCGTCGGGATCACCGGTGTCGGCGACGCCATGGTGACGGCCAAGACAGCCGAGCTCTATCGCCGCGCCGATGCCGCCGACGCGATGCCGTTCACAGTCCAACAGCTCCACGCAGGTGACTACTTCTTCGCCATGCACGACCTCAGGCGTACTGATCTCGTCGACCGCATCAAGGAACCGTGCAGTGACCGTGTCCGCGGCGGCACCATGAAGATCTACGTCGACCGCGCCTATCCCGACGGGGCCGCGATCGACCAGATCCATGACGGTTGCACGCGACATGTCGGCTCGGCCTTCTACACCAAGGAGGAGGTAAATGCCTTGGCGGTGAGAGCCAGCGAGCTAGGCATCGGCACCGCGATTCACGCGATGGGCAACTGTGCCGTGGACTCGGTGCTGGACGCTTACGAGACCGTCCGTCGGGCAAGCCGCCGCGACTCAGTCCTCCGCCTGGAGCACGCCTTCGTCGCGGAGCCGCGACAGGGTGAGCGGATGGCCTCACTCGGTGTCGATCTGGTGATCAATCCCGGTCTGGCCTACCACGTCGGCGACGACTTCTCGATCTGGCGCGGGGTGAATCAGCATCACCTGAAGGTTCTTCCGGCGCGCAGCATGATCGACGCCGGAGTTCGCGTCAGCCTCGCTTCAGACCACCCCTGCGGTACCTACTCGCCAGCCGAGATCATGGGTATCGCCATCACTCGGCTCGCCCACGACGGCAGCCTTGTGCAGCCTGAAGAAGCGATCGCTGCCGCAGAGGCCTTGCGCGGGTACACGATCAACGCTGCGCATGCATCCGGACGGGCCGCTGAAGAAGGCAGCATCGAGGTCGGCAAACGTGCGAACCTGGTGATGGTCGATCGTGATCCGTTGACCTCATCTGGCCAGGAAGTCGGCAGGATGGTTGTCGAGAAGACCTGGGTCGACGGAGTACTCCTCCACACAGCTTGACGTGACGTAGCGCGGGGCCAGCCCTCCCATGCGGCGCTCCCGGCGACGCGCAACCGGCTGCGACTCAGGTGTGACCTGACGATTGTGTATCGATGCAGATCCTTCAGGCGCCCGCTGCCTTACCCAATCGCAGTTTCATCGCGTTCCGCGAACACCCGATCTGTGACTGTTCGTTGTGTGCGTTTGCCGGTTGCTTGAGGCTTGGGGTGAAAGTCGGAGAACGGAAGGCGTAGACCGATGAAGACAAGCACGGCGCCTGTCGAGTACTTGTTCGACTCGGATGTTCGGCGGCTCCTTCACCCACACCTGCCGGCGTCGATCACCGACCGGGTCATCATGGTCGAGGGCAAGGGCTGCCGTCTTGTCGACTCGAATGGCCGGTCCTACCTGGATGCGACCGGCGGGCTCTGGCTTGCTCAGATCGGACACGGCCGTGAAGAGATGGCAGAAGTCGCCGCCGCCCAGATGCGCAAGCTGGAGTATTTCACCTGCTTCTGGGACTTCAGCAACGACCAGGCCATTCAGCTTGCGGAGCGCCTGGCTGCTTTGGCTCCCCCGCAGATCGAGCAGGTCTTCTTCACCTCCGGCGGATCCGAAGGCAACGACGCCGCGATCAAGACTGCGCGCTTCTTCCACTACGTCAAGGGCGAGCCGAAGCGGACATGGATCCTGTCGCGGCGAACGGCTTACCACGGCCTGGCGTACGGCGGGGGCACGGCGACGGGATACGACGATCTCGCCGAAGGGCAGGGACCACATCTTCCCCACGTCACACACCTGACGCCGCCGCACCCGTACCGGAGCTCCCTCTTCGTAGGACAGGACCCGACGGACTTTCTTGTCAATGAGCTTGAGGACCGGATACGGGAGATCGGCCCGGACAACATTGCCGCGATGATCGGCGAACCCATCATGGGCGTCGGCGGCATGGTCGTCCCGCCGGCCGACTACTGGCCGCGAGTCCAGCAAGTCCTGCGACGGCACGGCATCCTGCTCATCGCGGACGAGGTCGTGACCGCGTTCGGTCGAACGGGATCCTGGTTCGCGTCACCTGACGTCGGCATGGAGCCTGACATCATCGTGACCGCCAAGGGCCTCACCAGCGGCTACATCCCGTTGGGCGCGGTTCTGGTGTCCGATCGCATTGGGAACGCCGTGCGCGGATTCGGTGACGGCTATCCGGTGGGCTACACGTACTCCGGCCACCCCGTAGCGTGCGCGATCGCACTGAAGAACCTCGAGATCATCGAACACGACGGCCTCCTCGCGGCAGCCCGTCGCACCGGCGACTTCATGTATCAACTGGCTGCTCCGCTCGCGAGCGAGCTGGACATCGTCGGCGAGGTCCGCCACGCAGGGATGGGCCTCGCGTTCGAGCTTGTCACGGACAGCTTGACGCGTCAGGCACTGCCCCAACCAAACGGCTCGATTGCGGACGTCATCCGAGAAGAGACAGGTGTCATCGTGCGTGTCAGCAGCCCCACCAACCTCGTGTTGTCACCGCCTCTTGTGATGACTCAAGAGCAGGCCGCGACCGCCGTGACGGCGGTCGCCAGTGTTCTGCGTCGGGCACGGTCCGATGGCGGCCTCGCATGAAATCCGCGGTGAGCCTGTCGTGGCTCGAGCGTCGGCCCGGGCGGGCGAGGGCGCCTGTGGACATCCGACCAACGCCGGCCGACGGACCTTCCCGCGGCACTGCCACCTGACCGCATTCGTTCCACCCCTACATGTCTGGAGATTGTTAATGTCCCTGTTGACGTCCGAAACCTGGGAAGGTCGAATCTTCCTTGACTCCTGGACCCCAGGGTCCGGAGGCGAGCAGGCCGTCATCGAACCCGCGACGGGTGAGGTGCTCGGCAAGATCGGTCTCGCCCTGCCCGAGGATGTGCTTCGAGCCTCGGCTCGCGCTGCCGACGCGCAGAAGGCCTGGGCCGCGACGCCGCCGAGTGAGCGCGCTGCCATCATGCGGCGGGCCGGTGACCTCTTTGCCGAACACGGTGAGGAGATTCAGCGCTGGGTCGTTCGCGAGGCGGGGTCCATCCCCCCGAAGGCCGCTCTGGAGACCCATATCGCGAGTGAAGAGTGCTATGCGGCCGCCGCTCTCCCCAACCATCCGATGGGTCAGGTGCTGCCTTCGGATCAACCGCACTGGTCGATGTCACGTCGACGTCCTGCTGGCGTCGTGTCGGTCATCGCCCCGTTCAACTTCCCCCTCATCCTGTCGATCCGTAGCGTCGCGCCGGCATTGGCTCTCGGAAACTCAGTGCTGCTGAAGCCGGATCCGCGGACAGCTGTCAGCGGCGGCGTCGTCCTTGCGCGGGTCTTCGAGGAGGCGGGACTTCCTCCCGGCGTACTGTCATTGCTCCCGGGCGGTTCTGGCGTGGGCGAAGCGGTCGTGACGGCGCCCGAGGTCCGGATCATCTCGTTCACCGGCTCGACCAACGCCGGCAGAATTGTGGGAGCAACCGCGTCACAACACCTCAAGCGCGCGCACCTTGAACTGGGTGGGAACAACGCCCTGATCGTGTTGCCGGGAGCGGACCTTGCCCTCGCGGCAAGCGCGGGTGCATTCGGCTCGTTCATGCATCAAGGGCAGATCTGCATGACCACCGGTCGACACCTCGTTCATGAGGCCCTCCACGATGACTATGTCGAAGCTCTCGCCGAGAAGGCCTCGCATCTGCCGGTCGGCAACCCGGCGCTGGAGCCGGTGGCCTTGGGGCCGATCATCGATTCAGGTCAGCGCAACCGAATCCACGGCCTGGTGCAGCGAACCGTAGATGCGGGCGCGCGGCTGGCAGCCGGCGGAACCTACGATGACCTCTTCTACCGTCCCACCGTGCTCGCGGACGTGACGACGAGCATGCCCGCCTACGCCGAGGAGATCTTCGGACCAGTCGCTCCAGTGGTTCCGTTCCGCACGATCGAAGAAGCGATCGAGCTGGCTGGGGCATCCGAGTACGGGCTCTCCCTCGGAATCCTTGGCGACGTGGGTACTGCGATGCAGGTGGCCGATGCGGTTCCAAGCGGAATCGTCCACATCAATGAGCAGACGGTTGGCGACGAAGCGAACGCGCCATTCGGCGGCGTGGCATCGTCCGGCACCGGCTCTCGCTTCGGGGGAGCCGAAGCCAACATCGAGGCCTTCACCGAGTCACAGTGGCTGACCGTCCGTCACGGGATCGCGCCCTACCCCTTCTAGGCCGTCGCGGGCGACTCCGAGACCGGGGATCCCCCGGGGATCCCCGGGGCAGCGTCGGCCGCCACCCGTCGATCAAAATGCCCAATGGAGAGAGAACGTCATGCAGCAGGTGAAGGCCGTCATCGCTCGCGAGAAGGCGACGCCGGTCGAGATAGTGACCATCAATGTTCCGGATCCCGGTGTCGGTGAAGTAGTCGTCAGGGTCTTGTCCTGCGGGGTGTGTCATACAGACGTCCACTACCGGGAGGGCGGGATCAACGACCAGTTCCCATTCCTGCTCGGGCACGAGGCTGCAGGCGTTGTCGAGCTGATTGGTGACGATGTCACGAACGTGCGCATCGGTGACTTCGTCGTGCTCAACTGGCGCGCTGTCTGTGGATACTGTCGCGCATGCAGGCGCGGAGAGGCGCAGTATTGCTTCGCGACCCACAACGCCAAGCAGCGCATGACCATCGCTGAGGGGCCCGACGCCGGCACGGAGCTCACGCCCGCTCTCGGGATTGGCGCCTTCGCGGAGAAGACCCTCGTCGCAGCAGGCCAGTGCACAAGGGTCGACTCGACCGCCCGACCCGCTGCCGTGGGACTTCTCGGATGCGGTGTGATGGCCGGCATCGGTGCTGCGATCAACACCGGCGGAGCTACCCGCGGTCGTTCGGTCGCTGTCATCGGGTGCGGTGGCGTCGGAGCAGCTGCCATCGCCGGAGCCGCCCTTGCCGGAGCGAGCCCCATCATCGCAGTCGACATAGACGCCAGGAAGCTCGAGAAGGCTCGGCTGGTTGGCGCAACCCATGTTGTCAACTCGTCCCATGCGGATCCGACGCTGGAGATCCGCCGGATCTGCGGTGAGACCTTCGAGGACGCGGAAGGGGCCGACATCGTGATCGACGCCGTTGGCAGACCGGAGACCTGGAAGCAAGCATTCTACTCCCGAGACCTCGCTGGGACCGCCGTGCTTGTCGGAGTGCCGACGCCTGAGATGAAGGTCCCCGACCTTCCCCTGCTCGACGTGTTCGGGCGGGGAGGAGCGCTGAAGGCAAGCTGGTACGGAGACTGCCTGCCGTCTCGTGATTTCCCGTTGCTCGTGGACCTCTACCAGCAAGGCCGCCTGGACCTCGACGCCTTCGTCACCGAGGAAATCGAACTGGGCGACGTCGAATCCGCATTCGTCCGGATGCACGATGGGGACGTGCTTCGGTCCGTGGTGGTCTTCTGACGGCTGGATCGGCCCTATCTGCGCGTGTTGACCGCCGTCAGCCACCAGGACGGGGAGCGAGGGGAGAGGCGTGAGGTGCTGATCTCGACGAGGCGAGGAGAAGGGGTGTGGATCCCCAGATCGACATGGCCTGGATCGACGACGAGATGGTGGACCTGCCGCCGGCCGAGAATGACGGGCAACTGATGCTTCGGCGCGCACCTGTGGCGGGTGTACCCCCTGAGGGGATCGATGCGCTGGAGGAGAAGTTCGGGATCGTGGCGCGCGACCTCTACGCCAGCACAGAGGTGGGCAACGGGACCTTCGTGCCTTGGGACCGGCGCGACCTGGCTGAGAAGGGATCGATGGGATTCTGCTTCCCCACGAGGGAGTCCAAGATCGTGGACGAGCACCTCGAGGAGGTGCCAGCGGGAGTCGCGGGTGAACTCTGCATCCGCGGCGAAGGCATGATGCTGGCCTATCACGACCGCGACGACGTCAACGCCGAACTCTTCCTGCCAGGAGGATGGTTCCGCACCGGTGATCTTGTACGCAAGGACGAGGAAGGAGCGCACTACTACGGGGGCCGCCTCAAGGACATGATCCGTCGCAGCGGCGAGAACATCGCAGCCGCGGAAATCGAGCACCAGCTTCTGCAGATGCCCCAAAACGAGGCCGTCGGCGTGATTCCGGTGCCCGACGGGAGCCGCGGTGAAGAGGTGAAGGCCATCATCGTGCTGAGGTCGGGCGAGACTCCGAGTTCAGGGACGAGATGCCTTGCACCGCGAACGGGAAGGTGCACAAAGCGGCGCTGAAGTCCGAGGACCCACTGAACGAGTCGACGGTCGACGTTGTGGCTCCACTTCCATCCGAGGGGCGCCGGCGCTGAACGGGATGTGACGACCACAGCGACCGCGGCCCGCGGGGGCGATCCGAGCGCGGAGACGACTTCGTCCTGCAAGAGCGTCGAGGGCCCGGTGTTGCTGGTGACGTTCAACCGCCCCCTGCCGGTTGAACGCGCGGACCAGGAGATGGGGACCAGCACTCGCCGTACTGGACGCCGCCGGGGCCGATACAGGCGTTTGGGCCGTCGTCCCGCGCACCTGAGGTGCATGAGCACCAGCCACGCACAGGTGTCCTCTCCGGGGCTCGCGTACGTTCGCTCCCGTCGGTGTCTCGCTTACATCGCGGTGACGCGCGCCCCGTCGGCACGCGTCGCGCGCGAGGCCGTCGCCGCGCGGAGGAGGTCGTGCAGGGCATCGAGTGCCGACTGCATGCGCGCAGGGTCCGGGTCGGCCAGCTCCTGGAAGACCAGCCCGTCGAGCGCGGCGAACACCGCGTGGTCCAGGCCGGGGAGGTCGGCCAGTCCGATGCGTTCCAGCTCTCGCCGAGTGGCGTCTCGGTAGGTGTCGTAGAGGCTGGCCACCAGCGGGCGCAGCTCAGGACGCCGCCGGCTCTCCAGGATCAGCTCGTACTGGAAGGCCTGACCGTCTGCATCGCTGGTCGCCATCTCGACCAGGGTCCGCGCGAAGTCGTCGACCGAGCCGGTGCCGGACTCGAGCGTCGATCGGTCCAGGCTTCGCTCGAGGACGTACTTCAACGCCTCGGCGATGAGGTTGTCGCGGTTCCCGAAGTGGTGGCTCACCAAGCCGTGCGTGACGCCCGCCTCCTCGGCCACGGCCCGGTTCGTCACCTTGCGCAGTCCCGCTCGCGCGACCACCCGGATCGTCGCCTCCAGGAGCGCCTCGCGACCTCCGCCGTACTGCACGGCCCGGGATGACTCGTTGCTCATGCTGCTCCTCGCTGATCACCGTCAACCTACCGAACCGCGCGGGGAGAGACGTTCGCCGCGCGCCGTCGCAGAACTAGCCACTTGACAAGTTTGATGTGATCCGGGTTACTTGTCCCAAGAACTTTCCACTTGGATAGTTTAAGTCACGCAACCAACTTCTGCGGGGTGCACATGTCTGTCGCCGAACCCACCGGGCCCACCACTGCGTTGCGCAAGGACGCCGTCGGCGTGGTCGGGATCCTCTTCTTCGTCCTCTCGGCCCAAGCACCCCTGACCGGCATCGTCGGGGCCGCCGCGCTGGCGGTCGCCCTCGGCAACGGCGCCGGCGCACCCGGTGCGTACCTCGTCGTGGGCCTCGTCATCATCCTCTTCGCGGTCGGCTTCACCACGATCACTCGGTACGTCGACAGCGTCGGCGGCTTCTACGCACTCATCCGCGCCGGCCTCGGCGTGAGCGTGGCCCGCGTCGGGTCGTGGCTGGCGCTCATCACCTACAACACGATCCAGGCCGCGATGTACGGCCTGTTCGGAGCGACGGCCAGCGGCCTGATCGCCCGGTACCTGCACGTCGACGTGGCGTGGTGGGTGGTCGTGCTGGCAACCGTGGCCCTGGTCTACGCCTTCGGCCGCCGCAACATCGAGGTCGGGGCACGGGTGATGGCCGTGCTGGTGAGCGCCGAGGTCGCCATCCTCCTGGCATTCGCCATCGGCGTCATCGCCCAGGGGAGTGCTCCGCACGGCTTCGACCTCACCGCCAGCTTCGGCCCGCACGCCGTCACCGCGGGAGCGCCGGGAATCGCGGTGCTGTTCGCGATCGCGTCGATGTTCGGGTTCGAGTCCACGGCGATCTACGCCGGCGAGGCCCGGGAGCCCCAGCGCACGGTCCCGCGGGCGACCTACCTCTCGGTGAGCCTCATCGCCGTCTTCTTCGCCTTCATCATGTGGGTGCTCATCTCCTACTACGGCGCAGGCGCCGCGCAGGGGGCCGCGCTCGACACCCTCGCCACCGACCCGGGCAACTTCGTGCTCGGTCCGGTCAGCAGCGTGCTCGGCGGCTGGGCGGCGGACCTGACGTCCGTGCTGCTGTGCACCTCGCTGCTCGCCGGCCTGCTGGCGTTCCACAACATCGTGAACCGGTACCTGCACGCCATGGCCGAGCACGACGAGCTGCCCCGTCGCCTGTGCCGTACCAACCGGCACCAGGCTCCCGCGGTCGCGGCCGCTGTCCAGTCGATCACCGTCGTCCTGGTGATGGCGTGGTTCATGATCGGGGACAAGAACCCCGTCGCGACGCTGTTCGGATGGCTCAGCGGCCAGGCCGTCGCAGCGCTGGTCGTCCTGTACGTGCTCGTCTCCATCTCGATCATCCGGTATTTCCGGTCCCACCGCGTGCACTCCAACGCGTGGAGCACCACGGTGGCGCCGGCTGTCTCCGTGGTGCTGATGCTCGGGGAGCTGTTCATCATCGTGAAGAACTTCCAGACCCTCACCGGCGGCAGCCAGACCACGTGCGAGGTCCTGCTGTGGTCGGTGCCGGCGGTGACGCTCCTCGGCTGGCTGGTCTCGACGGCCTTCAAGCGCCGGGCACGGTCCGGCGCCGTCGAGGTCGCGGTCGAGACGGCGGCCTGAGATGAGCGTCCAGGTCGCCGTCGTCGGGAGCGGCCCCGCCGGCTGCTACACCGCCCAGGCCCTCCTCAAGGCCCGTCCCGGAGTCGGGATCACGCTCGTGGAGCGACTCCCCGTCCCGTTCGGGCTCGTGCGGTACGGCGTTGCGGCCGACCACCAGGGCACCAAGGCCGTCACCCGGCAGTTCGACCGCGTCCTCGCGCACCCGGACGTGAGCTTCGTCGGCAACGTGGAGGTCGGCACCGACGTCAGCCTCGAGGCCCTGCGCTCGAGCTTCGACGCGGTCGTCATCGCCACCGGCCTCGACCGCGACCGACGACTCGGCATCGCGGGGGAGGACCTGCCCGGTGTGGTCGCGTCAGGCCGGCTGACCCGGTGGGCCAACGGACATCCCGACGCGACCCACGCACCGCCGTGCCTCGGCCGGCGAGTGGTGGTGATCGGCAACGGCAACGTCGCGATCGACGTCGTACGCCTGCTCGCGAAGGAACAGAGCGACTTCGAGGGCAGCGACCTCCCGGGCGAGGTGGCGTCGGCACTGGCCGCCGCCCGGGTGGAGGAGGTCGTCGTCGTCGGACGAGGAGCGGTGGCGGACGCCAGGTTCGACCCGGCCATGGTCAAGGAGCTGGCCCACATCAGCGGCGCGACGTTCGACGTCGAGGGCCTCACGAGCGGTGACGCGAGCCCGCAGGCGCACGCCCTTCGCCACCTCCGGGACGGCCAGCGGCGCGGGGACCGGGTGACGGTCCGGTTCAGGTTCGGCTGGACCCCGGTGCGGATCGCAGGCAATGGCCGGGTGGAGGAGGTCGTCTTCGCCGACACGACCCGGACCGAGCGCTCCGTCGTCACCGACCTGGTCGTCTCGGCCATCGGGTTCACCGGACCGGCCGCACTCGTCCCGGACGACATGCGGGCCGAGGAGGGGCGGGTCGGATCCGGCCTCTACTGCGTGGGATGGGCGCACCGCGGGCCCCGCGGCACCATTCCCGACGCCCGCGCGGACGCACGCCTCGTCGCAGCCGCCGTCCTGGACGACCTGGACGCACGGCGCACGTCGTCGGTCCGATCCGATCCGCAGCGATGCTTCGCCGGCGTGCCCGCCACGGATCTGGCCGGCTGGCACGCCATCGACCACCACGAACGGTCCACTGCCGGCCACGGCCGCACGCGCAACAAGGTCACCGACCGTCGGGCGCTGCTCCAGCTGGCCCGCCCCCACCTCAACCACCTCGAAGGAGAACCAGCATGACCATCGACGTCTTGTACGGGACCGAGTCAGGCAACGCCGAGATGGCGGCCGAGGAGATCGTCGCGGCACTCGGCGACGCGCGGGCCGTCGACCTCCAGGACATCGGCCCCGACGACCTGGACCCGACCACCGTGTACCTGGTGCTCTGCTCCACCTACGGCGACGGCGAGCTGCCGGCTTCGGCCCAGCCGTTCGTGGACGCCCTTCACGCGCAGCAGCCCGACCTGACCGGCGTGCGCTACGCGGCCTTCGGACTGGGTGACAGCAGCTACGCAGAGTCCTACAGCCTCGGTGGCAACCAGCTGGCCGAGTGTCTCGACGCCCTCGGCGCCGAGCGCTTCGGTGACTTCGGCCGCCACGACGCGTCGAGCAGCGACGACCTGGTCACCTCGGCGGTGGCGTGGGCGGAAGCGGTCCTCGCCGATGCCGCCACCGCGGCGGCTTGAGGCGCAGCGATGACGACACTGACGACACTGCAGTCCGCCACCGATCCGCTGCCCTATCTGAGCGCGGAGTACCGGAGGGATCCCTATCCGTTCTACGCGGCCCTGCGCGCGCAGCACCCGGTCCACCGCCATCCTGACGGGTTCTGGGCGATCACCTCCTACGACGCGCTCCGCAACCTGCTCTACGACCGGACGCTGGGGGTCGCCGAGCTCGACTACGGTCCCGCCGGTCCGCTGCACGACAGCATGCTGGGCGCCGACGCCCCGAAGCACACCCGCGTGCGCCGTACCCACAGCCGATGGTTCACCCCCAAGGCGGTGAGGACCTGGACCGACATCACCCGGACCGAGGTCGACGCCCGGCTCGACCGGATCGTTGCGGACCGGGCGAGCTTCGACGCGGTCCACGACCTGGCCTTCCCCGTCACCTTCGCCACCATCAGCCACCTGCTCGGAGTTCCCGACACCGACGGGACCAAGGTGCGGCAGGCGACCTACGACATCGGCAAGAGCCTCGGCCTCGCCCCGACCGAGGCGGAGGCGGCGGGCACCGCTGCAGCGTTCGACTGGTTCGTCGGCCACATCGAGGACCTGATCGCCGACAAGCGGCGCCGGCCCGGTGACGGGCTCCTGGACGCCTTCCTCGGATTCGAGGACGAGGGGACGATGTCGCACGACGAGGTGATCGCCTCGACGACCCTGCTGTTCGCGGTGGGGCACCTCGACATCACCTACCTCATCGCGCACGGCATCAAGCTGATGGCGGAGCATCCCGAGATCCTCGACACCTACCGTGAACGGCCCGACCAGCGCGAGGTGATCGTCAACGAGACCCTGCGTCTCGACACCCCCGAGCAGTTCGTCGTCCGCACCACCACCCAACCGATCACCGTCGGCGGAGTCGACATCCCCGCCGGCGAGATCCTGGTCCTGTTCATCGGCGCCGGGAACCGCGACCCGCTCGTCTTCGACGAGCCCGACACCTTCCGGCTCGACCGCGACGTCGACCTCAGCAAGCACCTCGCCTTCGGCGGCGGCATCCACGGCTGCGCCGGACAGGTGCTCGCCCGCGCCGAGGCCCACGTGGTCTTCACCGCACTGGCCGAGCGGTTCACCACTCTCGAGCTCGCAGGGCCCGTGGTCCACGACCACTCCGACTTCATCCGCTCGATCACCGCACTTCCCATCGCGGTCCGCTGACCGCCCGACCGAGGAGACGCCTCGTGACCATCCAGACCGACGCGCTGCGCTCGACCCCCTTCTCGCCGCGCTTCCCCGCAACCACGGGCGAATCGATCGACGTGTACGGGTTCGCCGTACCGCTCTGGTACACCGACCCGGAGACGGAGTACGACGCCATCCGCAACCGCGTCGCCCTGCTGGAGTTCTCCATGCTCTACAAGTGGGACCTCACGGGAGCCGACGCGCTCGCCGTCGCCGACGCGGTGTTCTCGCGCAACCTGCGCGACCTCGGCCCGCGACGCATCGCCTACGGCGTCGTGGTCTCGCCGGAGGGCTACATGCTCGACGACGTCACTGCGGCCGTGCTCGGCGACGGACACGTTCGCATCATCGGCGGCAACCCGGCCACGGGCGAGGCGCTCGAAGCCGCCGGCGCCGGGCGCGACATGCACGTCACCGAGATCCGCGACACCCTGGCCGTGCTGTCCGTCCAGGGGCCGAACAGCCGGGCACTCCTCCAGCGCCTGACCGACCGTGACATGTCCAACGAGGCCTTCCCCTACTACACCTTCGACCCGGCGACGGAGATCGCCGGCATCCCCGCACACGTCAACCGCATGGGCTTCACCGCCGAGCTCGGGTACGAGGTGATGGTCCCGGTGGAGCGAGCCCTCGAGCTGTGGGACGCGGTCCTCGAGGCCGGGCAGGACCTCGGGGTCCAGGCGGCCGCGGCCGCCGCGCTCATGCAGGTCCGCGTCGAGGCGGGGATGATCATGGGAGAGCTCGAGTACGACGAGACCAGCACCCCGTTCGAGTGCCGGATGGGCTGGGCCGTCGACCTCGAGAAGGCCGACTTCCAGGGACGCGCTGCGCTGCTGGCCCACAAGGACGACGTCCGGACCCGAGTGGTCTCGGTGACCCTCGACTGCGACCCCGATGCCGCCGACGGAGCACGACTGTTCCACGACGGTTCGGACGTCGGCTTCGTCACGATGGCGGTGCCCTCGCCGGCCCTCGGCGGAGCGACGCTCGCGATGGCCCGCATCGCCGCCCATGCCGCGAAGATCGGCACCGAGCTCCGGCTCGAGGGCGACGCAGACAAGGCCGTCGTCGTCCGCACACCCGTCCACGACCCCGAGCGCATCCGCGTCCGGAGCTGAGAAGAGACCCCATGAACCGCTACGTGCTCACCCTGCGCTGCCCCGACCAACCCGGCATCGTCCGCGCCTTCGCGGACGGTGTGGTCGAGGTCAAGGGCAACATCGTCGACAGCCAGCAGTACACCGACCCCGACACCGGGACCTTCTGCCTGCGCGCCGAGTTCGACTCGCCCGAGAGCAGTGCCGAGGCCGTACGCCGCACGCTCGTCGACGCGCTGGCGGGCTTCGACCCGATCATCGGCCTGCGTGACGCGGACCATCGCCGCCGCATGCTGGTGATGGTCTCCAAGTTCGACCACTGCCTCGTCGACCTGCTCTACCGCCACCGGACCGGAGAGCTGCAGGTCGACATCCCTGTCATCGTCTCCAACCACCCCGACCTCGCGCCGATCGCGGAGCAGGCAGGCATCGAGTTCGTCCACGTGCCGGTGACGAAGGAGACCAAGGCCCAGGCGGAGGCCGATCTCCTCGCTCTCGTGGAGCGGCACCGGATCGACTTCGTCGTCCTGGCCCGCTACATGCAGGTGCTCTCCGACGACCTGTGCGGCAGGCTGTCCGGACGCGTCATCAACATCCACCACTCGTTCCTGCCGGGCTTCAAGGGAGCCAAGCCCTACCACCAGGCCCACGCCCGCGGGGTGAAGCTGATCGGTGCGACCGGCCACTACGTCACCGCCGACCTCGACGAGGGACCCATCATCGAGCAGGACGTCCACCGGGTCAGCCATGCCTACACCGCCGACCAGCTGGTCGCACTGGGGCGTGACGTCGAGCGCACCGTGCTGTCGCGGGCCGTGCGGCGCCACGCCGAGGACCGTGTGCTGCTGGTCGGCGCGCGCACGGTGGTCTTCGCGTGAGCGCGCGCATCCTCGACGGGGTCGCGACTGCTGCCGCGATCAAGGCCGAGCTCGCCGCCCGCGTGGAGAAGCTCCGCGAGCACGGCGTCGTCCCCGGGCTCGGCACCATCCTGGTGGGCGAGGACCCCGGCTCGACCTGGTACGTCGCCGGCAAGCACCGCGACTGTGCCGAGGTCGGCATCGACTCGATCAGGATCGACCTACCCGCCGACGTCTCCCAAGCGACGGTCGAGGAGGCGGTCCGGCGGCTCAACGCCGATCCGTCGTGCACCGGCTACATCGTGCAGCTGCCGCTTCCGGCGCACATCGACGAGAACGCCGTCCTCGGGCTCATCGACCCCGAGAAGGACGCCGACGGCCTGCACCCCACGAACCTCGGCTGGCTCGTGCTCGGTCGACGAGCTCCCTTGCCGTGCACCCCGAACGGGATCATCGAGCTCCTGCGCCGCCACGGCCTGGACCTCGACGGCGCCGAGGTGGTGGTCGTGGGTCGCGGCGTGACCGTCGGACGACCGCTCGGGCTGCTCCTGACGCGGCGTACGGAGAACGCCACGGTGACCCTGTGCCACACCGGGACCCGCGACCTCGCCGCGCACACCGGTGCCGCCGACATCCTGGTGGCGGCAGCGGGGGTGGCCGGCATCATCACCGCCGACATGGTCAAGGCCGGCGCCATCGTCCTCGACGTCGGTGTCTCACGCACCGCCGACGGCAAGATCGCGGGCGACGTCGCCCCCGACGTCCACCACGTCGCCGGCTGGGTCTCCCCGAACCCGGGCGGAGTCGGACCGATGACGCGGGCCATGCTCCTGAGCAACGTCGTGGAGGCCGCGGAGAATCTCTCCTTGCCCGGTCGACGGTGACCACGGCCCTGCGGTGCTCGTGAACAGCAGTGAGGCGGATCAGGGGGCGCTCGACACGGCCCAGGACGATTGCGAGTCCCGCTCGAGCCCGAAAGACCCGGCAAGAAGCCCGCAGATATCGGTCCGGAGGCCGTCTGAAGCGCGGCCAGAAGAGCCGAGTCGGAGCGATATCCTGGGTGTGCCAGGTCGTCTGATTCGTTGGAGTGCAGGGGGGGCATGGAGTTCGGATTCGGAGTCCTGCGATCTGTCCTGGTGGCGTGACCGGGCGGAGACGTCCGTGGCGCGTTCGAGGTCGGTGGTGCAGCGAGGCTTCTCGGCAATGATCGAAGGGCCGTCCTGCGATTCGTGTTTCTGGCCGAGTTCAGCCCCTGTCCACAATGTGTCCAGATTGACCCTGCTTGCCTCGGTAGCAAACGTGTAGCCTGAGAACTGAAGCATCGAGGCTTTCCTCGTGAAACTGAGGAACCTGATGGGAATCGTGCCGACTCCGTAGCTCTCGCAGGGACCCGATCTCGTCCAGAGGTCGCAGGTTCAAATCCTGCCCCCGCTACAAAGTTCAGGCGTGGGATCCAGTGGATCCCACGCCTGAAAGCATTTGCGACTTGATCTGGTCCGCAGAAACTCACCACTTTGGCCGCGATCGCGGCTCCGCTCGTACCGTTCGCGAGATCGACTGCCGGTTCGTGCCGGATTGTTCCCACTTCTCCGGCTCGAGCGGTGCACCTGTGATGCATGACGACCCATGCAACGCACCACAGCGGCCCCGCCGGGCTCGACCAGCTTCTCGGCGTCGAGGAGCTCGCCTCGTACCTCGGCGTGCCGGTCAAGACCGTGTACGACTGGCGCCAGAGCGGGCGAGGCCCCTGTGCGATCCGTGTCGGTCGGCATCTCAAGTACGCCGTCGCCGACGTCCGCGACTGGCTGGACAGTCGCCGCGAGTCGTCGCCGGGGCACGTGTCCGACGAGGAGTGAGCTGATGAGCCGGCCCAGGACGCCCATCGGCACGTTCGGCGACATTCACTTCACGACCCTGGCGTCGGGCAAGGTTCGGGCCCGAACTCGATTCCGCGACGCTGACGGTCAACGCCGTCAGGTCCAGGTCGGCGGTGCCACGCGCACCGATGCGGAGCAGCGGCTGAAGCAGAAGCTCGCCGTCCGCCTCCAGCACGGCGCTCGCGGGCACACCTTGAACGGCGACAGCACCTTCGACGAGCTCGTCACCCTGTGGCTCGACGATCTCGATCTGGAGACCGCTCTGGCTCCGAGCACCCGAGCGCCTACGAGCGCAACGTGCGCCAGATCGTGTTGCCGGCATTCGAGAACTCCTCCACTACGCGCCGGGCTATCTCGATCAGCAGATGGGTCGGATCCCGATGGGGCGCGCCGGCGACCCGCGGGAGCTCGCCGCGGTCGCCGTGTTCCTGGCGTCTTCTGGAGCCGGCTACCTCGGCGGCCAGACCGTCGTCGTCGACGGCGGTCGGACATTCGGGTGATCTCGTGAGACGCGACCTCTATCTCGACGATCATGAGACCTTTCGTGCCTCCGTGCGAGCGTTCGTCCAACGATCCGTGTTGCCCCATGTGAAGGCCCCCAGGTCGGGCGCGGGCGATCCCGCGATCACTCTGACTCGAGGCAGTAGCTCAGGGGACTGCTCGGGTTCGAGGTCCCCGAGGAGTACGGCGGTGCGAGCGGGGACGACCATCGCTTCAACGCGCCCCTCGCCAAGGATCTGTCGAAGGTGAACGCGGCGTTGCCCTCGTGGTGTCGGCCTCGTTCGGCTGACGTTGCCAAGGTCGGGTCCTGGCAAAGCCTGGGTGGTCGCGTCGGTCGCGAACAGCGATGTTGTGACCGCTGAGGTCGCCCTGTGACCATGGTGCCGCGCCAGGACGTGGACACGAGCGCTCCCGCACGACTGCTTGGTCTGTTCTGGGCATCGATGGGATCACTGGGAAGGCCTCGACCATCTGCCGCCCGAAGTTTTGACCTTCGAGTCAAAATTTCTCTTTGGCGTCACTTGACATGGTTACTGAGCGCTCATAATGTGACTGCGCACACAAAATTCTATTCCGAGGTCACGAGGTGGGGAGATGGGCACAGGTACAGGTGGGATCGGTGCCGCGGGCAGCCGGGTCCTCGGGTTCGCCGGCGCCACGCAGCGCGCCGTCGGCGCGCGGTGGATCCTTCGTGTCGCGGTTCTCGTGGTCTTGGTGGTCCTGGGCATCTCGATGCTCGACGACTACCAACAGCAGTTGGTCGTCACCACGATGATCTACGGGATCGCAGCGATCGCTCTGAGCGTGCTGATGGGCTGGGTCGGTCGGCCGTCGCTGCTGACGGCGGCCTCGCTCCTTGCTGGTGGCTATGCGACGGTCTATCTCGACGACAACCTCGACCTGCCGTTTCCGGCGGTGCTCGTCGGCGTCACGCTGGTCGGCGCGCTCTTCGGCCTGATCGCGTCGCTACCCGCTCGCCGCCTCTCGGGGCTCTACTTGCTGCTCAGCACGATGGCGTTGTTCTACCTGATCTCCGACATCGGCAACATCGTCCAGAGCAAGCACCAGGTGCTTGGCGGGTACTTCATCGAGTCGCCGACGATCGGCGAGAAGGTCCTGACCCAGGGGACGACCTGGTTCGTGTTCGTCGCGGTGGTCACCTTCGCGGTGCTGGAGTACTTCACCTACCTGCGACGTACTCGTCTCGGCCGTGGCTGGATCGCGATCCGCGACCAGGAGGCCGCTGCGTCGGTGACCGGAGTCCGGGTCGGCGGGTCGGTGGCCTTGGCCTTCGCGCTGACGACGGCCGCCCAGTTCCTGGCCGGCGCACTCTTCGCCTACCACCTCAGCACTGTGTCCTACACCTCGTACACGCTCCACATGAGCATCAACTTCATCATCATGGTCGTGATCGGCGGGCTCGGTCGCCCGGTCGGCGCGATGATCGGTGCCGGGATCGTCACCTTGGTGCCGAGCTGGATGAACTCGACGTTCGGCGACGCGACGACCAGCGACACCTGGCTCACGCGCAACCTCGGCGCGCTCGAGTCCGTCGTCTTCGCCCTGATCGGCATCGCGGTTCTGCTCAACGTTCGCGGCCGGCTCAAGCGGCGCCGAGCGCACATGCTCTCCGAGTCTGCGGACGCGGTCGGCGATACTGGTGATCGCACCGAGCTTCGTGGTGTCTCAGCGTCGTACGCCGCGGGCGAGACGGCACTCGACAAGGTCGACCTCAACGTCCCCGCCGGCCAGACGGTCGCCGTGGTCGGGCGCAACGGTGCCGGCAAGTCAAGCCTGCTGCATGCCCTCTCCGGTTTCCCGGAGCGGTCCGGCGGCCGAGTCGTGGCCGGCGATGTGCGGATCCACGCCGAGGATCGCGACACCGACCTGCGCTCGCTCAGCATCAGCGAGCGCAGCGACCGCGGTGTGGGCCTGATTCCTGCGGAGGACAAGGTCTTCGCCGAGCTCACGGTGCGTGAGCACCTGCGCGACGCGATCGCGGCCGGAGCCGTCCGCGCGAAGCGCAACGGCTCCAACCCGCCGACGCTCGAGGGCATCCTCGCAACGTTCCCGGCCCTGCACGGCAAGCTCGACCGCAGGGCCGGCCTGCTGAGCGGTGGTGAGCGCCAGCAGGTTGCCCTGGCCGCGGCGCTCGCCCGCCAGCCCTACCTGCTGCTCGTCGATGAGCCAACTCTGGGTCTGTCCCCGGTCGCGATCGAAGGCCTCGAGCCGATTCTCGAAGAGATCCGGCGCTCCGTCCCCGGCGGCGTCGTCCTCGCCGAGCAGAACCCGGCCCTCGCGATGCGGCTCGCGGACACCGTGGTCCTGCTCGAAGGCGGACGGGTCGTCCGAGTCGCCGCGCCAGACGACGATGTCCTCGAGTTCATCGAGGAGCGGTTCCTTGGCCTCACCGCGCTCGTCGGGAACGAGCACCACGAACCTGCCGCTGCCACTCGGGATCACGGCATCACCCCATGAAATTCCGGCACACCAAGGAGAACGCAATGAAGTCAACCTCGGCAGGTCGCCGTCGCCTCGTGGCAGCAGGGGCGCTCGGCCTCGCGATGGCCACGAGCCTGGCTGCGTGTGGCGGTGGCGCCGACAGCGCCAGTGGCAGCGGCGCCTTCAAGATCGGCGTCATCGTCGACCAGTCCGGCCCGGTCCGGACGGTCTCGGCCCCGCAGCTCGTCGGCCTGAAGGCCGCGGTGCGGGCGGTCAACGACGGTGGTGGGGTCGACGGTCACAAGATCGAACTCGTCATCCGCGACGACGGTTCCGACGCGGCCAAGGGCGTCGCGGCCTTCCGTGAGCTGGTCGACAAGTACCACGTCACCACCGTCACCGGCTTCACCTCGAGCGCGACGATCCCAGGCGTGGTCAACTTCGCCGAGCAGTCCAAGGTCTCCATGCTTGCCGCGGGCGTTCCAGGCGACCTTCTCAACCCGGTCAACCCGGTGGTGTTCACCACGGTCGCGAGCATCAATGCCCAGGGCACCGCTGCGGTCGACTACCTCAAGACGCTCGTCGATGACGGCAAGCTACCGGCCAACCCGAAGGTCGCGATGTTCCACTACTCCAGCCCTGCGGGCGAGAGCTGGAAGTCGGCGGTCGAGCCGTACCTCAAGGAGGTCGGTTTCGACCTGGTCGCGAGCGAGACGGCTGCCGTCGGCGCGCCGAGCTACAGCGCTGCCGTCGAGGCGATCGTGGCCGCGAAGCCGGACGCCGTGCTGCTGACCGCCGCCGAGACCGACCTCATCAATATGATGAAGTCCGCTCAGGCGGCCGGTCTCGACCCGAAGATCCCGATCGTCAACTACTCCTTCGGCAGCGGCGCCACCGCCCTCGAGGGGGTCTCGAAGCTGGGCTTCACCGACTACGTCGCCTCGACGCCGTTCAACTCCAGTGGCGACAACGCCGGTTCCAAGGCCTACGTGGATGCCATCGCCAAGGCCGGTGGCAATCCCAACCAGGTCATGGTTCCGGAAGGCTACGCACAGGTCCAGATGATCGTCGACGTCCTCGAGAAGTGCGGTTACCCGTGCTCGTCGGACAAGTTCCTCGACATCGTCGGTGACTTCGACTCGGACCTCGGTGGCCTCGCGTTCGGGCCGGTCAAGTACGACGACAAGCAGCACTTCGGCCCGACGTCGGTCGCGTTCCTCGGTTGGGACGACGCGTCCAGCTCGGCCAAGCCCGTCAAGAGCGGCATCCCGCTCGCTGGCCCGGCGTCCTGACCCGCCGCTGGCGCTCGTGGGATTGGAGTCTGAACAATGTCGATGACCACTTTCATCAATCTGGCGAGCGCCAGCGTGCTGCTCTCCGCCATCTACTGCTTGGTCAATTCCGGGCTGGTGCTCCTCTACCGGTCCACGGGTGTGCTCAACTTCGCCCACGGCCAGTTCGTCATGCTCGGCGCCTACGTCATGTCGACACTGAGCTTCGGCACGTACTCGCTGCGTCTCGCCGTCGCCGCGGTCGCGGTCGCGGCGGTGTCCTGGGTGTCCTACCACCTGCTGATCCGGCGGCTCAGCGGTGAGGACGAGTTCCGCAAGGTCGTGCTCAGCTTCATGCTGGCGGTCCTCCTTACCCAGGCCATCGTGCTGGTGTGGGGCACTGACAGTCGGCAGGTCGCCACCTCCACGGATGCGACCTTCGCTCTGGGTGACGCGCAGGTGCGCTGGAGCGTGATCGTCTCCGCCGTCACTGCTACAGCGGTCGCGATGGGCCTCACCTGGTTCCTTGCTCGGACGATCACCGGTCTGCGGATGCGAGCCTTGGCCGCCAACGAGGAGCTGGCGGCGTACGGCGGCACGAAAGTCCACCGCCTGGCCGGCCTGGCGTGGGCGATCGCTGGCGCTGGGGCGGCGCTGGCGGGCGTGATGTACGCCGAGACGACCACCGTGTCGCTCGCGCTGTCCGACATTCTCCTCGTTGCGTTCCCTGCTGCCGTGCTCGGTGGCCTGCACAGCCTTCCAGGCTCCATCCTCGGCTCGGTGATCCTGGCGACACTGCTCACGTTCTGCGGCTACTTCTTCGGTGGTGAGTGGGTCAACGTCATCGCCTACGTGGTCCTACTCGCGGTGTTGGTGGTGCGGCCCTTCGGTCTGCTTGGTTCGCCCTCGGCGCAGCGCCTCTGAGGCCTGCGCGGAACAGGAAAGGTCCCGAACATGTCCAGTGACAACGTCCATGACCACGCCAAGGCGGCCGTCGGTGACCCGGACCGGGAGGACGTCACCGATCGGCTTCGGGTCGATGGCGTCAGCCTCGAGCTGTCAGGGGTCAAGATCCTGCACGACGTGAGCCTGGCCGTCGAGCCCGGACAGACGGTTGGTCTGCTCGGCGCCAACGGCTCAGGAAAGAGCAGCCTGCTCAACGTGGTGTCCGGCTACTACAAGCCGACCGCTGGAGCCGTCTTCATCAGCGGCAGAGACATCGCGTCGTGCGGTCCTGCCCGGATCGCGGCGCACCGCGTCGGCCGATCCTTCCAGTCCATCGGCAAGATGTCCGACCTCACGGTCCTGGAGAACGTGATGCTCGGCCTCGAACCGGTGTGGAGGTCCAGCAGCATCGCCGCAGTGCTCGGCCTCCCGTCGTCGCGGCGCGCCGAGGCTGACGCGCGCCTCCAGGCTTCGACGATCATCGACGAGTTCGACCTCGGCGGCTACGAGCACAAGCTGCTCAGCGCCTGCCCCTACGGCGTGCGCAAGGTCGCCGACCTGCTCCGTTCGATGGTCTCGAAGCCAAAGCTCCTGCTCCTCGACGAGCCGACCTCGGGTGTCTCGATGGAGGATCGTGCGGGCATCCTCGAGCTGATCCGTGCGTGGGCCGCGCGGACCGGCTGCTCGACAGTGGTCGTCGACCACGACATCGAGTTCGTGACGTCGCTGGCCGATTCGCTGGTCGCGCTCGTGGGCGGATCCGTGGCCGCCGCCGGAGGCAGCGCGGAGGTTCTCGGGAACGAGGACGTCATCGCGACCTTCCTCGGCACGGGCAAGCGCTGAACATCCTCTGCGCGAACAGCCCATCGGGTCTGGCGCCGCAGCTGCACAAAACAACAACCAGAAAGGTGGTAGCGCGGTGAGGCGCTCTGTCTACGACAAGGATCACGAGACATTCCGGTCCTCGGTGCGCGAGTTCATCGAGCGCAGCGTCGTCCCGACTCTCGAGGACCAGGCTGCCGAGCACGCCATCCCGCGTTCGTTCTGGCTCGAGGCAGGCAAGCAGGGGCTGCTTGGGTTCGAGGTTCCCGAGGAGTACGGCGGCGCCGGCGCCGATGACTACCGCTTCAACGCGGTGATCTCTGAGGAGCTGGCGAAAGTCAACGCGGCACTGCCCTCCTGCTGGGGCATTCACGCCGACATCGTGCCTCCCTACATCGCCCGTCTGGGCACCGAGGAGCAGAAGCAGCGTTGGCTGCCGGGAATCGCTTCGGGGGAGATCCTGGCGGCCATTGCCATGACCGAGCCGTCGGGTGGATCGGATCTCGCAGCGCTGAAGACGACGGCGGTGCGTGACGGCGACGAGTGGGTCATCAACGGCTCCAAGACCTTCATCACCAATGGCAGCTCGGCCGACCTGGTGCTCACGGCGGTGCGGACCGATCCGTCGCGCGGATCGAAGGGGATCACGCTCTTCGCGGTGGAGGCTGCGACGCCCGGCTTCAGCCGGGGCCGCAAGCTCGACAAGGTCGGCCAGGACGAATCGGACACCGCCGAGTTGTTCTACGAGAACGTCCGGCTCACCGATGCCGAGGTCATCGGCGAGCTCAATCAGGGCTTCGTGCACATGATGCAGAACTTGCCGCAGGAGCGGCTGCAGAGCGCGGTGTCGAACATCGCCCACGCCAAGCAGATCCTGCTGGAGACCATCGACTACGCCAAGGAGCGTGTTGCCTTCGGCCAGCCGATCGGAGCGTTCCAGCACACCAAGTTCCTGCTGGCCGACTTGGTGACGCGCGTCGAGGTCACCGAGGCCTATATCGACACGTGCGTGACGGCGCTGGGCCGCGGCGACCTCTCGCCGATCGACGCCGCGAAAGCAAAGCTGTGGACCTCGGAGGTCCAGAACGATGTCCTGGACGACTGTGTCCAGGTCTTCGGCGGCTACGGCTACATGAACGAGTATCGCGTCGCGCGTGCCTGGCGCGATGCTCGGGTGACTCGAATCTGGGCCGGTACCAGCGAGATCATGAAGGAGCTCATCGGACGGGACCTGGGGCTGTGAGCCGCAGACCGCGTCGCGGAGCCGTCGTCGTCCCGGGCGTCCAGCGTCATCACGGCCGTGCTGCGGTAGGGGCGACGAGTCGGGTGGCGACGGCGTGACGGCTCCCTATGTGCCCGAGGTCGAGGGCGGCACGGCGCTGGTCGTCGGAGGCACCTCGGGAGTCGGGCTGGCCGCGGCCCATCTGCTTGCCGACCGCGGACTGCGCGCGATCGTTCTCGCGGGCCGGGACGCCGAGCGTGGTGCGACTGCGGCGCAACAGCTGGCCGACCGGGTCGAGGTCCATTTCGTGCAGGCCGACGCCGGCGACGCCGACGGGGCAACGGTGATGTTTGCCCACGCCGTCGAGGTCCTCGGTGGCATCGACTTCGCGATCACCTCCACCGTGCCCAGCAGGATCGAGCTGGACCTGATCCATCGCACGCCGGTGCACTCCATCGGTGCCACCATCACCGGCTTCGCGCTGCCGCCGTTGCACGTCACGCGGCTGGCGCTCGAGCACATGGGTGCCCGCGGCGGCGGCGCCATCGTCAACGTCGCCTCGGACGCAGCAAAGGTTCCGACTCCCGGCGAATCCATCATCGGCGCCGCGATGGCCGGCATCGTGATGTTCAGCCGGGTCGCGGCCCTCGAAGGTCGGCGCAACGGGGTCCGTGTCAACGCGGTGACGCCGTCGCTCATCGCTGACACCCCGACGACCGACCGGGTCCTGGCAGACGGCTTCAGCGCCAAGCTGTTCGCCAGCGCCGCCCGGGCCGCCGCGCTCGGCGTCGCCTCGGCGCGCGACGTCGCCGAGGCGGCGGTCTTCCTCTGTGAAGCCCGCTCCGGCCGCACGACCGGGCAGGTCATCAGTGTCAACGGGGCGATCTCGATCGCCTGAGTGCGCCTTCGCACCTCTCGTCCCAGTCCCTCCATCGCCCTCATCCAAGGAGCTCCCGTGACCGCTGCCACCACCTTCACCGCCCACCGCTTCACCGACCGAGTGGCCGTCGTCACCGGCGCCAGCCGTGGCATCGGCTTCGCCACGGCGCAGCGCATCGTCGCCGAAGGCGGTCGGGTCTGCATCACCGGGCGCAAGGAGGCCGCGCTCCGGGAGGCCGCGGCCCGTCTGGGAGGCCCCGACGTAGCGATCTGGTCCGCTGGCTCCGCGGACGACACCGGACACCAACAGGAGACCGTCGCCGCCATCCTGTCTGCCTTCGGCAAGCTCGACCTGATGGTCAACAACACCGGCGTCAACCCGGCGTTCAGCACCATCGTGGACACCCCGCTCGACACCGCTGCGGGCATTCTCAACACCAACGTCCTCGCACCGATCGGCTGGGCCCGTACGGCCGTTGCGGCCGGCCTTGGCGAGCGCGACGGCGCCATCGTCAACGTCGCGTCGGTCGCAGGCCTCAAGCCCGCCGACCGGATCGGGGTGTACGGCGCCAGCAAGGCGGCGCTGATGCACCTGACCCAGCAGCTTGCGATCGAGCTCGCTCCGCAGGTCCGGGTCAACGCCGTCGCTCCCGCTGTCGTGCGGACGAAGTTCGCTGCACCGTTGTTCGCGGACAAGGACGACGAGGTGTCGGCGCGCTACCCGATGAAGCGACTGGGTGAGCCGCAGGACGTCGCTGCGGCGGTCGCATTCCTGCTGTCCTCCGACGCGTCCTGGCTGACCGGAGAGGTGATCACCGTCGACGGGGGTCTGACCCTGACCGGTGGTGTGTGATGGACGTCTTCGGCGGCCGAGCCGCGATCGCGGGGGCAGGCATGACTGAGCTCACTCGGCGCTCCGGTCGCAGCGTGCTCTCGCTGGCCCGGGAGGCTGCGCTCACGGCCTGCGCGGCCGCGGGCCTCTCGCCGGACCAGGTCGACGGCGTCGTGCAATTCAGCATGTACGACGACTCGGTGCCGGCCGAGGCGCTCGGCGCCGCAATCGGGGCGCGTGACCTGACCTACGTCATGGACTTCGCGCAGGGTGGCCAGTCCGCGGCGCACATGGTCGCCCATGCTGCGATGGCGGTAGCCTGCGGGTTCGCAGAGAGCATCGTTGTCTTCCGCGCGATGAACGGGCGCTCCGGCGTCCGTATCGGGCAGCACTCCGCGGTCGGGGGCGGCACAGAGTTCCGCTACCCGATCGGTTTCCTGGCCTACCCGCAGGTTGCTGCCCTGTGGGCCCGCCGCTACATGATCGAGACCGGCGCGAGCGAGCTCGACTTCGCCGCGATCGCCATCGCCGAGCGCCGATGGGCCCAGCAGAACCCGCGGGCGATCCTGCGCGAGCCGCTCACCGAGGAGAGCTATCTGGCCTCCCGCTGGGTGGCCGAGCCGTTCCGGCTGCCCGACTGCACCACCGAGGTCGACGGTGCGGCTGCCGTGCTCGTGACCTCGGTGGAGCGGGCACGCGACCTGCGGCTCACCCCGGCCGTCATCGCGAGCGCCGCGTGGGCGACCCATGGCTTCGACCTCGACATGGGCTCCTCGCTCCGGTACGACGACTACCTCCGCAACTACGCCGCCCACCTTGCCGACCCCCTGTGGCGCCGCGCGGGGGTCGGCCCTGACGACGTCGACTACGCCGAGGTCTACGACTGCTTCACCGGCGCGCTGGCGCTCAACATGGAGGGCCTCGGCCTGTGCGAGCCCGGCGGTGCCGGCCGCTTCGCTCGTGAGGGACACACCTCGCCGGGCGGTCGCTTACCGACCAACACGCACGGTGGGTTGCTCTCGGAGGGCTACGTGCACGGCATGAACACCGTCACCGAGGCGGTGTGGCAGATGCAGGGGTTGGCCGGAGAGCGGCAGGTGTCGAAGAACGATGTCGCCGTCGTCTCGTCCGGCGCGTACCTCTCGGGATCAGCCATCGTGTTGACCAAGGACAGGTGAGATGGTCGTGTCGATTCCCGTTCCCCACCCGAGTGAGGACAGTAGACCGTTCTGGGACTCGCTTCGAGACCACGTGCTGCGGCTTCCTTGGTGCGGCTCCTGCGCGAGCTTCCAGTTCCCTCCCATGCCGGGTTGCCCCGCTTGCAGCGCCGACGCGGACGCGATCGAGTGGCGGGAGGTCGCCGGCGCGGGACGGATCCACTCGTGGTTCGTCGCCCGGCACGCGTTCCATCCCGCGTTCGAGTCCGACCTGCCGTACGTCGTCGCGGACGTCGTGCTCGACGAGGGCCCTCGGATCAACGGTCGCATCGTCGGCGTCGCCTCGGCGGACGTCCAGGCGGACATGAGGGTGAGGGCCGTCTTCGAGGATCTCTCCGCGTTCACGCGACTGGCCTTCGAGCCGGCTGACCCGCAGGAGCAGGCATGAACACCCCCTCTTTCGTCCCTCACCTGGTGCTCGAGCGGCTCGTTGCCGAGCAGCCTGACCACGTCCTGGTCGAGTTCACCGACGACCGCGCCTACACCGCGCGAGAGCTCCACGAGCGTGCGCAGGACGTGGCCGCCGGGCTCCAGCGGGCCGGCCTGGAGCCGGGGGACCGCGTCGCCCTGGTCATCGGCAACCGGGTCGACATCCTTGCCTGGTGGCTCGGGATCGCGGCTGCGGGCATGGTCTCGGTGCCGCTCAACACGGCCATGCGGGGCAGCGTGCTCGAGCACATGCTGCGGCTGTCCGGCCCGCGGATCGTCGTCGCGGAGGCGGAGTTCCTGGCCGATGTGCGCGCGGTGACGAGGAGCATCGACGACGGCCCGGCCGTGCTGGAGGTCAGCCCGGCCGACAGGGAGGACGCGACCGGCCGCTTCCTTGCCGGTGTCGGTGCGCCGACGCCGCGCTCCGTGCTTGCGTCATCCCTCTCCAGCATCATGTTCACCTCGGGCACGACCGGACCGTCGAAGGGCGTCATGTGGACGCACCGGATGGCGATGGGCAAGGCCGAGAGCGCGATGGCCGTGATGGGCCACCGCAGCGACGACATACTGTTCACCTGCCTGCCGCTTTTCCACGCCAACGGGCTGTGCACGTCGTTCTTGCCTGCACTGCTCGTGCGAGCCCGGTTGGTCGTGGCGCCGCGGTTCAGCGCATCGGGTTTCTGGCCGGCCATCAAGGAGTCGGGTGCGACGGTCACGAACATGCTCGGCTCCATCGGCGCATTGCTGTGGAAGAGACCGCCGGGCCCTCAGGATCGTGACCATTGCCTGCGCAAGGCGCTGGTGATCCCTCCGCCGGTGGGTCACCACAGCGAGTTCGAAGAGCGCTTCGGCCTCGTCTCGACACAGCTCTACGGTTCGACGGACGTCGGCGTCCCGCTCGGGATTCCTGACGGTGAGGCCAACCATGAGGCGTGCGGCAAGGCGCTCCCGGGGTGGGAGTGCCGCATCGTGGACGACCTCGACATGGAGGTCGCGGACGGGCAGCCGGGCGAGCTGGTCGTGCGGCCCCTGGTCCCGTTCACCAGCCAGCTCGGCTACTACGGCCATCCCGAGGCCACCGTCGAAGCATGGCGCAACCTGTGGTTCCACACAGGCGACGTGATGCGCCGCGACGGGGACGGCTGGTTCTACTTCATGGACCGTGCCAAGGATGCGATGCGTCGCTCCGGCGAGAACATCTCGTCCTACGAGGTCGAGCAGGTCGTGCTCTCCCATCCGGCGGTCGAGGACGTCGCCGCCTATGGCGTCGCGTCCGAGCTCGCCGAGGACGAGGTGATGGTGTCGGTCGTCCGTCGAGAGGACCGCCTCGACGTCGCGCCCGAGGAGATCCTCGCCTGGGCGCGCGAGCGCCTGCCGTACTTCGCTGTGCCTCGCTACCTGCAGTTCCTCGATGCCTTGCCGCGCACGCCGACGGCGAAGGTCAAGAAGGCGGACCTGCGGGCGGAGGGTGTCACACCGGCGACCTACGACGCAGGCTCGACCAGCCGCTCAGCGCAGCGCAGCGCGAACTCCTGAGCATGCCACGTGGTGCTTGACGAGTGCTGCATCCATCCCTAATCTGGTTACTGAGCGCTCAGTAACCAGATGATGAACGAGGTGAACCATGGCGACTACCACTACGGGCCGCGCCCTGACCGTTGCCGACGTCGTGCGCAACCAGGCCCGCACCAACCCGCACCGCGTCGCCGTCAGCGACACGACCCGCAGCTTCACCTATGCCGAGCTGGACCGGGTCACCGACCGGCTCGCCCACGGCCTCGCCGCTGCGGCTGTCACCCGAGGCGACACCGTCGCGGTGCTCGGCAGCAACTCAATCGAGCACGTCCTGCTGCAGCACGCCGTCGCCAAGCTGGGCGCCGCGCTTGCCACGCTGAACTGGCGCCAGAGCGAGGACGAGGTCGCCTACGCGATCTCGCTGTGCCGGCCCCGTGTGGTCTTCGTGCAGCCGGCGTTCCGCCACCTCATCACTGCGTCCGACGTCCGCTGCGAGGAGCTGACCACGCCTGACGACGGCCGTTTCTACGCCGACTTCATCGAGCCGTACCCCGCTACCGCCCCTGATGCGGACATCGACGCGGAAGACCTGGTCACCATCATCTGCACCAGCGGCACCACCGGCCGTCCGAAGGCGGCCGCGATCTCCCAGCGTGCCATGCTCGCCCGCGCCGCCTTCGGGGCGATGGAGATGAAGCTGAGCGCTGACGACGCACACCTTGCCTGGGCGCCGATGTTCCACCTCGTCTCCGCCGACTACATGTTCGTCTGCGCGGCCCTCGGCAGCCGTTACATCGTGGTCGACGGCTTCGATGTCGAGGTCATCAACGACTACCTGCACGAGGTTCAGCTCGGCTGGTTCGTGATGATGCCCGGCGCTATCGAGGCCCTCGTCGCGCGGTTGCGCCGCGACCCGCGCCCCGTCGCGCCGATCCGACTGGTCGGCGCCATGGCCGACCTCGTCCCGCCGGCACAGGTGCGAGAGCTGACCGAGCTGCTCGATGCGCCGTACTACAACTCCTACGGCATGACCGAGGCCGGACCGCTTACCTACGGCACCATCGCGCCCGGTACCTGGCCCGAGCACCTGGGCAAGCGGATGACGGCGCTGGCGAACCACCGTCTCGCCGGGCCCGACGGCGCTGAGGCTGCCGTCGGCGAACCCGGCGAGATGCACGTCTGCGGACCGACACTGTTCACCTGCTACCTGCATGACGAGGCAGCCACGGCCGAAGCCCTCGTCGACGGCTGGTACCGCTCCGGCGACCTGCTGCGCCGCGACGAGGAGGGCTTCGTGCACTTCGTCGGCCGATCGAAGTACCTCATCAAGACCGGTGGGGAGAACGTGTATCCCGCCGAGATCGAGCGGGTGCTGATGACTGTTCCGGGGGTGCAGGAGGTCGTCGTCGTCCGCAAGCTCGATGAGAAGTGGGGCGAGACGCCGGTCGCCTTCCTAGCTGCCGAGGTCGAGCTCGACGTCGCCGAGCTCGAGGCGGCCTGCCGCCGCGACCTGGCCGGCTACAAGGTGCCGCGGGCCTTCCGCCAGATCGATATCGACGACTTCCCGCGCAACGTCACCGGCAAGGTCATTCGCGAGCGGCTCGAGCTGCAGGTCTGAGCTGCCTTCCATCACCACACCGACGAGGAGAACTTCGATGGGCTCGAGACAGGGAACATGCATCACAGGCATCGGCGAGACGCCGCCGGCGCGCCGGTCCGACAAGAGCGTGCGACGCCTGGTCGTCGACGCTGCCTTGGCAGCGATCGCGGACGCCGGCCTTCGACCGGGTGACATCGACGGCATCGTGTCCGACTCGGTCATCATGTCCGGCTCGGTCCCGCGCGACTGGCTCTCGGCACAGCTCGGGATCACCCGAACCTTCGATGCCTCGCTGTCCTACGGCGGTGCGGGCTCAGTCGGTGCTCCGCAGCTGGCTCGGGCCGGTCTCGAAGCGGGGCTGTGCACGAACGTGCTCGTCTACTTCGGCGTCGACTGGGGCACCCGGCCCAGCGGCCCCTACGGCTTCCACGACATGTATCCCGCCAAGCGCGTGTACGAGAAGCCGATCGGCTTCGATGCCCAGCCGGAGTACTTCGCCCTCCTCGCCGAGCGCTACTCGCACGAGTACGGCTTGGCCGAGGAGGAGCTCGGCGCCTTCGCGGTCAACCAGCGCGAGTACGCCGTACGGGCCGGCGTCGGTCAGAAGACCAAGCCGCTGTCGATGCAGGAGTACCTCGATACCCCGATGATCTCCGACCCGCTGCGCTTCGAGGACTGCTGCCTGATCAGTGACGGCGCTGTGGCCTACGTGTTGACGCTGGAAGAGCGGGCAGTCGATGCTCCGCACAAGCCGATCCACGTGCGAGGCGTGGGCTTCGGGTCTGAAGCGACGTCCGGCGACGACGTCTTCACCCAGCGCGCCGACTACCTCGGCTTCCCCGGGACGGCGGCGGCCCGGGCGGCCGTGGAAGGCGACGCCGGGATGTCCCTTGCCGAGGCGGACTTCGCCGAGATCTACGACTGCTTCACGATCTCCTGCCTGCTCCAGCTCGAGGATCTCGGCATCTGCGAGCGGGGGACCGCGGGCAAGTTCGCCCTTGCCGGCGAGACCCGGATCGACGGCCGGATGCCGGTCAACACCCACGGCGGTCTGCTGGCCCACAGCTACCTGCTCGGCGCTGAGCACGTCATCGAGGCCGTTCGTCAGCTGCGCGGCGACGCCGGCCCCAACCAGGTCGCCGACGCGGGAGTCGGTCTGGTCACCGGCCTGTCGGTGCCCGACTACGCCCTGCTGCTGTTGAGCAACAACTAGGAGCTGTGATGACACTCGACGACACCCTGCACATCGACGGCAACGCCCCGGTCGGCGACCTCGAGGAGTTCTTCCGCCTGGCCGGAGGCGACAGCGTGCCCTTGCCGCAGTGCCAGGACTGCGCACGCTTCCACTGGTACCCGATGGGGCGCTGCCCGCACTGTCAATCCGAGCGGCTCGTGTGGCGGCAGCTGGACGGCCGGGCGACGGTGTACGCCGCCACCACGGTCCGCCACGCGTTCACTGAGCGGACCCGCGGCCAGACGCCGTACGGCCTGGCCCTGGTGACCTTTGACGAGGCGCCCGAGATCCGGATGGTCTGTCGTGCCATTGGCCCCGCGCCCGCGATCGGTGACGCCGTCACCGTCCGTGTCGAGCACGATCCAGCATCTGGTGACATCGGCATGATCTGGTGCCGCCTCACCGACGAGGAGGACCGGTCCTGATGAGCACCATCGAGTTCAACTTCGCCGGTCGGACGGTCATCGTCACCGGGGCTGCTCGTGGTGTCGGCCACGCCATCGCAGAGCGCTTCGCCACGGCCGGTGCGGACGTGTTCATCGTCGACCTCGATGCCGAGGCCGTCGCGGAGGCCGCGGACCGGCTCGGCGTCACGGGCGTCGCCGCCGACGTCGCGAGCACCGAGGGCATCGACGCGATCGTCGCGACGGCGATCGAGAAGACCGGGCGCATCGACGTGGTCGTCAGCAACGCTGGCATCCTGCGCGACGGTGTCGTCTGGAAGCTGACGGACGAGGACTGGGACCAGGTGCTGGCCGTCCACGCCGGCGGCACCTTCAAGCTGACCCGAGCCGCGGTGCCTCACATGCGCGCGCAGGGTGGAGGTCGGGTCATCAACGTGACCTCCTACAGCGGACTGCGCGGCAACATCGGCCAGTCCAACTACGGCGCCGCCAAGGCAGCGATCATCGGCTTCACCAAGGCGACGGCCAAGGAGCTCGCGGGCTTCGGGGTGACGGTCAACGCGATCTCGCCGAACGCCGAGACACGGATGATCGCGAGCATCCCGCCGGCGAAACGTGAGCAGCTGCTCGACCAGATCCCGCTCCGCCGCTTCGCCGACCCGGCCGAGATGGCCGCCGCGGTCGCTTTCCTCGCCTCCGACGAGGCGGCCTATGTCACCGGCGTCGTGCTGCCGGTCGACGGCGGCATCTCCATCTGACCCTGAACCGAGTCCAGGTCCAGCATCACTGAGCGGAGCAATGCAGATGCGTGAAGCAGTCATCGTCTCGACGGCCCGAACTCCCATCGGGAGGGCCTATCGCGGCGTCTTCAACGACACCCAACCCCAGGCGCTGGCCGCCCACGCGATCAGAGCCGCCGTCGAGCGTGCCGGCGTCGAGGCGGTGGAGGTCGAGGATGTCGTCTTGGGCTGCGCCATGCAGGAGGGCGCCAGTGGCTACAACGTCGCTCGCCAGTCACTGCTGCGCGCCGGCATGGACGTCGCCGTCCCGGGCATGACCATCGACCGGCAGTGCGCGTCAGGTCTGATGGCGATCGCGACCGCCGCCAAGCAGGTCGTCGTGGACGGGATGAACATCGCCGTCGGGGGAGGCGTCGAGTCGATCTCGCTCGTCCAGGACGACCGCTACCGAAACGCGCACCGGGCCCAGGACCAGTGGCTCCTCGAGGACGGCCACGACGTCTACGTCTCCATGCTGGAGACCGCGGAGAACGTCGCGCAGCGCTTCGGCGTCACCCGCGAGCAGCAGGACGCCTACGCTCTCGAATCGCAACGGCGTACGGCGCTCGCCCAGGAGCGCGGCCTGTTCGCCGAGGAGATCGTGCCCTTCGCGGGGCGCCGTATCGACGTCAAGGCCGACCCGGAGGGCGAGTCGCCGATCGAATTCACTCAGCGCCTCGACGAGGGAAACCGTCCCAGCACCACCCTCGAGAGCCTGAGCGGCCTGCGGGGCGTCCTGCCCGACCGCGCGGACCACACCGCGACGATCACGGCCGGCAACGCCTCGCAGCTGTCCGACGGTGCCGCCGCCGTCGTCGTGATGGAGGCGGCCGAGGCGTCGCGCCGGGGCCTGGAGCCGCTCGGGACCTATCGCGGCATGGCCGTTGCAGGCTGCGAGCCGGACGAGATGGGCATCGGCCCGGTCTTCGCCATTCCGAAGCTTCTCGCGCAACACGGACTCGGGGTCGATGACATCGACCTGTGGGAGCTCAACGAGGCGTTCGCCTCCCAGGCGTTGTACTGCCGCGACGCCTTGGGCATCGACCCCGAGCGCTACAACGTCAATGGTGGCGCGATCTCGATCGGCCACCCCTACGGCATGTCCGGGGCCCGCATGGTCGGGCACGTTCTGCTCGAGGGCCGCCGTCGTGGCGCCCGCTACGCGGTGGTCACCATGTGCGTCGGTGGCGGCATGGGCGCGGCGGGACTGTTCGAGCTGTGAGCGTCCGACGATTCGCTGACATCGCCAGCCTCGCCGAGGCCATCGGCGAGCAGGTCGGTCACTCCAGCTGGCATGAGGTCGACCAGGCCCGGGTCGACGCCTTCGCCGCCGCGACCGGTGACCGCCAGTGGATCCATGTCGACGAGCGGCGGGCGGCGGAGGGCCCGTTCGGTGGCACGATCGCCCACGGCTTCCTCACCCTGTCGTTGGTGCCCATGCTGCAGTGGGAGGTGTTCGACATCGAGGGCACCGCGATGCAGGTCAACTACGGCGCGGAGAAGCTCCGGTTCCCAGCGCCCGTGCGGGTCGGGTCCAAGGTGCGGGCCGGCTTCGAGCTGCTCTCGCTCGAGGCGGCCGCGGGCGGCCACCGCCTCACGGTGCGCGGCACGGTCGAGGCCGAGGGCGTCGTCAAGCCGGTGTGCATCGTCGACATGGTGACCTACCTCGTCGCGGTCTGACCGGTTCTAGGACCCGCTCGTCTGCCCCGGGGCGGGCGGCTGCTGCAAGCGTGCCAGTGGTCGCCGTCAGGGGCCGGGCGGCGCGGTGGAATACCTACTGACCTGCATGTTGCAGGTAGGTGTGGAGAATGTCGACGTTGCTGCGTGCGAGGTCGTCGGCGCCGTAGTGGCCGCCGGGGTTGTACCACCGGATCACGTCGATGCACAGCGACAGCGTGGCGCGCACGAACAGCTGGGGGTCCGCGCACCGGAAGACGCCCGACTCGCACCCGGCGACCACGGTCGAGCGGAGCAACGCCTCGATGGAGGTGCGCTGCCTGCGCACGGCGGCGAGGTGGTCCCCTCTCAGGTTCGGGAGCTCGGTCTGCGCGACCCGGGCGCGCAGGTGGTTGTCCACGTGCCAGTGGGTCAGGGTGCGGATCTGTGCGACCAACAGGTCAGCCTCGGCACCCGGCTCCGCCGGCGCCAGGGCTTCCAGCGCGACCAGGACGTCGCGGTGCGCACGCTGGACCAGCTCGAAGAGCAGGTGCTCCTTGCTCTCGAAGTAGACGTAGAGCGCGCCGGCGCTGAGGTCGGCTTCGTTGCAGATGTCGCGCGTCGTGCTCGCCTGGTAACCCTTCGATGCGAAGCAGGCGATCGCCCCGGTGAGCAGGCGCTGAGCGGTGGCGGGGAGGCTGTCCTGCCCGCCGTCGGCGGTGGCGTCTTCTTGAGCGTTCGCAGCGGGCACGGAAGGGATCGTAGCGTCCCGGGTCTGCGGTCTGCGTACTCCGTGAGCGGCCATTGACTCAGGTTACTGAGCGCTCATAACGTGCCGCAAGACATTCACTGGACAAAGGAGTGACGGATGGACATGCGGTGCGGCGATCGGCGTCAGGACGAGAATCCGGTGGCGGTCCGGGAGTTCGAGCTCTGCGAGGCGTGCGAGATCGTCGGGTCGTGTCGCCAAGGCATCGATGACCTGCGCCGCCAGGCGGACGGAACCGTGCGCGGTGAGATCGTCGTGCCGAGCGCGGTCGCGGGCCGCGCGGTGGCGCACGGCGGTTGGACGGCGTGGGTCTTCGATGAGCTGCTTGGCTACACCGCCAACTCCCTGCGGGGCTTCTCGGTGACGGCGGAGCTCGCCGTGAAGTATCGCCGACCGGTCCCGCTCGGTGCCCGCGTGGTGCTGACCGCGTCCGGGCGGATGGACGGCGAACGGCGCCGGCTGATGCGCGGAGAGATGCGGTGCGTGGACACCGGTGGCCTGTTGGCCAGTGCCGAGGGCGTCTGGATCGAGCTGGCCGACGCCGATGCGCACTACGCGCGTGCCACGGCTCGGCCCCAAAAAACATCCTTATGAAAAAAAGATTGACAGAGGAGTCAAAAATTGCTTCAATGGTCACATTCGTCAAGCATTGATCGGCGAGGCTGTTCCCGCAGCCGCCGCGGATCGCCCCGAGAAAGAGGTGCAGGTTGTGACGTGGGAACTTCCCGACGGATACGACGACTTCCGAGCGTCGTGCCGGGCATTCGTCGACGCGCATCTGCGGCCGATCGTCGACGCGGCCGAGCTTGACCCGAGCCTGTCGCTGCCGGCATGGCGCGCGGCCGGTGAGGCCGGGCTGATGGGCCTGACGGTGTCCAGTGACGTCGGAGGTGCCGACGCCGACCTGAAGGCCGTCGTCGTCCTTGCTGAGGAGCTCGCACGCGCGTCGGGCGGCCTGGCGATCACCGCTCTCGGCAGCTCCTACATGGCTGCCCCTCACATCGTGCTGCACGGCTCCGAGGAGCAGAAGAAGCGCTATCTCCCTGAGGTCTGCTCGGGCGAGAGCCTCGTCTCGATCCTCGTGAGCGAGCCCGGGGCCGGCTCCGACGTTGCCGCGCTGACCAGCACCGCGGTGCCGGACCACGACGGCAGCTGGATCCTCAACGGATCGAAGATGTTCATCACGAACGCGAGCCTCTCCTCGATCTGGATCGTCGCTGCCCGCACAGACCAGGACGCCCGTCACCGCGGCATCACGACCTTCCTCGTCGACCCGAAGACGCCCGGCATCTCGTGGGGTAACCCGCTGCCGAAGATGGGCTGGCACGCCTCCGACACCCGCGAGGTCTATCTCGACGACGTCCGGATCCCGGCCGACGCCGTCCTTGGTGAGGTCAACCACGGCTTCTACCAGACGATGGCCGCCTTCCAAGAAGAGCGGACGATCCTGGCCGCCATGGCCGTCGGCCATGCCGTCGAGTGCCTCGCCCTGTCCCGCACCTACGCCCGCGAGCGTGAGGTCTTCGGTCAGAAGCTGATCGACCTGCAGAGCGTGCGCCACACCCTGGCGAGGATGGAGATCGCGCTCGAGACGGCCCGCGCCGCCGTCTACCGCGCCGCTGACCGGATCGACCGCCAGCACCCGGAGGCGCACCGTTCGGTCGCAGTCGCGAAGTACCACGCGGCCAACGTCGCCAACGAGGTCGCCGACAGCGCCGTCCAGCTCTTCGGCGGGATGGGCTTCGTCGAGGGGACGGGTGTTGCCCGCCACTACCGTGACGCGCGGATCCTGCGCATCGGCGGTGGGACCGACGAGGTGCAGCTCGAGATCCTGAGCCGGTTGGGAGCCTGACGGTGCGCGACTGGAAGGCGCTGCTGACCCAGTTCGACCCCGAAGCCGCCGCCCGTTACCGGGAGGCCGGATGGTGGCGCGACCGACTGCTGGTCGAGTACGTCGAAGACGTCGCGGCCGAGGCGGCCGACCGGACCGCGGTCATCGATGCTCGAGGAGAGATCACCTACGGCGAGCTGGGCGACCAGGCCGAAGCGCTCGCGTCGGGGCTGACCCGTCTCGGCGTGACCCCCGGCGCCGTGGTGTCGGCACAGCTGCCGAACTGGCACGAGGCTGTCGTCCTGGCGGTCGCCTGCTCCCAGCTGGGCGCCGTTCTCAACACCATCTCGCCGATCTTCCGTGAGCGTGACATCGCCACGATGCTGCGACTCGCCGAACCGACGGTGCTGATCGTTCCGGACGCGTTCAACGGCTTCGACCACGCTGCCGCCGTCCTGCGCGTTCTCCCCGCCCTTGCCCGGACCCCGTCGGTCGCTGTCATCGGTGCCGCACCGGAGGGCACCGTGCGGTGGACCGACCTCCTGGCCGGCCCGGCTGTTGACCTGCCCGCACGGCCGCATCCCGACGACGTCGCGCAGCTCGCCTTCACCTCAGGCACCACCGGCGAGCCGAAGGGCGTGCTGCACACCCACAACACGCTCATCGCCTCCGCGTCCTCGTACGACGAGCGCTATGAGATCGGGCCGGAGGACGTCATCCACATGGCGTCGACGGTGGGGCACCAGACCGGAATCCTGTTCGGGATCACCTGCCCGATCGTCGCCGGCTCGGCCGCCGTGCTGCAGCAGAGTTGGAACCCGGTCCAGTTCGTGGAGCTGGTCGAGAAGCACCGGATCTCCCTGACCAACGGCGCCATCCCGTTTCTGACCGACACCCTGCATGCCGACAACCTGGACGGTCAGGACATGAGCAGCCTGCGCGTCTTCAGCTGCATCGGCGCCGGTCTGCCGCAGGCGCTGGCCGAGGAGGCCGGACGTCGCCTGCCCACGACCAAGCTGGTCGGTGGCTGGGGCATGACCGAGACGGGCCTGGCCGTGACGAACCTCCTCACCGACACGCTCGAGACCGTGTGCACCGTCGACGGTCGCCCCGTTCCCGGTGCCGAGCTGCGGATCCTCGACGAGATGTTCGTCGAGGACCTGCCCGCCGGCTCGGAGGGCCACCTGGTGGTCCGCGGCCCGCAGCGCCACCTCGGGTTCCTTCAGCCCGGTCTGAGCCAGGCGAACTTCCTCGAGGGTGACTGGTACGTCACCGGTGACCGCGGCTACCTCACCGAGGCGGGCGACTTCGTGATGACCACACGCTCCAAGGACATCATCGTCCGCGGCGGCGAGAACATCCCGGTGGCCGAGGTCGAGAACCTCCTGCTGGCGCACCCTTCTGTCGCGATGGTCGCCGTGGTCGCGGTGCCCGACGAGCGGCTCGGGGAGAAGGCGTGCGCTTGCGTGCGCCTCGAGCCGGGCGCATCGTTCGACTTCGCAGGCATGGAGGCCTGGCTGCGCGACCACCAGCTCACCAAGCAGTTCTGGCCGGAGTATCTCAAGGTCCTCGAAGGCTTCCCGACCACGCCGAGCGGAAAGATCCAGAAGTTCGTGCTGCGCGACCGGATGGTCAGCGAGGTGACGGCATCGTGACGGCCGACGTGGCCGTGGACCCATCGCTGGTCCGGTCCTCCTACCTGTCACTCGAAGGCGGTTCGACGCTGGCGCTGCTCACCCTGGACCGCGCCGAGCAGATGAACCCTCTCGACCACCCCAGCGTGCTGGCGCTGCGCGACGCGATCGAGTCGGCCCTGGCTCGTGACGACGTGCGTGCCATCGCCCTCACCGGAGCGGGGCGCGCGTTCAGCGCCGGCGGGGACATGAAGAAGTACCTCCAGCTCCAGGGCGACCGGCACGCCTTCACGCGGTTCCTGCTGGATCTGCACGGCGTCTTCGACAGCCTCGCCACCTGCCGCGTTCCCACGATCGCGCTGGTCAACGGCATCGCGATCGCCGGTGGGATGGAGCTCGTGCTCGCCTGCGACGTGGCATTCGCCGCCCAGAGTGCGCGCATCGGTGACGCCCACCTGCCGTTCGGGCAGATGGGCGGCGGCGGCGTGCTGAGCCGACTGCCCCGTCGGGTCGGCTCGCACCGGGCCCGGGAGCTGATCTTCTCCGGGCGGATACTGCCGGCGGACGAGGCGGCCGCGTGGGGCCTGGTCAACCGGGTCGTCCCCGACGCCGACCTGATCGCCGCGGCCGTCGACCTTGGCAACGACATCGCCCGGAAGTCGCCGCTCGCGGTCGCCAACGTCAAGCGCGTGCTCGCCCAGATCGACTTCCACGGCCTGGGACTTGACGACGCGCTCGCCTTCGAGCGCGAGGTGACGATCGACTACTGCCTGGACAGCCAGGACGCCCGCGAGGGCCTGGAGGCCTTCTCTGCCAAGCGTCGACCCGAGTTCCGAGGAGTGTGAATGATGGAGGTTGCCACCGTGGCCGCAGACGTCCTGCCCGTGCCCGAGCGTGACGTCGACAGCGAGCCCTTCTGGGCGGCGCTGGACGAGAAGCGGCTGCTGCTGCAGTGCTGCTCCGCGTGCGACCGGTTCCGGTTCCCCGCGATGTCGCGCTGCCCGTACTGCACCGGTCCGCGCAGCGAGTGGCGCGAGCTCAGCGGCCGCGGCACGGTCTACTCGTGGATCGTCGTCCGGCAGGCCTTCTGGCCGCAGTTCGCCGGTGAGGTCCCGTACGCCCTCGTGACCGTCGACCTCGCCGAGGGTGTGCGAGTCGTGGGGCGGATGGACGACATCGACGCGCTCGACTTCGGGCGGTCCGTCGATGTCGTGTACGTCGAGCACCCGGAGTGGACCGAGTTCCGCTTCGCTGTGTCGGCACCGGCCGAGAACATGGGATGACCTAGACTTTGGCTCCCGTGAGCCGGGTCCGGGCCCGACCTGAAGAGTGGAGTGTTTTGATGCGTGCGAGTCGTACAGCCGCGACCACTCGCGGTTCGAAGACGGTCTCGCGAGTCGAGCGCAAGCGCGAGGAGCGGGTCGCCCGCATCCTTGACGCCACCGCCGACGAGCTCGGAAGCAAGGGCCTCTCGCGCTTCTCGCTCGAGGACGTCGCCGAACGTCTCGACGTGACCAAGGGGTCCCTTTACCACTACTTCCCGTCCCGTGAAGAGCTCGTCATGGCGGGCATCGAGACGCTCGCTCGCCGGATCATGGTCGAACTCAATGCGGCGGTCGAGGGCAGTGAGGAATCCGCGACTGTGCGGCTTCGCCGGCTCCTGACCCGTCAGCTCGACGTCGTCGTGTGGGACTACCCCGCCTCGATCGAGCTGTTCACCCTGCGTGATCCCGCGGACGTCGAGGGCAAGGTGAAGGCGGTCCGCGCCGGTCATGATGCACTCTTTCGCGGCCTGGTCGACGAGGGCCTGGCAAGTGGCGAGTTCCACCTGACGTCGACGGCGGCGTCTCTGGAGTGCATGTACTCCTCGATCAACATGTCACCGCTGTGGATCGAGCGGGACAACCCGACGCGGGCCCGGCAGCAGATCCAGGAGCTCATCGACACGCTGCTCATGCTGGTCGGGGTCGTCCCGGCCTGACCAGCCTCCGATCCGGCGGCCTTTTCCCGTCCCTCGGAAACCATCGCATGAGTCGAAGTTTGATTCATGTGTCAAAAGATTCGTCCACCACACCGACTTCGAAAACACGACGATGGAGGCATGACGATGCGGCAGGTTGCGATCGCTGGTGTCGGCTACACAGACTTCTCCCGGGCTTCCGGGCGCTCGGTCCTCGAGCTGGCCACGGAGGCGGCGCTCGGCGCTTGCGCCGATGCGGGCCTGGCCCCGCAATCGGTGGACGGCATCGCCAGCTACATGGTCAGTAACGACTCGGAGAACTGCGAGGCGCTGGCTACGGCGCTGGCGCTGCCCGGTCTGCGCTACGTGATGGACTGCAATGGCGCCGGTCAGTCGCCGTGCCACCTCGTCGGAAACGCCACCATGGCGATCGCCACCGGCGCCGCGGACTACGTGCTGGTCTTCCGTGCCCTCAACGGCTACTCCGGCGTCCGGGTCGGCGCGTCGAAGTTCGCAGGAAAGTCCGCGCCGTACCGTTATCCCATCGGTTACAACGCCTACATGATGTACATCGCGATGTGGGCGCGACGGTTCCTGCACGAGACAGGCCAGAACGATGGCGACCTCGCCGCAGTCGCCATCGCCCAGCGCGCCTATGCCGAACTCAACGAGCGTGCCATCTTGCGCAAGCCCCTCTCGCTCGATGACTACTACAACTCTCGCCAGGTCGTCGACCCCTTCCGGGTGGCCGACTGCACCACCGAGGTTGACGGCGCTTGCGCTGTGCTGCTCACCACGCTCGACCGAGCCCGAGACCTGCAGCAGCCGCCGGCGGTCGTCGCCGCGCACTCGTACCGCGCCGGCGCCCGCCCCGGTCTCGACATCGGCAACCACACCATGATCGACGACTACACCCACAACTTCACCGCCTTGATCCGTGAGGATCTCTACCGACAGGCCGGGATCTCCGCGTCCGACATCGAGTTCGCTCAGATCTACGACTGCTTCACCAGCACCGTGCTGATGGGCTTGGAGGGCCTAGGGCTGTGCGAACGCGGCGAGTCCGGCGCATTCGTCGCCTCGGGGGCAACGGGCATCGGCGGATCCCTGCCGGTCAACACCAACGGCGGCCTGCTGTCCGAGGGCTACGTCCACGGGATGAACACCGTCGTCGAGGCAGTCCTGCAGATCCAGGGGCGCGGACGTGAACGTCAAGCCGCGCGCCATGAAGTCGGCGTGGTCACCTCCGGCGCCCTGGTCGACGGCTCGGGCCTAGTTCTCACCGCGGACCGCTGAGCGCCGGCCACTGGCCATGGGGCCATCTGGGGTCCGGCCGCTCGGCAGGGTGGCGGGAGCATCCGGCGACGAACAGCGACCGGCTCTTATGCGGCGGTGTTCGGGGGTGCTGTCGATGTCGCGCAGCTCGTCGCGTTTCCATCGGGTCCCGCGTCACTTGTAACGGCGCGAGGCCGGCCGGGATTCGCGCCGGCGCGGTGCAGGATCTGCCAGCCGGACGGGCTGATCTTGACCTGGCGGTAGCGCTCGAGGTGGATCGCGATCTTGTCGGGCCCGACGCGGTGTCGCAGGCGCAGACAGAGGATCTTATCGACCGGCATCGGCGTAGCGCTCGACACCGGAACATCGGTAGTGGAGAGTCGCACCGGCGGTCCGCCTTCGAGTTGCCGACCGGTGCTGCTTGCAACGATCGGAGGTGCCTTCGCGGAGAGTCCCGGGGAGGGGTGGGGGTTGAGGGCTGGCGGCGGGGCGTGAGGACGTAGAGGGCCATCGGCGGGATCTTCGGCGTGTACGGCCAAGCACTCATCGAAGAAAAGGGCTCTCCTGACTGATCCGTGGGTCATCGACGGCCAGGCAGGGTCGGGCGGTGGCCGCCAAGGATTGAGCATCGCGAGTGCGATGAGGGCGTCGGGCCGGCGAAGCCGAATGCCATGCGGACGATGAGGCGGATCTTGGTGTTGACCGATTCGACGAGTCGGTTGGACAGACCGTGCTCGATGGACGAGAGGATCTCGGCGCCGTAGTGCACGATCCGCCTTTGGAGCCGGACGAACGATTCGAAACGATTCGATGCGGAATCGGCGTGCCCAGGCGATCCATCGGTCGAGCGCTTCGGGGCCTGGTCCGCGGGCAGTTTGAAGACGGTCCGCAGACCCTCTTTGAGGAGATAGGCCCGGTAGAGCCCCGGGCGGTCTTCGCGATCCATTCCAGCTTCACCCGTTGGCGGTCGGTGAGGTTCTCAGGGTTCTTCCACAGCGCGAACCGCGCGTGCTTGATCGCTCGCGCGCGCCTGTCGCAACCGTGATGCGCGCCGTTCTTCGGCCCAGCCGTGGGGTCTGGTGTGTCCTGACCTACGCGCGGCGTTCCAGACGTCGCGGCGCACGGCATCGAGGGCGTCGGGGGCCCAGCCGACGACGTGGAACGGGTCGGCACATCGAACCGCGTTCGGCATCGCTTGCGCACGACGTCCGCGATCCATTCGGCGCCATCGGCGGTGCCCGGGTCGTGCTCCACGGCGTCCTGCAGCATGCCGGCGCGAATCTCTCGGCCCATCAGACGATCGACGCCGAGAACGCGGCCTGCGGCAGCATCGCCAGACTCTCCGCGGAACTCGAGACGATCGCCGCCGAAGCGCAGCGCGACAATCGGCTGCACAACTCGCTTGTCGGCGACGTCGAAGTCACCGGCGAGGCACTCGCGCTGGCGGGTGACGGCCTGGTGCTCATCGCATACACAGCCGAGCCCGACACGCCGTCCGCCGCGGCGCTCCGGTTCCTCGGCGGCTGGGCCACCGACTGGTCGAGACCGTCGCCGTCATCGCCGTTGAATGATGAAGGACGCCGTCCGTAGCCGTGTCTGCGGCCCCAACCGGGGCCGGTCAAGCGTTCCAGCTCCGGCTGGGGCCTTGCAGAAACGGGAGAGATCCAGGAGGTCGTCCCCGTATCGACTCGCTCCGACCGCTACCCGATCCCGCTGACCGCATAACGAAGCGAATGACCCAAAACGAGTCTTTTCAGGAGGGCACGTCGGAGCGATCATGTCGCCATGGACTCGGACGTCCGCGTGGCGTTCTGCCACGTCTGCGAGGAGCCGACCGAACATCTGGACGTCGGCGACAGGACCATTGCGGCAGGCGGCGCCGTGGAGCTGGCCTGGTGGAGGTGCAAGGAGTGCGGAGCCGAGAACTTGGGATAGGTGCATATCGGCCGCCCCTGGCCGGTTCGAGCCCACCGCCGGCCAGGGGCCCTTGCAGGCCCCACCTCAGCGGGACGGGCGACCCCAGTCGGAGTCATCTGGAGCCCACCTCCACCGACCAGGGCCTTGCCGACGCAAGGACTGCGCGATCCAGCATTGCCGGTTCTGTGTCGACTATCTCCGCGCTACCCCTACCTGCTCTTCGCAGTCCTCCCCAGACTCAACTCGCACGAGACCTTGCGTCGTGTGTCGGGCTGGCGCGACCCGGGGAGGTTGACGTGGCTTCGGAACCGGAGGAGTGTCGAGGAGGACAGGCGCCGCTGCGGATCGGATCTCCTCATCGAGACCGGGACAAGCGCCGGGAACGTGCAGAGCGCGCGTCGATGGGGGCTGAGCCGGCGTGGTGAGTGGGTGATTCGGGTGGGACCTCGAGCAGCGCCGGGACATCGTCGCAGCGGACTCGAGACGACATCGTCGACGGCGGGCTCTACCGAGCGACCTCGGCGGCGTGAGAGCCCCTGCGGTGGCCGCGCCGGTGTGTCGTGAGGCCGTCTCCGGGTGGCCGTTCGTTGCCCATTGGGCGCACTGGTGGGGGACCACCGATGCGGATCACCATCGTCGACGACCACGTCCTGTTCGCAGAGGCGGTTGGTTTGACCCTCGAGTCCCAGGGATTCGCCGTCAGGCGGATCGACCTCGCGGTGCCGGGCAGCTCGCTCGCCGCGGTTCTCGCCGCCGTCTTGCGTAGTGGGCCGCGGCTGGTGCTCCTCGACCTCAGATTGGGACGGATCGGCGACGGCACGAGTCTGGTGGCGCCGATCGTGGCTTCCGGTGCGGTCGTCGTCATCCTCACCGGCAGCACGGACCGAGCGCAATGGGGCGAGTGTCTACGACGTGGCGCCCAGGCAGTGCTGGTGAAGTCGTCGTCGTTGGACCTGGTCGTCGCCACCGTCCGGCGAGTCCGCGAAGGCCTGCCGCTGATGACGCTTGCTGAACGCGGGGTGCTGATCGAGGCCGCTGAGCTCGAACGGTTGGAGAGCAATGACCTCCGTGACCGTCTCGAGTGCCTCACCCACCGCGAGATGGAGGTCCTCGGAGCGCTGATGGCGGGTGCGCAGGTCCGCGAGATCGCCCGCACGTCGGTCGTTTCCGAGGCCACGGTGCGCACCCAGGTGAAGGCGATCCTCGCCAAGCTCGAGCTGACCTCCCAGCTCGCCGCGGTCGGCGCTGCCTTCAGAGTCGGGTGGCGTTGCCCTGAGGACTAGCAGGAGGCGCGATGGTGTGCAGACTGCGGACGTCCGACGAACGCTCCCCAGCCCGTCGATCGGATGTGGCGACGTAGAGTGGGGGAGATACCGCCCCTGCGGTGCATTCGGTGCAGTGGTGGGCGCGACGAGAGGTGGCGCCATGCGTGCCCCCCAGTTCCACTACCCGCACAGATATCCAGACGCCCTGGGGGTGCTGCGGCTGCAACTCACCGAAGCACGGCAGGTCTCGCTCGCCGACGGTCTCTGGGTGCCCTACGGACGTGACCTGACCCGCGAGGGTGCACATCTGGTCGATGAGTTCCCGGCCGACCGCGGGCGGGTCGATCGTCTGGCCTATGCGCCAGGGGACTGGGAAGTCGTGGCGAGCGAGATCTTCACCCGACACGGCCGGGTCAAGGTCGGATTCCTGTCGGGTGGTCATGGTCGGGGAATCGTGCTTCTGCGCTTGCACACCTCGGAGGTCCTGACCCTCCGGATCGTCTGGCCGGACCACTCTCCGGGCGAGATGTTCGCTCCGGCATAGTCGACTGACGGCCCAGGCCCGGGGTCTCAGGCCGGCAGGGTAGCGTGGAAGGTGACCGGTCGTGCTGAGGCATCCACCCGGATGCCCGGACCGGTCGAGAGGTGGCCGTCATGACGACGCCAGGCACACCCGTCCTTCCCGCTTCCGGGACTCCTGCTCAGGCACCCGAGCGTCCCCCGGTCCGTCTTCGGATGGGCCGGACCATGGGGGTCGACCGGCTCGACGGCGGCTGGTGGCCGCGCAGTCGCGACCTCGCGGCGGAGTTGGGCGAGCTCATCGACCACCTCCCTGCTTCGTGTGGCCGTGTCGTACGAGCGCGGTTCTCGCCACCCGATTGGGACCCGGCCCCAGGTGCGGTTGCGGTGAATGGCGGTGGACATGTCACGGTCGATCCCCTCCCGGGCGATGACGCGCACGTCATCGTGCTGGAGACATCGGACCTAGCGGTGCTCCACGTCCTGGTCGTGCCTCCCGGTTTCAGCGAGGACCAGGGTGCGGAGGCGCTCCTCGCCGCGGCGACGGGCGGCAATGGGCACCCGGCCGGGGAGCTCCTTGCAGCGGTGGTCGAGTATCCCGACGTGGACCCCGCAGATCACTGGGAGGACGACGGCGGATCGTGGTGGGGCGATCGGGAGGCGCCCTCGTTCCGGTCGCGGGTGCGTGGGTGAGTCGATGAGGTTCTTGGTTGAGTTCGCGTCGGCGGGGCTGCCCGCATGGTGGCTCGTCGACGACGGAGGGCGGGTGATCGCATGGTCCGGTACGACCTTCGGCAGCCTCGCGATCGCCGATCAGGCGGCGCACAGCTTCCGGGTCGAGCCCGACGGCCGTGAGTACCGCATGCACTCCGGCGGCGGCGACACCTGGCGTTGGACCGCATGGGACGGGACAGGCGAGCGAGTCGCTGTGTCAGGGCGCTGGTTCGGCTCGGAAGCGGAAGCGCGGCACAGTGCGCTCGGAGTCGACGACCTGGCGGGAGCCGCGATCGGGCCGTGAGGCCATGCCCTGACACCCCGGCTCGCGAAGCCCGCGGTCGGCGCTCTCCGGGTCGGAGAGCCTTTTGGGCGGAATTTGATCTGCGGGCCACTTGCGGGTCCCCGACCCGGGACACAACCCTCCGCGGACCGTGGATCCCGTCGTGTCCCGAATGCGCCGTGGCTTCCGGGAGCATGGCCCGCCGAGCGGCGGCAGCCGGCTGACAAGGTGGTCAGTTCGCGGCGCGTGATCCCGAGCTGCCCCGACATCTCGAACGATCCCTTCGAGGACCGACGCGCAGCCTCCGGGCCTAGGTCGGGAATCGAGGGGGGAGTCCCCCAGTTGGGCGTGGCCTGATCGCGATCCGCTCCCTACCCGATGGTGAATGCTCGAGGATGGCGGAGTTGATTTCCGCCACTACGGGGCCTGCTGTGCGTATCAATGCCGTCGTCGATCCGGGACATACACCGACCCTGACTGACTCCGCGACGCGCACTGACCCTCGACGCGCTCGGTGCCATTCATCGGAGAGACGCCCCGCCGTGCGCTTCGCCGTTGGCGCCGTTCGTTCAGCCCCAAGGAGTTCGCGAAGTGCAAGCGCATGACTGACGACGCCCATCGCACGAGCGTGGTCGGCCCGCGCGGAGCCCTCGCGCTCTCGGTCTTCGCGGCTACGTCGTCGAGCGCCAGTGGCGCCTTCGGCAAGGCGCTGGTGCTGTCCGGTTGGTCGACTGGTGGGGTGCTGCTTCCGCGGACGGGGCTGGCTGTGCTGGTCCTGCTGCCGTGGGCTCTCTGGGCCGCGCGTCTCCGAGGAGTGGCCTGGCGGGGCAACATCCGGGGGGTGGTGGCGCTCGGCGTGGTCGGGATCGGAGGCACGGTCGTGTGCTACTACAACGCTGCGACGACCCTGCCGATCGGCGTTGCGATGATGGTCCTCTACATCTCACCCGTCCTCGTCCTCGGCTGGATCTGCGTTCGCCATCGCGAACGCCCGGCCGCGGCCACCGTCGCCGGCGCGGTGACCGCGCTCGGCGGTCTGGCGCTGGTCGTGACCGCGATGGGAGTCGATCGGCCGAGCCCGGGGGGCCTGGCGTGGGCGCTCGGGGGTGCGATCTGCGTGGCGACGTACTTCCTCTCCTCGGACAGCGTCTCGCCGGCTGTGCCGCCGACCGTCCTCGCCTGCGCCGGCCTGACCGTCGCGGGCGCGTGCATCGCGCTGCTCGGGCTGACCGGTGTCCTGCCCATGCGCATGAGCTCGGCTCGGGTCGACCTCGGCGGCTGGTCGGTGCCGCCGATCGTGCCGTTGCTGCTCGTCGCCTGTCTCTCGACGGCCTTCGTGTACGTCGCGGGCTTCACTGCCGTGAGCGTCCTCGGCGCTCGGGTGACCTCCTTCGTCGCCCTGGCCGAGCCGGTGGCCGCCCTCGGCGTCGCGTGGCTTCTCCTCGGCGAGACCCCGCGGCCCGTGCAGCTGCTCGGTTGTGCGTTGATCGTGCTCGGCGTGGTCCTCATCCGGGCCGACAGCTCCGGGCGGGTTCGTCGCGGCGTCAAGGCGGACGGCGATCGCGCGCCGTTCCTACCGGATCCGGGCTGACCCCGCGGGCGCCCGGTAGCCCGATCGGGCGGGTGCTCGCCGCGTCGGCCGGCGGGCTGCCCCGGGGCGCCGCGAGGATCGACGGATGGGAAACACATTGAGTCCGGCCGGGGTGCGCCTCGGCCTCTACGGCAGCGGGCGTACCGCCGCTGAGCTCGTGACGGCGTTGCGCTCGGGACCGCACTCGATCGAGCAGGGCATCGTCCATGCTCCCCGCCGGGCGGGCAGCGACCTCGGAGAGCTGACGATCGGCGCTCCCATCGGGGTCGGCACCACGTCTGATCTCGAAGCCGTCCTGGGTTCGGGGAAGATCGAGTTGCTGCTCTACGCCGGCCTGGGCGGTCCCCGGCACATCGAGGCGATGGCGCTCTGCGCGGAGTACGGCGTCGACATGGTTCACGCGTGCTTCGTGCATCCGCGATCCAGCCTGCCGGAGCCGGTCTACGAGGCGCTCGACGCGGGTGCCCGTTCCACTGGATCGCGCATCGTCGGCACCGGGATGATCCCGGGTCTGTGGCTGGACGTGCTCCCGTGTCTCCTGAGCAGCGGTCTGCCAGCGCCGGTGTCGGTGGAGGCGTCCCGTGTCTCCGACATCTCTGCCTGGGGAGCCGACGTGCTGGCCCAGGAGCTCGGCGTGGGCAGTCGCCGCGAGGGGACGGCGGTGGAACCCGACCGGGCGCTGCGTGAGTCTGCCCGGATGATCGCTGACGTCCTCGGCCTCGGCGAGCTCGAGCCGGAGTCTCAGGGCGGCCTGGTAGCTGCCGGCGAGGACGTGATCGTCGGCAGTCTCGCCGTGCGCCGGGGCCAGGTACTGGGGTTCGACCAGCACGTCGTGCTGCGGCAGGGGGAGAGCGACCGCATCCGACTCTCGTGGCGAGGGCTGCCGGGCGCGGGCTCCGCTCCAGGGGAGAAGAAGGCGGTGGAGGTCACGCTGACCGGCGCCGACGGCTCCCAGATCCTGGTCCAGGTGAGCACCCCGCGCGATCCCTATCCCGGGACGGCGGCCCGGATGGTCAGCGCCGTCGACGGTCTTCAGGCGCTCGGAGGCGGTCTGCACCCGACGACCGCGCTCCGGATCGTCTAGGTGGGCAGCCTCCCGCGCTTGAGACGCCGGGGGCCCCGGAGCTCTCTCGAGCTCCGAGGCCCCTGGTCCTGACTGCGGGCGGTGCCTGAGGCGTCAGGCCTGGCCCTCGAGTACGGCCCGGAAGCCGTTCGGATTGCGCAGTCGGGAGACCACCGCCATCACGATGACCAACGCCGGGAAGAGCATCGCCACGAGGTAGCCGCTCGTGTAGACGTCGGCCGAGGCGAAGTGCGTGCCTTCCAGCAGGTAGTCCGACGTCCGCAGGTCGATCCCCTGCACGGCAGCCTGGAATGCTCCGAGGTCGGCCTTGCTACCGGTCTGCGCCTTCTCCCCGAGGGTGGTCAGGGCCGCGACGTCGACGGACCGGTACACGAACCCGGCGCCGATCTGCATCATCGTGATGATGCCGGCGCCGAAGGCGAACCCGATCGCCATCAGCGTGCCCGGCATGCCGGCGGCCATGCCGGCCCGCTCCTCCGGGAGCACGAACTGGGGGACGGCGAACGCGCCGCTGTAACCGGCCCGGCTGCCGAGGCCGACCAGGCCCGATCCGACGACATAGTGCCAGGTCTGGTCGTGCGCCACGGCGAGGAACAGCAGGCCGGCCATGCAGATGACAGCACCGACGACGAGCACGATGCCCGGACGGCCACGGGCGATGATCCGCTCGGAGATCTTGCCGCTGATGAACATCGTCAGGGCGAACGGCAGGAGGACCAGGCCGGTCTTGAACGGGTCCAGCCCGAGGCCGTACGTCGTCGCGTCGGCGGGCCACCCGAGCGTGTCGCCGGCAGGCGACTGGAGTCCGGTGAAGTTCGGCGTCTGCAGGTAGTAGGTCGAGAGGACGAGGAATGCTGCGTCGACCGCGCCGAAGAGGCCCGCGGACACGCATGCCGTTGTCACGAAGGGCTTCTTCAGCACCGTGAGGTCGAAGACCGGGGCCTTCGAGCGCCGCTCGGCGAACCACCAGCCGACGCCGGCCGCGATGCCGGCGAGGAGGATCAGCGTCGCGTTCTTGCCGAGGGTGCTGTCGGTCGGGGCGGTCAGCGCGAGCAGGATGAGCGTGACCCAGCCGATCAGCCAGAGCGTGCCCAGAGCGCCCACGGGGCCTGGGTTCTCCGGAGGGCAGTTGGGCACGATCGCCAGCAGTCCGACCGTGGTCAGCACGAAGAGCCCGGCCAGGATGTAGAAGAACGGCGCGAGCGACTGGTGGGGGATGCTGGCGTCGGCGGTGTTGAGGTGGGTGGCGAGCGGCCACAGCCGCACGGAGTAGCCGCCGCCCAGCATGCCGAGCACCACGCCGGTGCCCGTCGCCATGATGAGCACGCTCACCGCCGTCGACACGGCGTTGCCGGGGAGGAAGCGCCGCAGGAAGCTCAGCGGCACCAGCTGGGCCGCTCCGCCGAAGCCCATGAGCGCGCAGCCGACCACCAGGCCGGCGTAGCTGTCGAGGACGGCGGCGCAGAGTGCGCCTGCGGTCAGGATGGCCCCGGAGAGAAGGGACATGGAGCGGTCGCTCAGGTTGTCGGTCAGGCGCGGGATCAGGACGAACCCTGCGCCGCCGCCGAGGGTGAGAGCGGTGAAGACCCACACGGCTGCGCTGACGGAGTTGTCGGCATAGCTCGTGGTGATGATGGGCAGGAGGGGCGGAAGCATGAAGGCGACGGCATTGGTCACCGTCGCGAGGACGACGGCGATGCCGATGAGCGCACCGCGGTTCACCTCGGTGCGGGAGGTGGTCCCCACAGATTCTGCGACTGACATGGAGGCCTCATTCTGTGTGAGCATGATCTAGGTCACGAGAACGCTAGGTGGCCAGCCTGCTCCCTGATCGGGTGTGCCGCCAGCCACAGCCAGATGGGGGATGGCCCGACCGTCGGGGAGCCTCAGCGAACCAGCGGCTCGCGCCCGAGGCTCGCCAACACCTTCTCGGCAGCGCGCTGCCCACTCTCGGTCGCGGCGGCGAGCGAGGGATCGCCCAGGTAGTCGCCGGCGAACCAGATCGGGCCCAGCGGCCGGCGCAGCGTCCGCTGGGACGCCGCGCGCTTGCCCGGAGCCCAGTACGACACCACGCGCGGCTGTCGCTTGACCACGACGCGGTCGATATTGCCGTCGAGCTCCGGGAAGAGTGTCACGAGGTCCTTCAGGAACGTCGCCTCGATCTGTGCGTCGGAGAGCCGGTTCAGCTCGTCGGCGCGGGACCCGCCCGCCATGAGGACCAGGGCGCCGCCCGGCAGGCGCGGGCTGCCGCGCCGCTGGGAGGCGGCGTGGTTGAAGGCGATCTGGAAGGAGAGGTCGGGGGTGGACACGGCGTAGTAGTCGTCCCAGCGCTGCGGCCCCGACTCCTTGGTGAACACGCCGGCGAGGACGTAGCGGCCGTACTCGATGTCGCCGAGCGCGTCGTGGTGTGCGGTCGGGGGCCCCTGGAGGACCGCGAGGGCGCGGTCGGCGGGAACGGCCATGACCGCCCGGCGCGCGGTCACCTCGACCCGGCCCTGGGCGTCGCGATAGCGGACGACCACCGTGTCGTCCTTCCAGGAGATCGACTCCGCTTCGGCGCCGAGCTCGAGCCGGTCGCCCAGATCGGCCGCGAGGGCGTCGGTGAAGGTCTGGTTGCCGCCCACCGGGAGTGCGAAGTTCGGCACCTTGGAGGCCTTCTCGAGCGCCGTGCCGATCGAGAGCGCGAGCTGGGCGCCGGCGGTCTCGTCGGAGTCGCAACCGATCCACTGGCCCGACCAGGCCTCGAAGATGGCGCGCATCGTCGGAGTGCTCGCGCCCTTCATCAGGGCGGCGCCCGACTCGTCGTCGAGGCGGGTGCGCGTGGTCCGGGCAGCCTCGGCGTCGGCGCCGACGAGCCTGGCGTAGGCGCGCTTGATGCGCAGGCCGGTGCGCGCCAGCTCGACCTTCGTCTTCAGGCTCATGCGTGAGCGGAGCATCAGCAGTGCCGGGTTGTCGGTGGTCACCATCCGGCCCTGGAGGAAGAGGGCCGCCTTCTTGCCCGCGAGCGAGCCGCGCTCGATCCGGTAGCGGTCCATCACGTCGAAGAGCGGCCCGGTGCCCTCGGTGAACTGCGCGCCGATGTTGAGCCAGTAGGCGCCGTGGCGCACCGACTCGACGCGACCACCGGGCCGGTCGGCGGCCTCCAGGACGAGGACGTCGGACGACGCGGCGAGCGCTGATCCGGCGGCCAGTCCGGCGGCCCCTGCCCCGATCACGACGACGTCACAGGAGATTTCACGGTCCACGGCTTGTTCACCCATGGCGCGGATCGTCGTCGCCGTCGCATCCGGTGCGGCCTCCGCAGGGGCCTTCCACGCCCGTCCGGGGGAGGGGGCACGAACGGCCGACCCGGGCGTGATGCCGGTCACGCCCATTCGGCGGATGACGGCCGCTCGGCGTGGGGGAATCATGGGCGATCCAGGCTAAGCGAGCGCTTAGTTCCCGTGAGGAGTTCTCCATGCCCGAAGCAGTCATCGTCTCCGCCGCCCGCTCGCCGATCGGCCGGGCCGGCAAGGGCTCACTCAAGGACGTCCGTCCTGACGACCTGACCGTCCAGATGGTTCATGCCGCTCTGGCCCAGGTGCCGGAGCTGGACCCGAACGACATCGACGACCTGATTCTCGGCTGCGGACAGCCCGCGGGCGAGGCGGGCAACAACCTCGGCCGGGCCGTCGCGGTCCTCGCCGGGCTCGACGGAGTCCCCGGGGTCACGGTCAACCGCTACTGCTCCTCCAGCCTGCAGACGACGCGGATGGCTCTCCACGCGATCAAGGCGGGCGAGGGCGACGTCTTCATCTCCGCAGGCGTCGAGGCGATCAGCCGGTCGAACCTCGGCGGCTGGGCCGACACGCCGCAGACGTGGAACCCGCTGGTCACCGCGGGCCCGCAGGCGCGCACCGCGGAGTTCGCCGCCGGCGGCCGGGTCTGGTCCGATCCGCGCGAGCAGGGCCTGCTCCCGGACCTCTACATTGCGATGGGCCAGACGGCCGAGAACGTCGCCCAGACCAGGGGCATCAGCCGTGAGGACCAGGACACCTTCGGTGTCCGGAGCCAGAACCTGACCGAGAAGGCGATCGCCGACGGCTTCTGGACTCGCGACATCACGCCCGTCACGCTCCCTGACGGCACCGTCGTCAGCGCCGACGACGGCCCGCGCGCCGGCGTCACCCTCGAAGCGGTCGCCAACCTCCAGCCGGTCTTCCGACCCGACGGCACCGTCACGGCCGGCAACTGCTGTCCCCTCAACGACGGCGCCGCCGCCCTCGTCATCATGTCGGACGTCAAGGCGCGCGACCTCGGCCTGACCCCGCTGGCGCGTGTCGTCAGCACCGGCGTCTCGGGCCTCTCGCCGGAGATCATGGGGCTCGGCCCGGTCGAGGCGACGAAGAACGCCCTGCGCATCGCGGGCCTGTCCCTGTCGGACATCGACCTGTTCGAGATCAACGAGGCGTTCGCCGCCCAGGTCCTCGGCTCGGCCCGCGAGCTCGGCATCGACGAGGACAGGCTCAACGTCAACGGCGGCGCCATCGCGGTCGGACACCCGTTCGGCATGACCGGCGCCCGGATCACCAGCACCCTCATCAACTCCCTGCAGTGGCACGACAAGCAGTTCGGTGTCGAGACGATGTGTGTCGGCGGCGGCCAGGGCATGGCCATGGTTCTGGAGCGTCTGTCGTGAGCGGCCGGTTCGCCGGCAAGACCGCGGTCGTCACCGGCGCCAGCCGCGGCATCGGCCTGGCCGTCGCCGAACGCCTGGTGGCCGGCGGCGCGCGCGTCGTGATCACCGGTCGGAAGCAGGAAGGCCTCGACGAGGCCGTCGCGCACCTCGGCGGGCCCGAGCACGCGCTGGGGATCGCGGGCCGCGCCGACGATGCGGCGCACCAGGACGACGTGGTGCGACGGGCAGTCGAGACGTTCGGCAGCCTGGACTTCCTCGTGAACAACACCGGTATCAACCCGACGTACGGGCCGATGGTCGAGCTCGACCTCGACGCCGCGCGCAAGACCGTCGAGGTCAACTGCGTCGCGGCGCTCTCCTGGGTGCAGAAGGCATACCGTGCCTGGCTGGCGGACCACGGCGGCGCCATCGTCAACGTCTCCTCCGTCTCCAGCATCCGCACTGCGCCGGGTATCGGCTTCTACGGAGCGACGAAGGCCATGCTCAACTCGATCACCGAGCTGCTCGCCGTCGAGCTCGGACCGGACATCCGGGTGAACGGCGTCGCGCCGGCGGTCGTCAAGACGAAGTTCGCGAGCAAGCTGTACGAAGACCGGGAGGACGCCGTCGCGAAGGCCTATCCCCTCAAGCGACTCGGTGTCCCGGAGGACATCGGCAGCGTCGTGGCCTTCCTTCTCTCCGAGGATGCCGGGTGGCTGACCGGCCAGACCTTGGTCATCGACGGCGGAGTCACGCTCACGGCACCGGGCGAGTAGCCCGATGCCTGCCGCCGCCTCGCCCGGTGCGGTGCCCGCCGCCCGGCCTTCGGACCTCAACCCCATCACGACAGGAGCTCACCCATGACCACCTCTTCCGAGATCACCACGCGCACCGCCATCGTCACCGGCGCGGCGCGGGGCATCGGTGCCGGCGTCGCCAAGCGGCTCGCCGAGGACGGGCTCGCCGTGGCCGTGCTCGACCTCGACGAGGCCGCGTGCAAGGCGGTCGTCGACGAGATCGACGCCGCCGGCGGGCGGGCACTGGCCGTCGGCGTCGACGTCGCCGACGAGGAGGGCGTCCAGACCGCGGTCGAGCGCGTCGCCGCGGAGCTCGGTGACCCGACGGTGCTGGTCAACAACGCCGGCATCCTCCGCGACAACCTGCTGTTCAAGATGAGCGTGTCCGACTGGGACGCGGTGATGGCCGTCCACCTGCGCGGATCTTTCCTCCTCACGCGGGCGGTCCAGGGCTACATGACCAAGGCCGGGTTCGGTCGCATCATCAACCTGTCGAGCACCTCGGCGCTCGGCAACCGCGGCCAGGCCAACTACGCGGCCGCGAAGGCCGGCATCCAGGGCTTCACCAAGACGCTGGCGTTCGAGCTCGGCAAGTTCGGCGTGACGGCGAACGCGATCGCCCCGGGCTTCATCGAGACCGAGATGACCAAGGCGACGGCCGACCGCCTGGGTGTCCCCTTCGACGAGTTCAAGGCGTTCGTCGTCAAGGACATCCCGGTGGCGCGCGGCGGCCTGCCGGCCGACATCGCCCATGCTGCGTCGTTCTTCGCCTCCGAGGGCGCCGGCTTCGTCTCCGGCCAGGTGCTCTACGTCGCTGGTGGGCCGAAGGCATGAGGACCTTCGACGGCATCCCCGAGCTCGAGGCCGCGGTCGGCGAGCACCTCGGCTACTCGGACTGGCACACCATCACCCAGGAGCAGATCGACGCCTTCGCGAAGGCGACGGGTGACTTCCAGTGGATCCACATCGATCCCGTCGAAGCGGCTCAGGGGCCGTTCGGGACGACGATCGCTCATGGGTACCTCACCCTGTCGCTCGTCCCGATGCTGAGCTGGCAGGTGTACGACGTCCAGGGCATCCGGATGGGCGTGAACTACGGCGCCAACAAGCTGCGCTTCCCGGCCCCCGTCCCGGTCGACTCCAGGGTGCGGGCCGGTGTCGAGCTGCTGTCCGTCGCGCCCGGCGCTGGGGGCTACCAGCTGGTCACGCGGGTGACCGTCGAACGCGAGGACGGCGACAAGCCGGCCTGCGTCGTCGACACCGTCAGCGTCCTGGTGCCGTGATGAGCGCCGACAGCACGCCCGGCCTCGATCTCGACCGGCTGGGCGCCTGGCTTCCGCAGGCGGTAGCCGGCGCGGGGACGTCGCTCTCCGCCACCCTGCTGGCGGGCGGCAAGTCGAACCTGACCTACGCGGTGACCGACGGGGTGGCCACGTGGGTGCTGCGACGGCCCCCGTTGGGGCACGTCCTCGCCACCGCCCACGACATGGCACGTGAGTACCGGGTGATGACCGCACTCCAGGGCACGGACGTTCCGGTGCCGACCACCGTCGCCTTCTGCGACGACGTCGACGTGCTCGGCGCTCCGTTCTACGTCATGGAGCGGGTGGAGGGCACGCCGTACCGCTACGCGGGCGAGCTGGAGACGCTCGGTCACGAACGGACGCGGCGCATCTCCGAGCGCCTCGTCGACACGCTCGTCGCCCTGCACGCGGTCGACCCGGCGGCGATCGGGCTCGGCGACTTCGGCCGCCCGGACGGCTTCCTCGGACGGCAGGTGCGCCGGTGGAAGAAGCAGATGGATGCGTCGTACACGCGCGACCTGCCCGCAGCGGACGAGCTCCACCGGCTGCTCGCCGGGGCCGTCCCCGAGGAGTCCGCGACCGGCATCGTCCACGGCGACTTCCGGCTCGACAACGTCCTGACCGACGACCGTGACCGTCCCGCGGCCGTCATCGACTGGGAGATGGCGACCCTGGGCGACCCGCTCACCGACCTGGCTCTGATGTGCGTCTACGGCCGTCTGGGAGAGCGGGTCCGCGGCGATTCCATCGTCGACTGCGCCTCGGCACCCGGCTTCCTGAGCGAGGACGAGATCGTCGCGCGGTACGCCGCGGGCAGCGACCGCGACCTGTCCGGCTTCGGCTGGTACCTGGGCCTCGCGGCGTACAAGCTCGCGGCGATCCTGGAGGGCATCCACTTCCGCCACCTCGAGGGACAGACGGTGGGCGAGGGCTTCGACCGCATCGGCGAGGTCATCCACCCGCTTCTCGACTCCGGCATCGCCGCATTGAAGGAGAACTGATGGACTTCGGATTCGACGCGCGCACCGAGGAGCTGCGGGCCACGATGCTCGCGTTCATGGACGAGGTGGTCCACCCGGCCGAGGCGGTGTTCCACGACCAGCTCGCCGCGCTCTCGAACCGCTGGGCTTGGGACGCGACGCCGGTGTTGCACGACCTGCGCTCGGAAGCTCGGCGGCGCGGGCTGTGGAACCTCTTCCTACCGGGTGAGGAGGGCGCGGGTCTGACGAACCTGCAGTACGCCGTCCTGGCCGAGATCTCGGGTCGTTCGATCCACCTCGCGCCCGCGGCGATGAACTGCGCGGCTCCTGACACCGGCAACATGGAGGTGCTGCACCTGTTCGGCACGGAGGTGCAGAAGAAGCAGTGGCTGGAGCCGCTGCTTGAGGGTGAGATCCGCTCGGCGTTCGCGATGACCGAGCCCGATGTCGCGTCGTCGGATGCGACCAACATCGAGCTGTCGATCGTGCGTGACGGCGACGAGTACGTGCTCAACGGGCGCAAGTGGTGGATCACCGGTGCGATGAACCCCAACTGTGCGATCTTCATCGTGATGGGCAAGACCGACCCGAGCGCGGATCGGCACCGTCAGCAGTCGATGGTGCTGGTGCCGCGCGACACCCCGGGCCTGGAGGTGGTGCGGGGCATGGAGGTCTACGGCTACGACGACCACGAGCACGGCGGGCACGCGGAGCTGCGGTTCACCGACGTCCGGATCCCGGTCAGCAACCTGATCGGCGAGGAGGGGGGCGGCTTCGGCATCGCCCAGGCGCGGCTCGGGCCGGGCCGGATCCACCACTGCATGCGGTCGATCGGCATCGCCGAGCGCGCGATCGAGATGATGTGCGCGCGGGCCGAGGAGCGGGTCGCGTTCGGCCGGCCGCTGGCCGAGCAGGGTGTGATCCGGGGCTGGATCGCGGAGTCGCGGGTCAAGCTCGAGCAGCTGCGGCTGCTGGTGCTCAAGACCGCGTGGCTGATGGACACCGTCGGCAACAAGGGCGCGCACACCGAGATCCAGGCGATCAAGATCGCGACGCCCGAGACCGTGCAGTGGATCCTCGACAAGGCGATCCAGCTGCACGGTGCGGGTGGTCTGTCGCAGGACTTCCCGCTGGCCAACATGTCCGCCGGCATCCGGACCCTGCGCTTCGCCGACGGTCCCGACGAGGTGCACAAGAACGCCCTCGCCAAGGCCGAGATCGCGCGGCAGGCGTCCCGCCGCGGCTGACCTCCCTCCCGCGGCAGGACAGCAGAGGGCCGGGCCCTGGTCGACGACCGGGGCCCGGCCCTCGTGCGTGTGCGCGAGGCGACGCGCACGGTCCTGAGTAGCGGAAACAGGTAGTTCCACGCGTGCTGACCGAGCGTTCACCCAGCAGTGTCGAAGGAGCAAGGCGGACGCCCGGCGAACATGATCGAAGAGGTGCTGCGATGACCGTGATGGAACTCAGGAAGACCGGAGCCGTGCGGAGGCCCGATCCGGACGAGGACTCGATCCCGCTGCAGCGTGTGCTCGTGGTCGAGGAGCACAAGCTGGTCGCGGCGGGTCTGCGCGCCATCCTTGCGGAGGCGCCGTGGGTCGGGTCGTGTCTGGTGGCGGACACCGCCGAGGACGCGATGCAGGTCGTCCGCCGGCACCACCCGCAGATCGTGCTGGTCAGTACCACCTTGGGCGGCTGGGCCGGACCGGACCTCTGCCGCACGCTGCGCGAGCAGGTGCCGCACATCAAGGTGGTGCTGATGTTCGGGGACGGACGAGTGCCGGCGGCGCTGGCCGCGTCCTTGGGCACTGTTGCCGCGCTCTCCAAGCTGCTCGCGCCGGGAGCGATCGTGATGGCGATCAAGCACGTCGCCGAAGGTGGCCGGGTCTTTCCCAAGGGGCAGGCAGCCCATCACGTGAAGCTGTCGAGCCGCGAGATGGAGGTGCTGGTGCACCTCTCCTCCGGGATGAGCAATCCCGAGACCGCCGCGCGTCTGAAGCTGTCCCGGCACACGATCAAGCAGCACACCAGCGCGGTCTACCGCAAGCTCGGCGTGCGGAACCGTGCGGAAGCGGCGAGCCGCGCGCAGGAGCTCGGCCTGATCGGCTGGCAGACGCGCGAGCTGGGACTGGCACATGCCTGACCACGACAGCGTTCTCGCCCTGCTCCGCGTCGCCGCCCGGCAGGATCCCGACCGGGAGTGCCTGCGGATCGGTGGCCGTTCCTACTCGCGGCGTCAGACCCTGGACGAGGTCGAGGCTGTCGCACGCGGCCTCCGGGCGCTCGGTGTCGACCCCGGCGACCGGGTCGGCCTCATGTGCGACAACCGTCCCGAGACCCTCTTCACGTGGCTGGGCATCAACGCGGCGCGCGCGATCGACGTCCCGTTCAACGCGGAGGCGCGCGGACGCCTCCTGGCCTACTTCGTGCAGGACGCCGCACCCCGCGTGCTGATCGGCACCGAGGACTATCTGCAGGTGCTGGCCGAGGCGGTCACGGACGATCCCGAGTACGTCGTGCTGATCGGCAGTGCGAGAACGGCGCCGTTCGGTGCGCGGGCGAAGCAGCTGACCTTCGACGAGCTGGTCGCGCTCGGCGCCGGAGGCACGGAGGAGCTGCCGGAGCCGCGGGCCGACGACACCGCCACGATCATGTACACGTCGGGCACGACCGGTCCGTCCAAGGGCGTCATGCTCCCGCAGCGCTACTACCCGGCGAAGGGCGACCACGCGGCACGGCTGATGGAGGTCCGGGCCGACGACGTGGTGCTGTGCGTGCAGCCCCTCTTCCACATCGACGCGCGTGCGTTCCTGGCCACCGCCTGGTCGGCGGGCGGGACCATCGTGGTCGGCCGGCGGTTCAGCGTCTCCGCGTTCTGGGACCAGGTGCGTGCGGAGCGGGCGACGATCTTCTCCACGATCGGCACCATGGTCTGGATGCTGTTCAAGGAGCCGCCGCGAGCCGATGACGCCGACCTGCCGGCGCGGCTGGCGATCTGCTCGTCGACGCCGGGCGAGATCCTGCACGACTTCGAGAAGCGCTTCGGCGTGGACGTGATCGAGGCCTACGGGATGACCGAGTGCGTGCTGCTGACCTCGGCCCCCGCCGGCAAGACGGTGCCGGGACGGGTCGGTCACGCGATCCCCGAGGTGGAGGTGCGCCTCGTCAGCGACGGTGACGATCCGGTGGCGCCGGGGCAGGTCGGCGAGCTGGTCTACCGGCCGCGGGAGCCCTTCGCGATGATGCAGGGCTACTGGGCGAAGCCCGAGGCCACCGTGGAGGCGTGGGCCAACCTCTGGTTCCATACCGGCGACCTGATGCGCCAGCACCCCGACGGCCTCGAGTACATCGGGCGGAAGAAGGACTCCATCCGACGGCGGGGCGAGAACATCTCCGCGTGGGAGGTCGAGCAGGCGCTGAGCGCGCATCCGCACGTCCGCGAGGTGGCGGCGATCGGTGTCGCCTCCGAGGTGGGCGAGGAGGACGTCGCCGTCCTGGTCGTGGCGATGGACGGTCAGGACATCGATCCGGCCGAGCTCGTCGCCTTCGCGGCGCGCGACCTGCCGCGGTTCGCCGTGCCTCGCTATGTGGAGGTGGTCGACAGCCTGCCGAAGACGCCGTCGGAGCGGATCGAGAAGGGCAAGGTGCGTGAGCGAGGGATCACCGCTGCAGCCTGGGACGGCAACCAGGCGCTCGGCCGGCGTTGAGTCGGGTCAGGTGCGTCCGCGCGGGGTGGTCTGCTCCGCGACCCAGGTAGCGATCTGCGAGCGGGACTTGAAGCCCAGCTTGGTGAGGATGCGCACGACGTGTCCCTCGGCGGTGCGCAAGGAGATCACCAGGCGGGCCGCGATCTCCTTGTTCGACATGCCGTCGGCCACGAGGCGCGCCACCTGGAGCTCGCGTGTGGTCAGTCCACCCGTCCGGGCGACCGGCTCGGGAAGGTCGTGCTCGATGGGATCGCGAAGTGCGAGGGCGAACACCTCGTCGACGTCGAGCGGGCGACCCTGCGCGCACGCTGTCTCGAAGCGGGCGTCGCCGAGCTGCTTGCGCACCATCGCCTCGTAGCGCCGGCGGTAGCCGCGCAGCTGCCGCGTGCCCAGGGTGCGCCAGATCTGGTCGGTGGCTCCGAACAGGCGCGCGGCGCGGTCGGCCTCGCCCGTGACTGCGGCGACCCATGCGAGGATCTCGAGGGTCAGCCCGAGACCCAGGGTGTCGTTGAAGACCCGCTTGATCCGCAGGGAGGCCAGCATCTCGCGCTCGGCCGTCGCAGGGTCGTCGTCGTGGATGAGGGCGAGCAGGCCGCGGAGCCACAAGGCGTAGGACAGGTTCCAGCGCTCGCCGACCCGCGAACAGCGGTCGTGCAGCTCGTTCGCGATGGCGGTGGCTCGGTCGTGGTCGCCGAGCATGATCAAGGTCGCCCCCATCTCGACCTTGAGGCTCTCGGCGTATTGCTGCGGCAGGCCGCACGCGGCGTACTGGGCGAGGGCCTCGTCGAACAAGGGGATCGCACCGGGCAGGTCCGCCTCGGTGCCGAGGCTCCGCACGAAGCCCCTGACGTGGTTGGCGAAGCCGAGCACCCGGACGTCATCGACCTCGATGCCGATCTCGTAGGCGAGCTCGGCGTACGTCGACATGATCGAGGCGTCGCCCTGGAAGCCGGCGATATAGGCCGCCGTCGCATAGGCCCAGGCGCTCTCGATCGAGCGGTCGTCGTGCTGCGCCAGACCGCGGTCCAGCCACAGGCGGGCCTCCGTCAGGTGGTCCATGGCTCCCCAGAACCAGGGCACCGAGGCCATCACGAGGCCGACTCTGGCCTCGCCCGGCGTCGTCATGCAGTACTCGAGGGCCTGGCGTATGTTGGCGTGCTCGCGCTGCAGCCGGTGGGCCCACTCCTCTTGACGCGGGCCCGACCACTCGAGCTCCGCCGTGGCGATGAGCCCGGCGCACCAGTCCCGGTGCCGGCGCGGGATGGCGGCGGCGTCCGGCGAGTCGGCGAGCCGGGAGCGGCCGTACTCCCGGAGGGTCTCGAGCATGCGGAACCGGATGTGGCCGGCCTGCTCCTCGCGGATCAGAACTGACTTGTCGACCAGCCGTGCCACAGTGTCGAGAACGGCCTCCGTCCCGATCCGCTCGTCGACACAGACGGCCTCGAGGGCATCGGTACCGAAGCCGCCGATGAAGATGGACGATCTGGCCCACAGCCGCTGCTCGACCGGCGTGCAGAGGTCATAGCTCCAGTCGATCAGGGATTGGAGCGTCTGGTGGCGCGCCGGCAGGTTGCGGCTGCCTTCGCGGAGCATCTCGAACCGGTCGTCGACCCGACCGGCGAGCTCGGTGACGGTCAAGGCCCGCAGACGCACGCAGGCGAGCTCGATGGCGAGCGGGATCCCCTCCAGGCGGTGGCAGAGCCGGATGACGGCCCGCGCGTTCTCGGCGGTGATCGCGAAGCCGGGCACGACCGCCGCGGCACGGTCGGCGAAGAGGGCCACGGCCGGGTACTTCTCGGCCCTTCCGAGCGCCAGGGTGTCGTCCGGATCGGGCGTCAGCAGGGGAGCGACCGGGTAGAGGTGCTCGCCCACGATCCGCAAGGCCTGCCGGCTCGTGACCAGCACCTTCAGCTGCGGTGCGCGCCGGAGCAGGTGGTCGGCGAGGTCGGCGGTCGCGTCGACAAGGTGCTCGCAGTTGTCCAGGACGAGCAACATGGAGCGTTCGCCGACGAACTCCTCCAGCGCGGCGAGCGGGCCACTCGAGGGCTGCTCCCGGATTCTGAGCGCATCGCGAACCGTCTGCGCCAGCAGGTCGGGGTCGGTGAGTGATGCCAGCTCGACGACGTAGGTCCCATCGGGGAAGGCGCGCTGCATGTCGAGGGCCGACTGGAGTGCCAGCCGGGTCTTGCCCACGCCGCCCATGCCCGTGAGCGTCACCAGCCGCGCCGACTCGAAGAGCTGCCGGACCGCGACGAGGTCGTGGCGGCGGCCGACGAAGCTGGTCAGGTCGGCAGGCACGGCGGGGGCCGATCTCGCCGGTGCTGAGACCACGGGATTCCTTCGTGCTGGGACGTCGAGTGCTGTCCTACGAGTCTACGGTCGGGGGGCCGGTCCGCGGCTCCGTACCCGACGGCGGCGCAGCACGTCGTCGGCCGCGCGCTCGCCGGAGCGCAGGGCACCATCCATGCCGGTCGCCCACATCTCGGCGGTGTGCTCGCCCGCGAAGTGCACCGGTCCCACGCTCTGGGCGAGCAGGCTGGGTAGTCGGGGAAAGTCGCCGAGCAGCACCGAGACGACGCCCCCGGCGTACTGCTCCTGGGTCCAGTCCTGGACCAGACCGGCAAGCCGGGCCGGCCGGAGACCGGTGGCCGCGGCGACGAACCGATCGAGCGCGTCGAGGCAGCGCTCCTCGTCACGCAGGACGCCGTCGCCACGGTCGGCCAGCAGCCCGAGGACCACCACACTGTCGTCGGGACCGACCGGGCGTGTCCAGGCGAGGGAGATGGGGCCGTCACTCATCGCGGACAGTCCGAACGCGCGGGTGATCTCGGCTCCGTGGTCGTACTGGCCGATGACCTTGCCCCCCTGAGTCATGGGCGTGGCCAGGAGGGCGTCGATCTTCCACGGCGGCAGTACCGGGTCGAACCCGATCCGCAGGGTCGGGGTCACCGGCGTGGCGACGACGACGTCGCGGGCGGTGAAGCGGTCGGTGTCGGTCTCCACGACCAGACCACCGCGCCCGCGACGGACCAGCCGGACCGGCTGTTCCAGGCGTACGTCCAGCCCGGTCCCGATGGCCTGGGCCAGGGAGTCGGTGCCGTCGGCCATCATCCAGCAGGCCCGACCGACGTGCGGGGGCTCGAACATGGACATCGGGATCTGCGAGGGCTCGTGCACCGGGTTGTAGCCGCTCTGCGAGCAGAAGACCCGGTGGGCGAGGGGGGAGAGGCCCGCCCGGGAGGCCCAGGCCTGGACCGGCTCCGTGGGGAGCGGAGGGACGGTGGCCAGAGCCGCACGCACCTCGTCTGCGACGGTGTCGCGCTCCTCGTCAGGCAGCCGCCGGTCGCCCACCATCAGGGTCGCCCGCAGCGGCGAGGCCGCGCACAGGCGGCCATCGGGCTCGGTGGGGAAGAGGGCGACCTGGGGCGTGATGGCGATGCCGAACTGCGCGCAGTACTCCAGCAGCTTGTCCTGGCCGATGTCGATCCAGGATGCGCCGAGGTCCGCCACCTGCCCATACTGCAGGCGCTCACGAAGCGTCCGGGTGCGGCCGCCCACGTGCGGCTGTGCTTCGAGTACGACGACGTCGTCACCCCCGTCGTGCAACCTGCGGGCAGCCGTGAGTCCAGCCAGGCCGGCCCCGACGACAATCGTGCTCATGCGCGCACCAGTTTCGTGTTGATCTCATCGAGGGACAAGCGACCAGGGAGGCGGCAGACCTCGTCGGCGGCCCGCAGGCCGGAGCGGACGGCGCTCTCCATGGTTCCGGCGAGCTCGACCTCGGTATGGTCTCCCGCGAAGTGCACCCGCCGCTCCGGGGTCGCGAACTGTGCGACCAGACTGCTCCGCGCCGACTGGTGGGCGGTCACTCCCATGCCGAGCGCCCAGGGATCCGCGGTCCAGCTCTTGCGGTGTCCCGCCAGACGGGTGACGTCGTGGCCGACCGCCAGGCGGACCACCTCGTCGAGGGCGGCGAAAGCCGTCTCGTCCGACTCGATCACGTGCCGCTGCGTGCCGCAGACGAACCCGCTCACCACGGCCGGTCCGCCGGTGACGTCGTGGTTGCTGACCCACGCAGTGTTGACCGGGCCGTCGGCGAAGACGGGCTGGCTCAGCGCCGCTCGCACGAGGTCGCCCTCGGCGTACTGTGCGACGACCTTTCCGCCCGACGCCCGCTGCAGCGAGGTCAGGGCGCCCACCAGCGTGGCCGGCAACGGGGGGTCGAAGCCGATCGTCGGCAGCACGAACGCGGGGACGGCCACGACCACCTGTCGCGCGTGCAACCGGCTGCCGTCCTCGAGGCCGACGAGAACGCCTCCACCGGCCTGCCGCACCGTGTGGACCGGCGACTCCAACCGTACGTCGAGCCCACGGGCCAGTGCCTCGGCAAGTCGCTGGGCCCCACCCGCGATGCGCCGGACCGCGCCCGTGTGCGCGGTGGTGAGGTAGTGCGTGTCGATCTGGAACGGGTCGTATTGCACGGGCATCCTGCCGATTCCCGCGATCGCGCCGCGGGCGAGTGCGGACAGGCCCGCTCGCCGGGTCCACTGCTCCATGACCTCGTGCGCCGCGGGCGGCGTGTCGCGAAGCGCGACCCGGACCTCGTCGTCGACCGCGGCGAAGCGCGAGTCGGTGAGCAGCTCGCCGCCGACGACGATCCGCCCTTCGGCGAGGTATCCCTCGAGTGGAGTCTCGTCGTCGTGCGTGTCCGGTCGCTCGATCCAGACCGGTTCGGTCAGGGCGACGCCCACGTCGGCGCACAGGGTGGTGAGCGCGGTGTAGTCGACGGTGACCAGCTCGGCCCCCAGCTCGCCGTGCTGACCGTCGGCGAAGCCGTCGCGCACGCTGAAGGTACGACCTCCGACCCGGTCGCGGGCCTCGAGCACCGTGACGTCGGCGCCGGCCGCGGCCAGTGCACATGCGGCGGTCAACCCGGCCAGGCCGGCGCCGACCACGATGACGGTCTCGGGGTCTCGATGCTTCCGGTCCATGGGTCGGTCAGAGCTCTTCGGTGACCAGCTCGAAGACGGGGCCGGACGGTCGGTCCTCGACGAGGAGCGACAGCTCGTGGAAGTAGGTCTCCGGGTCGATAGCCCCCTCGGGGCCGTGGACGCCGGGCGCGTCGACGAGACCGCGGACCATCATGAGGGTCGCGATGGCCAGCGGGTAGCCGGTCATCTCGCCCATGTTGGCGTTGGGCAGGACGATCGGCTGGGTGCCGACTCTCACCGCCTTGCCGTCCCTGGCGCCCTCGGCGATCGCGAACAGGTTGGGAAGCACCGGGGAGGGACCCGCCTCGGAGCCGCCCGTACCGGGCTCGAGCAGGATCTGCTTCGAGGCACCGGTGACGTCGAGCTCGCCGGTGCGCACCCGGGCTGCTACCCGCTGCATGCCCTCCATCAGGCCACGGCGCGCGACCATCAGGTTGAGGGACTCCTGCACCTCGGGGCGCACGCGCGGGAGCGTCAACGGTTCGGGGTGGCCGCAGACCCAGACGGGACCCTCGCCGACCCCCGGGTACGAGACGGTGATCTCCTCGAGCGCGAAGGCGTCGACGAGCTGACCACCGCGCCAGATCTTGATCGGCTCCGTGCAGTTGTGCACCCAGTGCTCCAGCGCGGCATTGGTCTGAGGCTCCTCGCCCTCGGCGGGGTAGGGGAGGGCGCCGGCACGCCAGCCGGTGACGACACGGTCGACCGTGTCGCACTGGTTCATGGCCAGCATGGCGAGGAGGTTGCTCGTCCCCGGGCTGGCTCCCATCCCGATGACGGCGGTGATCCCGGCCGCTCGGGCGGCGTCATCGAGCTCGAGCATCTCGAGCGTCGGCTCCCAGTCGTCGCAGATGTCGAGGTAGTGGGTCCGGGTCGAGATGGCGGCGCTGAGCACCTCGCGCCCGAAGCGGTAGAACGGACCCGCGCAGTTCAAGACGATGTCGACGTCGGCGAGGGCCTGGCTGAGCGCTTCGGCATCGGAGATGTCCAGGTCCATCGGCACCGCCTTCGGCCCGAGCTCGGCAGCGAGTCGCTCGGCCCGGTCCAGGTCGCGGTCGGCCACGACGAGGTGCTCGACCTCGTCGGCCTTGGCGAGGGCGCGGCAGGCGTACGCGGCCATCTCTCCGGCTCCACCGGTGACGAGGATGCGCCGGGTCGCGGCCTGGTGGGGCTCAGTGTTCGTCATGGCGACATCGTGGCGTCGCGGAGTCGGCCCGGCGGTGGACGGGGCGTGCGCGTAGCCCGGTCGGGGGATCGCGTCGCGTGGGCGGGCGGAGAGCCGTCGGTCGTGTCCGGCTCCCGGACGCCGCGGACGCCCCGATCCGAGAGGAGCGGGGCGTCCGAGAGGGCTGCGGAGGAGATGTCAGTCCAGGACCGCCGTCATGTCGATCTCGACCTTGTGCGTGGGGTCGGAGAGGCCGCTGACGCCGATGAGGGTCATGCCGGACGGCTTGGCGCCGACGTCGGCGAGTGCACGGCCGAAGCCGGCGTAGGCCTGCTCGAGGTTCTCCGGCGTCGGGTCGACCACGTAGATCATCAGCCGGACGACGTCACGGGGCGTGCCGCCCGCGGCGGCGATTCCCGCGTAGCCGTTGATCATCGACTGGTAGGTCTGCCCCTCGTAGTCGTCCGGGCCGGCGACCATCTTCTCGTCGGTGTCCTGAGCGACCTGGCCCGAGGTGAAGACCAGCTTGGAGCCGGTCGCCACCGTGACCTGCGGCCAGCCGTGGGTCGGCGGCATGGTGTCCGGCCACATCTTCTGAATCGTCATGGGCCCAGCGTCGGGTGCTCGCCGATTCGGAGCCGCGGATGCGTCACCACAACGGCCCGCCTGGGGGATGACGGTGACGGTCGCCTCACGGGCGCCGAACATCTCCCGGCGGAGAGACCCTGCCCAGCCGGGTGATCCTGCCTGCCGATCCCTTGACGGGGGTGGGGGACCGGTCGACGCTCACCGCTGAGCAGCTGCTCAGTCCTGGTGCGCGCGCCTCCCGCTGCGCGACGCCCTCGCCCCTGTGCACGGAAGGCACCGCACGATGAGAATCGACCAGCAGGGTCTGCGACGACGGGTCGAGGAGTTCCTCGCCGCGCGCGACCCCGCGACCTCCGACCCGCAGGAGTTCCTGCGTGCCCGCTACGACGCCGGACTGGCGTGGGTCTCCTTCCCCGAAGGACACGGCGGGTTGGCCTTGCCCCGTGCCTGGCAGCACGACGTGGACCGCGTGTTCGACGAGGCCGGCGCGCCTGACAACAAGCGCAATGTCAACGTGATCGGACTGGGCATGGCCGCGCCGACGATCCTCGCCTTCGGCACCGAGGAGCAGAAGCGCCGGTACCTCCGCCCGCTCTGGACAGGAGAGGAGATCTGGTGCCAGCTCTTCAGTGAGCCCGGCGCCGGCTCCGATCTCGCCAACGTCGCGACGCGCGCCGTGCGTGACGGCGACGCGTGGGTGGTCAACGGCCAGAAGGTCTGGACCTCCAGTGCCCACAACGCGCGCTTCGCCATCCTCCTGGCCCGGACCGACATCGACGCCCCCAAGCATGCGGGACTCAGCTACTTCCTCTGCGACATGGCCGATCCGGGCGTCGAGGTCCGGCCCCTGCGGCAGATCACCGGCGAGGCCGAGTTCAACGAGGTCTTCCTCACCGATGTGCGCATCGCCGACAGTGCGCGACTCGGTGCCGTGGGTCAGGGCTGGGCGGTCGCGACGGCCACGCTCAACAACGAGCGCGTCGCCATCGGGGGCAAGGCCGCCGAACGCGAGGCCGGCATGATCGGGGCCGTCGCCCGGACCTGGCGCGAGCGTCCGGAGCTGCGGACTCCTGACCTGCACGACCGGCTGCTGCGGCTCTGGGTGGATGCCGAGGTGGCTCGGGTCACCGGCGTGCGCGCGGGCCAGAAGCTGGCGCAGGGACAGCCGGGCGCCGAGGCGGCCGCGCTCAAGCTCTCCTTCGCCCGGATCGCTCAGCAGCTCTCCGGTCTCGAGCTCGAGCTGCTCGGCCATGAGGGCTTGCGCTACTCCGACTGGACCCTCGTCCGTCCCGACAAGGTCGATCTCACCGGCCGCGACGCGGGGTTCCGCTACCTGCGAGCGAAGGGCAACTCCATCGAGGGCGGAACCTCGGAGATCCTTCGCAACATCCTCGCCGAGCGCGTTCTCGGCCTGCCGCCCGAGCCCCGCGCCGACAAGGACATCCCCTGGAAGGAGCTCGCCAAGTGAGCGACCTCAACCTGCTCTCGACCGAGATCGAGGACGACCTTCGCTCGACGGTCCGCGGACTGCTCCGGGACCAGTGCGACCCGGGCGCCGTGACTGCCCTGTACGACGGGGACCGCTCGACGGTCGACGGGCTCTGGAAGACGCTGGGCGTCGATCTCGGCCTGGCCGGACTGCTCGTGCCCGAGCACCACGGCGGCGCCGGAGCCTCGGCCCGCGAGGCCGCGGTGGTCCTCGAGGAGCTCGGGCGCACGGCCGCGCCGGTTCCCTTCCTGACCAGTGCGGTCGTCGCCACCACCCTCCTCGTCCACGCGGACGCCGACGATCTCCTGGCCGGGCTGGCGAGCGGCGAACGCACCGCGGCGGTGGTCGTCCCGCTGTCGACGGCCCCCGATGCCGAGCTCACCACCGTCGAACTGGCGGACGGCCGACTGACCGGCTCCGTGCCGAGTGTCGCCGGCGCGCTCGAGGCCGACGTCCTGATCGTCCTGACCCGGGAGACGGGCCGCGTGGCGGCGTACGCCGTGGCGGCAGCAGACGCGACGATCACGCCCGTCGTGTCCCTCGACATGACCCGGCAGGTCGCCGATGTCAGGCTGGAGGGGGCGGAAGGGACCCTCGTCCTGGCCGACGCGGAGGGCGCGGCGCGTGCCGCCCTCGACGCCGGAGCGGCGCTCCTCGCATCGGAGCAGGTCGGTGTCGCGCAGTGGTGTCTTGACACCACGGTGGCCTACCTCAAGGTCCGCCGGCAGTTCGGCCGGGTCGTCGGCGGCTTCCAGGCGATCAAGCATCGGCTCGCGGACCTCGCTGCGGGCGTCGAGTCCGCGACGGCCGCCGCACGGTACGCCGCGGCGACGCTGGCTGCGGGCGACGGCGACCGGGTGGTGGCCGCAAGCGTCGCCCAGGCATTCTGCAGCGACCTCGCCGTGGCAGCGGCGGAGGAGGCGATCCAGCTGCACGCGGGTATCGGCATGACCTGGGAGCACCCGGCCCACCTCTACCTGAAGCGCGCGAAGGCGGACCAGATCGCACTCGGCACGGCGGGCGCCCATCGCGCTCGGCTCGCCGGCCTCGTCGGCCTCCAGGGCGCATCCTGAAGACACCCGGCAGCAGCACGGCCCCACCATCCGCTCGGATGGTGGGGCCGTGTGCGCGGCGCTCTGTGGTCAGTCGATGAGCTCGGAGACGACCTCGTAGACCGGGGTGTCGGCGCTGGGCGGCTCCTCGGCGTACTGGGCGAGCTCCTGGAAGAAGAGCTTCGGATCGATGGCGCCCTCCGGGCCGTGGACTCCCGGCTTGGCGACCTGGCCACGCGCGGACATCAGCGCGGCGACGGCCAGCGGGATGCCGGTCATCTCGCCCATGTTGCCCTCGGGCTGGACGATGGCCTGGGCGCCGACCCGGATCCGTCTGCCGCCCTTGGTGCCCTCCGCGATCGCGAAGATGTTGCTCGGCAGTGAGGGCGACGGCCCCGCGCCCCGGCCCGCGACGTTCTCCGAGCGCAGCAGCGCCTCCGAGGCCTGGCGGACGTCGAGCTCGCCCGCACGGACGCGCAGGGCGATCGCGGTGATCGCCTCCATGAGACCGCGGCGGGCGCTCATCACGTTGAGCGACTCCCGCACCTCCGGGCGAACCCGGGGGAGGGTGAGCGGCTCCGGGTGGCCGCAGACCCACACCGGGTCGGTGCCGACGCCGGGGTAGGTCAGGGTCATCTCCTCGAGGCCGTAGCCGTCGACCAGGCCGCCGTCGCGCCAGAACTTGATCGGCTCGGTGCAGTTGTGCACCCAGTGCTCGATGGCGGCGGTGGCGTCGGCGAACTCCTTGCCCTCGGTGGCCTTCGGGAAGTGGGCCGCGGACGCACGCCACGAGGTGTAGACCTTCTCGACCGTGTCGCATTCGTCCATCGCGAGCACGGCCAGCAGGTTGCTGGTGCCCGGGCTCGCACCCATGCCGATGACGGCGGTGACACCGGCCTCGCGGGCGGCCTCGTCGAGCTCGAGCATCTCGAGCGTCGGCTCCCAGTCGTCGCAGATGTCGAGGTAGTCGGTGCCGGCGGCGATCGCGGCGCTCAGCACCTCACGACCGAAGCGGTAGAAGGGTCCGGCGCAGTTGAGCACGATGTCGACGTCGGCCAGAGCCGAGGCCAAGGCCTCGGCGTCGGAGATGTCCAGCTGGAGCGCGGTCGCCTTGGCACCGATGTCGGCGACCAGCTTGCCGGCCTTCTCGCCGTCGCGGTCAGCGACCACTACCTGTGCGATCTCCTCGGCCCCGGCCAGGATGCGGCACGCGTACGCGCCCATCTCACCGGCTCCGCCGGTCACGAGAACACGCGTGGGCTCGTTCTTCCTCATCGTCGTCATGGGGGCATCGTGAGACGTTCCGCGCGCCGGAGGTGGCCGCGCCGGTGGCGCTACGCCCAGGTGGGGGATCGCGCGGTGGCGCCGAGTCAGCCGGACGGCGACTGCTGGGCGATCCAGCTGGCGATCTGCGCGCGCGTCTTGAAGCCGAGCTTGGTCAGGATGCCCTCGACGTGGCCTTCGGCGGTGCGCTGCGAGATCACCAGCCGGGCCGCGATCTCCTTGTTCGACATCCCTGCCGCCACCATCTCGGCGACCTCGCGCTGGCGCGGCGTGAGCGTGCTCGTCGTCTTCGGGGCCGTCCCTGCCGAGGTGCTGGGGCTCTCGCCCAGGGCGAACGCGAGGATCTCCTCCTGGGGCATGGCGTGACCGCGGGTGATCGCCTCGTCGTACGCCGTGACGCCCAAGGCGTCCCGGATGCTCTCCTGATAGCTGTGCCGCCGGGCGGCGAACATGTGCGCCCCCGAGGACTTCCAGAACCTCTCCACGCCGCCGAAGAGGACGGCGGCCCGCCGGGCGTCCCCGGCGGTCGCAGCCGTCCAGGCGAGGAGCTCCAGGACCAGGGCGATCCCGAAGGTGTCACCCAGCGAGCGCTTGATGCGCAGCGCCTCGCCCAGATCTGCGGAGGCGAGGTCGAGCTCATCGCGCAGCAGGTGGATGAACCCGCGTCCCCACAGCGCGTAGGAGTGGTTCCAGCGGTCGCCGTTGGCAACGCACTGGTCGAGCAGCTCGGCGACGACCTGGCTCGCCTCGTCCAACTGGTCCGTGAAGATGTACGCCCCCGCGAGCTCGATGCCGAGGCTGTCGGCGTACTGGGGGCTGACGCTGCTGTGCGCATAGCCCTGCCGTGCCTCGATGAAGTAGGGAATGGCACTCCCCGGGTCGTCGCTCAACGTGTGCAGCATGCCGAGCACATGCGTCGAGTAGGCCAGGGTGGCCGTGTCGGCGAGCTGCAGTCCGATCTGGTGCGCTTCCTCGGCCATCGCCTCCACGGTGGCCTGGTCGCCCTGGAAGGCGGCGATGTAGGCGGTGGTGGCGAGGGCCCAGGCACGTTCGCGACTCGGCTCGGGATCGAGGCTCAGGAGCCGCTCGAGCCAGTGACGTCCTTCGGTGAGGTGGGCGACCCCGCCCCAGAACCACGGAACTCCGGCCAGTCGCATGCCCGCTCGCGCCTGGCCCGGGTCGGAGCAGCAGTACTCGAGTGCCCGGCGCAGGTTGGCGTGCTCGAGCTGGAGGATGCCGGTCCATTCCTCCTGCTTCGGCCCGACCCATTCCTCGCCGGCCTGCTCGACGAGCTCGAGGCACCAGTCGCAGTGTCGCTGGGAGAGGTCGGTGTCCCCGCCCGCTTCGGCGAGGCGGACCTGGCCGTAGGAGCGCAGGGTCTCGAGCATCCGGAACCGGACCTGCCCCGCCTGCTCCTCCCGGATGAAGATCGACTTGTCGAGGAGGCCGGACAGGGTGTCCAGCAGCTCGGTCTCCCGAAGACGGTCGTCCGCACACACCTTCGCCAGGGCGCGGGCACTGAAGCCGCCGGCGAAGACCGAGGAGCGGGCCCAGAGTCTCTGCTCGGCAGGCGTGCACAGGTCGTAGCTCCAGTCGATGAGCGCCTGGAGGGTCTGGTGTCGTGCGGGCAGGTTGCGTCCGCCCTCCCGAAGCAGCTCGAAGCGGTCGCCGAGCCGGTCGACCAGCTCGTCGACGGTGAGGAGGCGCAGCCGCACCGAGGCCAGCTCGATGGCGAGCGGGATGCCCTCGAGCTGGTGGCACAGGCGGGCGATGGCGGCCTCGTTGTCCGGCGTCAGTCGGAAGCCGGGCACGATCGCGGCGGTCCGCTCGGCGAGCAGCGTGACCGCGGGGTACTGGCTCGCGGTGCCCGGCGTCAGCGGGGCAGCGGGGTCGGGGACCGGCAGGGGAGCCACCGGGTAGACGTGCTCGCCCGCGATGCGCAGGGCCTGGCGGCTGGTGGTCAGGATCTTGACGTCGGGTGCGGCGCGCAGCAGTGCGTCGGCGAGCGTCGCCACCTCCTCGATCAGGTGCTCGCAGTTGTCCAGGACGAGGAGGACCTGCTGCTCCTGGAGGCGGTCGGCGAGGATCTCGGTCGCGGAGCCGGCGGACTGATCGCGGATGGCGAGGGCGTCCAGAACGGTGTACGGGAGAAGCGCCGGGTCCTCGAGTGAGGCCAGCTCGACCACGCACACGCCGTCGGCGAAGGCTCGCCGCATCTCGTTGGAGACGCGGTAGGCCAGGCGGGTCTTGCCGACGCCGCCGATGCCCGTGAGGGTGACGAGGCGGGCGTCGGCGAAGAGCTGGCGCACGGCGGACATGTCCTGCCGGCGCCCCACGAAGCTGGTGAGGTCTGCCGGCACGCCTGTCGGCCGGGTCGCGGACCGTGTCGTCATCGGGGCCTCAGGTACGTCGGTGGAGTGCTCTCGTGATCGTAGCGCCGCCGGCGCGGGGCGAGGGGCAATGGCCGGACGGGGGTGCCGCACGGGTAGTACGCGTAGGCGGACGGGTAGTTCCCCGGGTGCTCGCCGATGCCGCTCGCGGAAGTCTCTTGTCTGAGCGAACTCCGCCTGAACGGCGGGCGATCACGAGGAGACCGCGCCATGACCTTGCTGGCACCCGAGCACCATTCCCCTATCGCTGACCCCCGACGTGTCGCGCAGTCCCGTGAGTCGCTGAAGGCGGTCAGGGAGGACCGCTGCCAGCTGCAGCGCATCCTCATCGTCGACGAGCACGAACTCGTCCAGGCCGGCCTCTGCGCCGTCCTCACCGAGGAGCCGTGGGTGGCGTCCTGTCTGGTCGCCGCGAACGCCGAAGCCGCGTGGCACGTCGCCCAACGCCACCACCCCCAGCTCGTCCTCGTCAGCACCTCCCTCGGCGGGCGCAGTGCGCTGGACCTCTGTCGTGCCTTCAGGGAGCGCATGCCCCACGTCCGGGTCGTCCTCATGTCCGGCGAAGGCCGCGTGTCCGCGGCTCTCGCCCTCGTGCACGGTGCCGTCGCCTCGCTGTCCAAGCAGATGCCCCGCGCCGCGATCGCCATGGCGCTGCAGCGGGTCGCCGAAGGCGGCCGAGTCTTCCCGAAGGACTCGGGGCCATCCCCCGTCCAGCTCTCCCCGCGCGAGCTCGACATCCTCCAGCACGTCGCGTCGGGCATGTCGAACCCCGAGGTCGCGGACACCCTGAATCTCTCCCGCCACACCGTCAAGCAGCACACCAGCGCCGTCTACCGGAAGCTCGGCGTGCGCAACCGTGCCCAGGCCGCGAGTCGCGCCCAGGAGCTCGGCCTGCTCGTCGCTCCCGGAAGGTCGCGCTCGGATGGCTGACCTGGCGACCGGCTCCCCTCGGGGGCAGCAGGCACGACCGGAACCGGTGGAGGCGCTCGGCGCAGACGTCGTCGAGGATCTCCTCGCCCTGAGTCGGGCGCTTCGGGCTGCGCGTCCGCGCGGCGGCACCGCCGTCGCGGACCGTCGAGGCGCGTGCGACGCCGACGATCGGTCGCCCTCCTGACGGCCCACCCTCTCCGACCACACGGAGGCCTCGCCCGCATCGGGCGAGGCCTTCGTCGTCTCCGGGCGCCGGTTCGGTGGACGAGCGATCGGCCTGAGAGCTGGGAACGGCGCGGTGCGGGGCCTCGGGACGCCCGCACCGCGCCGGGTCTGGTGGAGGCTCAGTCGAAGCGGATGACGCCCCGGATGAGCTTGCCGGCGAGGAGGTCCTCGTAGCCCTGGTTGACGTCCTCCAGCTTGTACTCCTGGGTCACCAGCTCGTCGAGCTTGAGGAGGCCGCTCTGATAGAGACCGAGCAACCTCGGCACGTCGTACTGCGGGTTGAACTGGCCGAAGATGCAGCCCTTGACCGTCTTCTGGTACATGGCGAGCTGAGCCGCCGGGAGCTGCACGCTCAGGTCGTCCCACGGGCCCATCGCCGTGATGGCGATCGTGCCGGCCTTGCCGACGACGTTGAACGCCTGCGTGACGACCTCGGGGCTGACGTCGCCCGTGATCACCATCGCCCGCTCGGCGCCCTGGCCGTGGGTCATCTCCCAGACCGCCTCGAACGCGGTGTCCGCGTCGGCGAAGGCGTGGGTCGCGCCCAGCGCCAGGGCCGTGTCGCGCTTGAACTCGACCGGGTCGACCACGACGACGTACTTCGCCCCCGCCGCCGCCGCGCCCTGCACGGCGTTGATGCCGACGCCCCCGGCGCCGTAGATGACGGCCGTGTCCCCGACCGAGACGCCAGCCGCGTTCACGGCGGTGCCCCAGCCGGTCGGGACGCCGCACGAGGCCAGCACGGCCTTCTCCAGCGGGTGCGACTCGTCGACCTTGATCACCGAGTGCTGGGAGAGGGTGCCGTACTGCGAGAAGGACCCGACGGAGCACATGCCGCCGGCGTCCTCGTCGCCCAGGCGGAACCGGAAGGTGCCGTCCGGCAGCTGGCCGTCGAGCAGGAACTCGCCCAGGTCGCAGAGGTTCTGGTGACCGGTGCGGCACCAGCGGCACTCCCCGCAGCTGGGGATGAAGCTGACCAGGACGTGGTCGCCGGGCTTCACCTTCGTCACGCCCGGGCCGACCTCCTCGACGACGCCGGCTCCCTCGTGGCCTCCGACGATCGGGAGACGGGACGGGAAGTCGCCCTTCATGAGGTGCAGGTCGGAGTGGCACAGGCCGGCCGCGACATAGCGGACGAGGACCTCGCCCTCCTGCGGGCCGTCGAGCTCCAGCTCGACGATCTCGAACGGCTTGCCGACCTCGGTCAAAACGGCTGCAGTCGTCTTCATGTGCGTTCCTTGTCTGAGTGGTCTTCGGGCGAGGCTCCCGTCGAAAGTAGGACGGTGCGCCCGCCGTGACCCGGTTCCCCGACGGCGCACACCCGGCTGGGGGACTCGGGCTCGCGAGGACGCTCGGCCCAGGCTCAGCCGTCGATTCCCCACGTCTCGGCGGCGGCGAGGAGTGAGGCGGTGTGGAAGACGATGAGCTCGCGATAGCCGCCGGTCATCTCCCAGGTGCCGGACCAGCCCTTGGGCGCCAGGAACCAGTCGCCGGGGCCGTAGGTGTCGACCCGCCCGTCGGTCGAGGTCAGGATCGCGGTGCCGCTGAGGATGTGCACGTGCTCGTCGTAGGGCAGGTCGGTGAAGGCGACCGAGCCGTCGTCGGACTCGTAGACGCAGGTCGTGATGTCCTCGCCGGCGTACCAGACGGCGTTGCGGTTGCTCGCGATCGGACGCGGCATCATCTCGGCCGGCCACATCGGCATCGGCCGGAGGTTCCTGCCCTCGATGTGGTCGCGCCGGGCGGGGACGGGGTGGATCGTGGTCACTGGAAGTACTCCTTGTGGGCGGTGATGTAGTCGGCCAGCGTCTCCGCCGGCCGGCCGAGCATCCGGGTGATGGTGTCGACATGCCGGACTCCGGCGTACGACCCGGTCTCGTGGCTGAGATAGGTCATCAGCTGGTCGAAGGACGCCCCCATCGCCTCGCGCAGCGGCTGGTCGTCGTCGACGTAGGTGACGGTCTCGCCGAGGACGTCGGTGAACACCTCCGCGAGACCGGCGTAGTCATGCCGGTCGGGCGAGGTGAGCACGTACTCCTGCCCGACGTGCTGGGCCGGGTCCGCCGACAGGACCTTCGCCAGGATCTCGGCGATGTCACCCTCCGACACCCACATGCGGGGGCAGTCGGTGCTCGCCGGCATCGCGATGCGGCGGTTGGCCTTGACGTCCGTCGCCACGAAGGACGGGAGGTTGAACATGATCCACGCAGGGGCGTTGACGTAGCAGACAGGGAGGCCGCTGGCGTCGAGGAGCGGCTTGGCGACGACGTGCAGGCCGGCGCCGCAGCGCGCCGCGACGTACGCCGGGTCGGCCTGCTCGAGCGTGAAGCCCGGTGGCATCCCCAGCAGGCGCACGAGCAGCTCGACCGTGCCCGCCTCCCGGGCGGCACGGATGACGTTGGGGGTGACGACGGACTCGTCGGTGACGATGTCGGGGGTCACGACCAGCACCTTGCTGACGCCGTCCATCGCCTCGACCAGGCTGGCCTCGACGTTCCAGTCGCACACGACGGCCTCGGCATCGGGGAACCGGCGGTCGAGGCGGCGCAGGCCGGCCTCTCGACTGGTCGCGACCCGCAGCGACTGCGGGTCGCTCCGATGCAGGTGGGCGGCAGTGAGACCGCCCAGGTTTCCGGTGGCGCCGAGGATCAGAGTCTTTCCCATGGAGTCGAGTAGAGCCCCGGACCGCCCGTGCGCCGCGAGATCGCGAGCGCAAGACCCCCCAGGTGGGTGGGTCGGCGGTCCGGGGCTCGGTGTTCTCGGAGCCTCGACGTGACGCTCAGACGCTCGTGCGGGTCACCTTCGTGAGCGCCGAGAAGCCCAGGCCGCCCAGCCCGGCCTCCTGCGCCTCGGTCAGGTTCGCCACGGCCGCCTCCAGCAGGCGCGCCTTGAAGCCCGCCTCCTGCATGACGCCGAGCGTCGCGCGGCACCCGTCGGCGTAGGTGCCGAGATAGGCCGTGTCGGTCTCGTGCTGGTCGCTCGCGATCGCGGCCACGCACTCCTTGCCGGTCGCGGCGATGACCTGGAACGTCATCTCGCTGATCGCGTTGAGGGTCTCCGGGTCGATGCCCTGGGAGAAGGCGTAGGTCGCGGCCTCGACGTACGCGTTCAACGCGGCCGAGTAGAAGCCACCGACGACCGCGGCGTCCAGGACGCTGGCCGCCTTGACGTTGTCCGAGACGAGCGCCGAGTAGGGACCCGGCGTCATCAGGACCTGCTCGTGCTCGGCCCAGGCCTCCGGCGATCCGGAGTAGAGGATCATGCCCTCCCCGGTGCCCACCTGCTGCGGGTAGCAGAGGATCGCGCCGTCGAGGTAGCGCGCACCGCGGGCGGTCGCCCAGGCCTGCATGTCCTCGGCCTCGCCGGGGGTGCCCGTGCCGATGTTGACCAGCGTCGTGCCCGCCCAGTCGGTGGTGCCCTCGAGCGAGGTCTTGGTCGTGCCGTACGTCGAGGTGCAGGCGACCACGAGCCTGGCGTCGCGCACGGCGTCGGCGATGTCGCGGACCGGGGTCACGCCGTCGGGCGCGAGCGCCTCGGCCTTGTCCGGCGACCGGTTCCAGGCAGCCGTCCTGAGGCCCTGCGCGGCGAAGTTGCGGGCCAGTGCGGCGCCCATCAGGCCACAGCCGAGCACGGCCACGTCGTACGTCTTGGTTCCTGCGGTGGTGTCAGACATGCGTTCGCTTTCTGTTCCGTGGTTGGGGGTCAGGACGCGCGGGGGCCGAGGCGGACCGGCAGGGTGAGGCGCTGGTTGACGAAGTAGGACTCGGCGAACGGCGCGTCGCCGGCGATCTCCATCTGCGGGTAGCGCGACAGCGTCTCCTGGAGCATGACCCGCAGCTCGAGGCGGGCCAGCGCGTTGCCGAGGCAGAAGTGGCGGCCGCCGGCGCCGAAGGCCTGGTGCTCGGGGTTGCGGGTCACGTCGAACCGGTGCGGGTCGTCGTACTTGGACTCGTCGCGGTTGGCGGACGGGTACCACAGGACGACCGAGTCACCCTCCTTGATCTCGGCTCCGTTGAGCTCGACGTCCTTGGTCGCCGTACGACGCATCAGGGTGAACGCGGGGAACATCCGCAGCGCCTCCTCGACGGCGCTCGGCACCAGCGACAGGTCGTCGAGCACCTTCCGGCGCTCCTCGGGGTTCTGCATCAGCGCGATCATCGCGCTGGTGAAGGTCGCCATGGTGGAGTCGTTGCCGGCTGCGAAGAGCAGCAGCATGCCCGCGATGATCTCCTCGTCGCTGAGCTTGTCGCCCTCGACCTCGGCCTCGATCAGGATGCTGATCAGGTCGTCGCCGAGGTCGGCCTTCCGCTCCTCGAGCAGGGCGAAGCACTGCTCCATCAGGTCGGGGATGAACACGTTGATCCACTCCTCGAGGCCACCCGGGTTGTAGTGCGGGTCGTCGAGGGCGATGTAGCGGCTCATGTTGTGGATCCAACGGGCGTCGTCCTCCTCGGGGATGCCCATGAAGCCGTGGATCACCCGCGCGACGATCGGCTTGGAGATGTCGTTGACGAGGTCGCACGTCTCCTGGCCGTCGAGCCGGTCGAGGACGTTGGTGACCGCCTCGAGGACCGCGTGCTCCTCGGCGGCGATGCGCTCCTGGGTGAAGCCCGCGAGGAAGAGCTGCTTGAGCCGGTCGTGCCGCGGCGGATCGAGGTTGATCATGTCCAGCTTGGACTGCTCCTTGAGGTCCTCGGGCATGCCGTCCCACGTCAGGTCGGTCGCGCCGTCGCGGTGGGAGCTGAAGGTCTTCCAGTCGCGGCTGACCTTCGCGATGTCCTCCGCGCGGGTGATCGACCAGAACCCCCGGGCCTCGGGGACGCCGGGGACGCCGGGGGAGCGGTGCACCGGGCACTTGCCGCGCATCTCCTCGAAGGTCGCGTGCGGCGGGCCGTCGACCCACAGCGCGGGGTCGGCGATGGTGAAGCCGTCGTCGTTGATCGAAGTCATGTTTCCTCCACGTCAGGGCTCGTGCGACGCCGCGAACGTAGGTCGCTGACCGGGCCCGCCGCGTGACGTGGACAACAGCGACGCCCGGATGGGGGATCCCCTCGCTGGCGCCGGATGCTAAACGTGTGTTAAGGCGGCCGTCCGGCTCTCGTCCGCGTGAGTCCCCCAACCGGGTGGCTTCGCGGGCGGCGATCGCGCCCCGACCCACAGGGTGCGTTTGCATGGCGCCCATGTGCATCCTTGACGTGAGGATTGAGATCCATGGGTAACGAGACCGTCTACTCCCGGCTGCAGGACCAGGCCGCCCAGTCGCCCGACGCGCCGGTCCTGTTGGTCGACGGTCGCGACTACACCCGTTCGGAGCTCCATGACGCCGTCCGCGGGTTCGCCGCGGGCCTGACGGCTCTCGGGCTGGAGCGCGGCGACCGCGCCGTCATCGTGATGGACAACCGGTTCGAGGCCGTTTCGACCTGGCTCGGCGTCAACGCCGCCGGTGTCATCGACGTACCGATCAACAGCGAGGCCAAGGGCGCGCACCTCCAGTACCTGGTCAGCGACTGCGCGCCGCGCGTGCTCATCGGTCAGCCGGAGTATCTGCGGCAGGTCGCCGCCGTGATGCCGGCTCCGCCGCAGGTCGTCATCGTGGTGGACCCCGACGAGGACGTCGCTCCGTGCGGCGAGGACGTCCCGCACCACACCTACGACGAGGTCCTGGCGCTCGGGAGGGACGCGGAGGTCCCGCTGCCGCGTGAGGACGAGATCGCCACGATGATCTACACCTCCGGCACCACGGGGCCCTCCAAGGGCGTGCTGCTGCCGCAGAGGTACCACGTCGCGTGGGCCTCCATCGGCATGCGGTCGATGGGCATGCAGCCCGGTCAGACCGTCTACACACCCGAGCCGCTCTTCCACTCCGACGCCCGGTCGTACGTGGTCGCCGCCCTCATTGCCGGGGGCCGCGTCGCACTCGCCCGCAGGTTCAGCGTGAGCAGCTTCTGGGACGACGTCCGTGCCGCCGACGCGACCTACTTCGCCTACCTCGGCACGATGCTGTCGCTGCTCTGGGGCGCCGAGCCCAAGGCCGACGACGCCGACAACCCGGCGGTGATCGGCCTCGGTGGCGCAGCGCCGGCGGCGATCCACGAGGCCTTCGAGGAGCGCTTCGGCGTCACCTTGCTGGAGATGTACGGCATGACCGAGGCGCTGGGCATGACGATGAACAGCCTCGACGACCGCCGCGTCGGGTCGATCGGCAAGCCGGTCGACGAGATCGAGGCGCTCCTGGTCGACGCCGACGATCGGCCCGTGCCGGTCGGCGAGGTCGGCGAGCTCGTGGTCCGCCCCAAGGTCCCGAACATCATGATGGCGGGCTACTGGGCCAAGCCGGAGGCGACGATCGCCGCCTGGCGGAACCTCTGGTTCCACACCGGTGACCGGATGAAGGCGGACGAGGACGGCTTCCTCTACTACATCGGTCGGCTCAAGGACTCGATCCGCCGGCGGGGAGAGAACGTCTCCGCCTGGGAGGTCGAGATGGCCATGTGCCGCCACGACGACGTGCTGACCGCCGCTGCGATCGGCGTCCCGTCCGCGCTGGGCGAGGAGGACGTCGCGGCGCTCGTGGTGCCCAAGGAGGGCCACACGATCGACCCCCAGGAGCTTCATCGGTTCTTGACCGCCGACCTGCCGCGCTTCGCGGTTCCTCGCTATATCGAGGTCGTCGACTCCCTGCCCAAGACCCCGACCGAGCGGGTCAACAAGGACCTGGTCCGCACCCGCGGCCTGTCGGCGGCGGCGTGGGACGCCGAGGCCGGCGACCGCGGTCGCGTCCGGGCCTGACCGCATCCCATCCAGGAAAGACAGCCATGCGCCGTACTGTGTTCAACGAGGACCACGAGTCCTTCCGCCAGACCCTCCGCTCGTTCATCGAGGCCGAGGTCGTGCCCCACACCGACGAGTGGTTCGCCGCCGGCATCGTGCCACGCGAGCTCTACACGAAGATGGGCGAGCTGGGGCTGTTCGGCATCACCATCCCCGAGGAGTTCGGCGGGGCGGGCATCGACAGCCACAAGTTCCTGCTCGTCCAGTACGAGGAGAGCACCCGCGCCGGCGTCACGCTCGGCACCAACGTGCACGTGCTGCTGGCGCTGCCCTACGTCCTCATGCTGGCCGACGACGAGCAACGCAAGCGCTTCCTGCCCAAGTTCGCGACGGGCGAGGAGATGTGGGCACTGGCGATGACCGAGCCCGGCACCGGGTCGGACCTGGCCGGCATCCGCACCACCGCCAAGCTCTCCGAGGACGGCACGCACTACGTCCTCAACGGGGCGAAGACCTTCATCACCGGGGGCGTGCTTGCCGACCGGGTGATCGTCGCCGCGCGCACCAGCCCGGCGCGCGATGACGATCGCCGGTTCGGGCTCTCGCTGTTCGCGGTCGACACCTCGCTGCCCGGCTACACCGTGGGTCGCAAGCTCGACAAGCTCGGCCTGCGGGTCGAGGACACCGCCGAGCTCTCGTTCGTCGACGTGAAGGTCCCCGTGGAGGACCTGCTCGGCGAGGAGAACCAGGGCTTCTCCTACCTCGGCAAGAACCTGGCCTCCGAGCGCTGGGGCATCGCGGCCGGGGCCTACGCCCAGGCCGCCGCGGCAGTCCGCTTCGCCCAGCAGTACGTCCAGGAACGGACGGTCTTCGGCAAGAGCGTCGCGTCCTTCCAGAACACCAAGTTCGAGCTGGCCGCCTGCAAGGCGGAGGTCGATGCGGCGCAGGCCGTCGTGGACCGGACGCTCGAGGCGCTCGACGCCGGCGAGCTGACGCCCGCCGAGGCAGCGTCGGCGAAGCTCTTCTGCACCGAGGTCGCGCACCGGGTCATCGACCGTTGCCTCCAGTTGCACGGGGGCTATGGCTTCATGAACGAGTACCCGATCGCCCGGCTCTACGCCGACAACCGGGTCAACCGCATCTACGGCGGCACCTCGGAGATCATGAAGACGATCATCGCGAAGGACATGGGTCTCTGAGCCTGGCGCGCACCAGAAGAGGCCCCGGG